>CAZOFA010000078.1:0-10473 GCA_964578975.1 uncultured Coxiellaceae bacterium
GTATGGAATCACTGATTCATCATTTCAAATTAATGACAGAAGGTTTTTGTTTGCCCGTCGGTGAAGCGTATGCGGCGATTGAACATCCGAAAGGTGAATTCGGCGTCTATTTAGTGTCAGATGGTGCAAACAAACCGTATCGATTAAAAATCCGCGCGGCTGGATTTCCACATTTAGCAGCACTGGAAGAATTAATCCGTGGACATATGATTGCGGACGTCGTGGCGGTGCTGTCGAGTTTGGATATTGTATTTGGAGAGATTGATCGCTAATGAGTGAGACAAATCAAACTATGTTATCCGCGCATGCAAAAGCTGAAATTGATCGTTGGTTGCAGCGTTATCCCGCTGACAAAAAACAATCTGGCGTTTTGCAAGCGTTGATGATTGTGCAAGAAGAAAATGGCGGTTGGTTGACGGAGAATTTAGTCAATGCAGTCGCTGATTATCTTGAAATGTCACGCGTGACGGCGTATGAAGTCATTTCATTTTATTCTCTCTACAATTTAAAACCGGTGGGTCGACATGTCATTAATGTCTGCACCAATATTTCTTGTATGTTGAATGGCTCACAAAAAATTGTGGATCATTTGAAAAAACGATTAGACGTCAAGGTCAATGAAACCACCGCAGACGGAAAATTTACTTTGCGTGAAGTGGAATGCTTAGCCGCTTGCGCTGCGGCACCTATGTTTCATATTGGCAAAAAATATTATGAAAATCTTACACCAGAAAAAGTCGATGACATTTTAAAAGAACTGGAGTAACACGTCGTGGCCAATGAAATTTGTTTTCGCACATTGCATTTAGATCAGCCATGGACACTCCGCACTTACGAAAGTGCTGGAGGTTACGTGCAATGGAAAAAAATATTAAAAGAAAAAACGCCACCCGCAACTATTATTGATGCATTAAAATTAGCGGCATTACGCGGTCGGGGCGGTGCGGGTTTTCCCACCGGATTAAAATGGAGTTTCATCAAGCATGATGCGCCCGGACAAAAATATGTGTTATGTAATGCAGATGAAGGTGAACCCGGCACTTGCAAAGATCGCGATATTTTACTGTTTAATCCGCATCAGTTGATTGAAGGATTACTCATCGCTGGATACAGCATGGGTGCAACCGTCGTGTATAACTACATGCGCGGTGAATTTCATGAACCGTATCAACGTTTCGAAGCAGCCCTGGATGAAGCGCGACGCGCAGGGTTAGTCGGTAAAAATATTTTAGGTTCATCGGTTGATGTCGACGTTTATAGTCATCTTGGTGCTGGCGCCTATATTTGTGGTGAAGAAACCGCATTAATGGAATCGCTCGAAGGCAAAAAAGGCATGCCACGTTTTAAACCGCCTTTTCCTGCTGTACGTGGTATATATGACCGACCTACCACGATTAATAATGTTGAAACATTTGCATCGGTTCCCGTCATTTTAGAAAAAGGCGGTGAATGGTTTTTAAAATTAGGCAAACCCAACAATGGCGGTTGCAAAATTTTCAGCGTGACAGGACATGTGAATAAACCAGGAAATTACGAAGTGCCATTAGGCACGCCGTTCAAAGATTTATTGGCGATGGCGGGTGGCGTGCGTCACGGTCATCAATTAAAAGCAGTGATTCCCGGTGGATCATCCATGCCAGTGTTACCCGCTGAGCTGATGATGTCATTGGATATGGACTTTGATTCGATCCAAAAAGCGGGCTCCGGATTAGGATCAGGTGCCGTCATCGTGATGGATGAAACTGTTTGTATGGTGAAAGCGTTGTTACGTATTGCGCATTTTTATAAAGATGAATCCTGTGGTCAATGCACACCGTGTCGCGAAGGCACCGGTTGGATTTATCGGTTAGTGCATCGTATCGAACACGGCGAAGGCACGCTCGAAGATATTGAAAACTTGCGCCGTGTCGCAAAAAATATTGAAGGACGCACGATTTGTGCGTTTGGTGAAGCGGCCGCATGGCCAGTCGGTGGATTTCTCAAACATTTTTTTGAGGAATTTGTTTATCATGTTGAGCATGGTAAATGTAAGGTTTAAACATGTCAGATATTGAAATAGAAATAGACGGCAAGCCGTTAACAGTGAAAGCAAATACCATGGTCATCCAAGCCGCGGATGAGGCGGGCATTTATATTCCGCGTTTTTGTTATCACAAACAATTATCGATTGCCGCGAATTGTCGCATGTGTTTAGTCGAAGTGGAAAAAGCACCGAAAACACTTCCTGCGTGTGCAACACCGGTTGCGCCAAACATGAAAGTTTTTACGCGTTCACCGAAAGCACTGGCGGCACAAAAAGCCGTGATGGAATTTTTATTAATTAATCATCCACTCGATTGCCCGATCTGCGATCAAGGCGGCGAGTGTGAATTACAAGATTTAAGTATGGGTTTTGGTGCCGCAGATACATTTTATTCGTTTGGCAAACGTTCGGTCGCAGATGAAGATTTAGGACCACTCATTTCGACAGAAATGACACGCTGTATTCAATGCACACGTTGCGTGCGATTTGGTGATGAAATTGCTGGGCTTCGTGAATTAGGTGCAACCGGTCGTGGTGAAAACATGGAAATTGGTACCTATGTCAAACACGCCATGCGTTCAGAAATATCCGGCAATATCATTGATCTTTGTCCGGTGGGTGCGCTCACGTCAAAACCATTTCGTTTTACCGCACGTGCCTGGGAATTAAATCAATATCCAACAGTTGCAGCACATGATTGTACCGGCTCGAATTTGCATGCGCATACCCGTGGAAACAAAGTCATGCGCATGGTGCCGCGCGAAAATAACGATATCAATGAAATGTGGATTTCAGATCGTGATCGTTTTAGTTATGAAGGATTAAATCATCCCGATCGTTTAGAAAAACCGATGGTGTTGATTGATGATCAATGGCATGAAACAGATTGGCAAACGGCATTAGAAACTGCCGTGACGAATTTGCAACGCGTGATCGATGCAAACAGTGCAAATGACTTTGGTGCTCTCGCGTCTCCCAATTCCACGGTCGAAGAATTTTATTTATTACAAAAATTAATGCGGCAATTAGGCAGTTCGAACGTCGATCATCGTTTACGACAAGTCGACTTTTCTGATCAAGAAAATATGCCGTTATTTCCCGGATTGTCAGGCGCCATTGCTGATCTTGAAAAATGTGATGTGATTTTATTAATTGGCTCACACATTCAAGCAGAACAACCGATGCTCGGCGTGCGTGTGCGCAAAGCTGCACGCTTTGGCGCGAAAGTGATTGCGATTAATATGATGGATTATCATTTTAATTTTCCGATCGCCGCCAAAAAAATTGTTGCACCACATTTGTTGCCTGAAGCACTCATTCATTTGGATGATGCAATCGTTCAATTGTTACGTGCAGGAAAAAAAGTGTGTGTGTTAGTGGGTATTCAAGCATTTCATCATCCCAAGAGCGCGGCGTTACGTGCAGCTGCTGAACAGATTGCGCGAGAATACAATGCAACACTGGGATATCTAACCGAAGGTGCAAATGCGGCAGGTGCATGGATGGCGGGCGCTGTTCCGCATCGTGGTGAGCTGGGAAGTCCAGTGAATTATCCTGGATTAGATGCTTATCAAATGCTAAAAAATCCGCGTAAAGCCTATGTGTTATTAAATGTGGAACCTGAATTTGATTGTGCAAATGCACCGATGGCGTTAAATGCATTAGCGCAAGCAGAATCTGTGGTGGCGTTAACGATGTATAAAAATCCGTTGTTGCTGCAATATGCAAAAGTCATTTTGCCGGTGACGCCGTTTACTGAAACGGCAGGGACGTTTGTGAATGTGAGTGGTGAATGGCAACGATTTACGGGCGTTGTGCAACCGTTGGGTGAAGCGCGACCGGCGTGGAAAGTGTTACGCGTGTTAGGAAATTTATTTCATTGTGAAGGATTTGATTATGAGTCTGCGCATGAAATCAGCGAACAACTCAAAACGCAACCGTGTCATCCCGACCTGTGTCATTCCCGCGAAGGCGGGAATCCATCCCAAATAGATTCCCGCCTTCGCGGGAATGACACGGGCAGTAGGAAGATTTCTCGCATCGGTGAAATTCCTTTATACGCAGGCGACAGCATGCAACGTCATGCAAAATCGTTGCAAGCAACACAACCGATTATCACCGGTGATTTAATCGCCGCACGCATACATCCCGACAGCGCAAAAGCATTGCAAGTCACAACCGGCGATCGCGTATCTGTTACCCAAGGAGAAAATCGAATTCATCTCCCTGTTGTGGTTGACGCACGCATTCCGCGTGATGCTTTACACATTTTCGGCGGCATTTTAGCAGCGAAAGAATTAAGTGAACTATACGGACCCATAGAGATTCATAAAGCATGATAGAACAACTTTTTTTAATCAGTATTATTTCTATAAAAATCCTCGTGATTATACTCGCGTTGTTGTTGAGTGTTGCCTATTTAACTTATCTTGAACGTAAAGTGATTGGTTATATCCAAATGCGCATTGGTCCCAATCGCGTCGGAACATTTGGGCTTGGTCAACCGATTGCGGATGTGTTGAAATTATTAAATAAAGAAATAATTATTCCGAGTGCGTCGAATCGTTTTTTATTTATCGTGGCACCGATTGTGAGTATTGGCACATCACTCGCTGCGTGGGCGGTGATTCCACTGGATAAAGCATTTGTGTTAGCCAATATTAATGCCGGTGTTTTATATATTTATGCACTTTCATCTTTGGGCGTGTATGGTGTTTTAATTGCCGGTTGGGCGTCAAATTCAAAATATGCTTTATTTGGCGCACTGCGTGCCGCGGCACAAACCATTTCTTATGAAATTGCCATGGGGTTTGCGCTCATTGGTGTCATGATGGCCGCAGGCTCATTGAATTTTCAAACGATTATTGCAGCGCAAGCCGGCGGTATTTGGCATTGGTATTGGTTACCACTATTACCGTTATTTCTTGTCTTTTGGATTTCCGGTATCGCTGAAACCAATCGCGCACCGTTTGATGTGGCAGAAGGTGAGAGTGAAATTGTCGCGGGTTTTCACGTTGAATATTCCGGCACCGCGTTCGCGTTATTTTTTCTCGCGGAATATGCCAACATGATTTTGATTTCGGCGCTGGTGGTGATGATGTTTATGGGCGGTTGGTTATCACCCTTCGAAGGCATTCCTTATCTCGAAACATTTTTTGCGTGGGTGCCGGGTTTTGTTTGGTTGTTAATGAAGTTATCGTTTTTTATTTTTTGTTATTTATGGATCAGAGCGACTTTTCCGCGTTATCGCTACGATCAAATTATGCGTTTAGGTTGGAAAGTACTGATTCCAGTGACGATCGTGTGGATCGTGGTGCTCGCATTGGCGATACATTTTCAATTGAGTCCGTGGTTCACGGAAATGAGATAAAAATATGCGACGATTAATCCAATATATTAAAAGTTTTACCTTGTGGGATTTGTTATTGGGATTAAAACTCACAGGGCGATTATTGTTTGCGAAAAAAATTACGATTCAATATCCCGAAGAAAAAACGCCGACGTCGGTGCGCTTTCGTGGCTTGCATGCACTGCGTCGTTATCCCAATGGTGAAGAACGTTGTATTGCTTGCAAATTATGTGAAGCAGTGTGTCCTGCGCTTGCGATTACCATCGAAGCCGAACCGCGCATGGATGGCACGCGTCGCACAACATTATATGAAGTGGATTTGTTTAAGTGTGTTTTTTGCGGATTTTGCGAAGAATCATGTCCGGTGGATTCGATTATTTTGACAAAGTTTAATGATTATCATCAGGAAAATCGCGGTGAAAATATTTTAACGAAAGAAAAATTACTGGCGATTGGTGATAGGTATGAAGCGGAAATTGCGAAAGATCGGGCAGAGGATGCGAAGTTTCGCTGAAAACCGTGTCATTCCCGTTTCTCTGTGTCATTCCCGCGCAGGGATGACAATAGGATGTGGGAATGACGCTAAAACTGCGTGATGGTTTTTAATAAAAGGTAAAATATGACAGCACTACCCATAATTTTTTATGTGTTCTCAGCCACCGCTGTGATTTCAGCGTTGATGGTCGTCGCGGCAAAAAGTCCCGTGCACGGCGTTTTATTTTTAGTGCTAACTTTTTTCGCCACCGCCGGTGTCTGGATGATTTTGCAAGCGGAGTTTTTAGCGTTGATTTTAGTGTTAGTGTATGTCGGTGCCGTGATGACATTATTTTTATTTGTCGTGATGATGATCAGTTTGCACATCGTGACGTTACGCGAAGGCTTTGTGCGTTATTGGCCGTTCGCCGCCATCATTATTTTGCTCATCGTTGGTTTAACAGTGATGGCCGTGAGCCCTCATGCTGGATTAACCACTGTTTCCGTCACAGAATCCGCAAAAGATTATAGCAACATCGCCGATCTTGGTTCCGTGATTTATACCAATTACGCGTATCCATTTGAAGTCGCCGGCGTCTTATTACTGACATCGATTATCGCAGCGATTGCCTTAACTCATCGCAAACCGATCGGACGCAAAACGCAAAATTCAGCCGATCAAATTGCGGTGCGTCGTCAAGATCGAGTGCGTTTAGTGAAAATGAAATCGGAGAAAAAATCCCCATGACACTCTCACTTAACCACTTTCTCATTTTCGCTGCATTGTTATTTGGTATTGGCATCGCCGGTCTCATCGTGAATCGAAAAAATATTATCGTCATGATGATGTCGATTGAGTTAATGTTATTAGCCATCAACACTAACTTCATTGCTTTTTCGCATTTTCTGAACAATAACGTCGGACAAGTGTTCGTATTTTTTATTTTGACGGTGGCCGCCGCTGAAGCCGCCATTGGTCTTGCAATTATGGTGGTGTTGTTTCGTAAATCCGGCACCATTGAAGTCGATAAATTAGATGAATTAAAAGGATAAGACGTGCAGAATAATTTATTAACTATTGCGCTTATCATGATGTTGCTACCGTTAGCCGGTTCGCTCATCGCAGGATTATTTGGCAAAAAAATTGGTGCGCGCGCCACACATTGGGTCACCGTTTCATTAGTCGGTGTGGCGTTTGTTTTATCTTGTTATTTATTTTCGATGATTGTGTTATTGGGTGCTCCCACCCAAGAAGGCGTTGTGTACACCTGGGTTAGCTCAGGTTCATTTCATTTTGATGTGGCATTGTTACTCGATCGTTTAAGCGCAACCATGGTGTTTGTCGTGATGTTTATTTCTTTCATGGTGCACATCTACACGATTGGTTATATGGCGGATGATCCTGGCTACGAACGATTTTTCAGTTATGTGTCGTTATTCACATTTTCGATGTTGGCGTTGGTGCTAGCGAATAATTTTCTATTAATGTTTTTTGGTTGGGAAGGTGTGGGGCTGGTTTCATATTTACTCATCGGTTTTTGGTTTAAACGCGAGTCAGCCGTGTTTGGAAGTTTAAAAGCGTTTTTAGCGAATCGCATCGGCGATGTGGGATTTATTTTGGGGCTCGCTGCCATTTTACTGTATTTTGGCGATGTGAATTATCACACGGTGTTTTCTAATGTCACCAGCATTGCCGATAAAACCATTAAAATTTTTCCCGGTATTTCAACCTCTGCCATTACTGTGATTTGCATTTTATTATTTATTGGTGCGATGGGAAAATCCGCTCAAGTGCCATTACATGTTTGGTTACCCGAATCGATGGAAGGTCCGACGCCGATTTCTGCTTTGATTCATGCGGCAACTATGGTGACCGCAGGCATTTACATGGTCGCGCGTTGTTCGCCCTTATTTGAATATTCACCGGTTGCACTGAGCTTTGTGATTGTGATCGGTGCCACAACATGTTTCTTCATGGGAATTCTCGCGGTGTTTCATCAAGACATTAAACGCGTGATTGCATATTCCACCTTGTCGCAATTAGGTTATATGGCAGTGGCGTTAGGTGCATCGGCGTACGATGCCGCTATTTTTCATTTATTCACGCACGCATTTTTTAAAGCATTATTATTCTTAGGCGCAGGCTCGGTTATTTTAGCGTTGCATCATGAGCAAGACATGCGAAAAATGGGCGGATTAATTTCTTATATGCCGGTGACGTATCTGACATTCGCTATTGGCGCATTAGCACTGGCAGCGATTCCACCGTTTTCTGGATTTTATTCGAAAGATGCGATCATTGAGGCGACACATTTATCCACGATTCCTGGTGCACATTACGCGTATTTTTGTGTACTCGCGGGTGCATTTATCACACCACTTTATATTTTCCGCGCGCTCTTTTTAACATTTCATGGCAAGCCACGTTTCGATGAAGAAACTAAACAACATGTCAAAGAATCACCGTGGGTGATTTTAATTCCGCTGATTGCGTTAGCCATCCCGAGCATGATCGTCGGCGGCATGTTAGTTGAACCGATGTTATTTTCCACGCCACGTTTGTTAGGCGATAGCATTTTTGTGTTACCCGCGCACAATGTGTTGCAACAATTGGCGGTGGATTTTCACGGTGCGGTACACATGGCAATGGATGCGGGTCGCACCGCAACACTTTGGTTAGCGCTCGCGGGCATTGTGACGGCATGGATATTTACTTTGGGATTGCCACAGCTTGCGCCACAGTTGAAAAAACGTTTCGCGCTATTGTATGCGATTATCAATGACAAATATGGATTTGATGATTTTAATCAACTGGTGTTGGTGCGTGGTTGTCGTAAGGTAGGACAATTTTTTTATCTGGTGTGCGATTTAATTTTTATTGATGGTGTGTTTGTGAATGGCTCAGGAAAAGTGATTCGTGAGCTCGCACGCGTTTCTCGTCGCATGCAGACAGGTTACATGTATCACTATGTGTTCGTCATGATAATAGGGTTAGCCATTTTTCTGAGTTGGCTTTTGCTAGGATTTTAATATGTTGCATTTTTCATTGCTCAGTGTGTTGATTTGGTTGCCGGTGCTCGGTGCCGTGGCCGTGTTATTTACCGGGGGTGATCACAACGCCAATATTGCACGCACGATTGCAGCCGCGGTGAGCACAGTGAATTTATTATTGTGTATTCCACTTTATCTTGGTTTTGATGCGAGCAGTTTTGCGATGCAATATCAGGAAAATCATTTATGGATTCGCGCTTATGAAATTCATTACGCGCTGGGCGTGGATGGTATTTCGTTAGCGATGGTTATTCTGACTAATTTTACTGGGCTACTGGTTATTTTGGCGGGCTGTCAGGCAATTAAATTGCGCGTCGCACAATACATGGCGACGTTTTTAACCATGCAAGGCATGATGATTGGCGTATTCGCGGCAACCGATGCCATTTTGTTTTATGTGTTTTGGGAAGGTATGTTGATTCCGATGTATCTCAGTATCGGGATGTGGGGCAGTGCAAATCGTTCGTATGCCTCGATCAAATTTTTCTTGTATACATTTTTAGGTTCCATTTTAATGTTGATCGCGTTGTTGTATTTATACAATCAAACCGGTTCATTTGAAATTCAAAAATTTTATCAATTGCATTTAAGTCTACACATTCAAACGTTATTGTTCTTTGCATTTTTCCTCGCGTTTGCCGTGAAAGTGCCGATGTGGCCAGTGCATACGTGGTTGCCGGATGCGCACACAGAAGCACCGGCCGGTGGTTCGGTGGTGTTAGCAGCATTGATGTTGAAATTAGGCATTTACGGATTTTTACGTTTTAGTATGCCGATTGCGCCTGACGCCTGTGAAGCGCTGGCGTGGTTCATGATTGTGTTGTCCTTGATTGCAATTGTGTATATTGGTTTGGTCGCGATTGTGCAACACGACATGAAAAAATTAATTGCATATTCTTCCATTGCACACATGGGATTTGCCACACTCGGTTGTTTCATGATTTATGACATCATTCGTCATACCGGTTCGTATCAAGATGCTTACATGAGTCTGGAAGGTGCAGTCGTGCAAATGATTGCGCATGCTTTTGGTTCTGGTGCGATGTTCTTGGGCGTCGGGATGTTAGCGGATCGATATTATAATCATAGTCGGTTAATTAAAGATTACGGTGGTGTGGCGGCGCGCATGCCTATTTTCGCTGCGTTTTTCATGTTGTTTGCTATGTCAAACGTTGGGTTGCCGGGCACGGCGGGATTTGTTGGCGAATTTATGGTGATGATGAGCGCGTTTCAGGCGCATTTTTGGGTTGCATTTTTTGCGGCAATGACACTGATTTTAGCGGCGTCGTATACATTGTGGATGTATAAACGCGTCTTTTTCGGCCCGGTGGCAAATGATCATGTGGCCGCGATGCAGGATATTACGTGGATTGAAACGATTAATTATACGTTGTTAGCGATTGGTGTGTTTTGGGTGGGGTTATATCCAAAACCGATTTTAAATGTGTTGCATGCAACCATTGGGCATTTGCTAACACAGAGTTTAGCGCTTTAGTGCAGTCCGTCATTGCGAGCCCAGCGCAGGCATGCCGGGGCCAACAACTGGGTTGCTTGGGGGCGCTCGCAATGGCGCGGG
>CAZOFA010000079.1:0-10024 GCA_964578975.1 uncultured Coxiellaceae bacterium
TAAAATACCTGGTTTTTTCGCGCACTAAAAGTGGTTTTTGTTGTGTCTGTCGTCATTTCCCTATAAGGTGGCGCGCGAAATGACGAGAAGAGGTAACGCTCGCAATAACGATAGCAAGATTTCCTAACCTGCAGTAGGCACCGGTGTCTGTGGCGGGGGCTCAGCAGCCATGGTTTTTTTATTTGCTTCAACGGCACAACGTGTTGTTGCGTAAAGTCCAAAATATCTAAAAATTGATCCTAGAGAAGAATCTCCATTGTCAGCGTTACTTGCTTCAGGCACTACCAAAACAGGCGGATCAGGATTAAATGCATCAACACATTCCATATATTTGTTGGAGGCTTCAGGCGAAATTTGATAGGTGCTATCACCCGAGACAATTTCATAATCTAAACTATCTTTGAGTTCGGTTGAAATCATCGTATAAATTGCATGCGTCACGGTTAAATTCTTTGCGCGTCTAAAATGATCCATGACATCGATCCACAATTCCACGCTGCTCGCCCAGAGTTGCGGCGCTGATGCGCCAATGGGCGGAATGGATATGGCTGCTCTCTCTGTGGAAATATTTTTTATTTGATTGTGTAACTCGCTTTCCGGCGTTTTAGTTAATTTGGCTATGCAAAAATTTAACGTCGGTTGATTCACCACAAATTGTTCGATCTCTTTTGTTAAATGAATCTCTAATAATTTTTGAATATATGAAAACAAAAGACCCGTGGTGAGCGCATGAATATTGCAAAAAGAAAAGATAACGATTGAGTTGATATAGGAACAGATGATTTGTTCTTCAATTTTCGCTATTTTTTCTGGTTTATTTTTTTTCCACTCTTTGACTAAATTGTCTAAATTTAGCAATTCGAAAATTTTTGGTTTTAATTTTCCATCATCATCTAATATTTCGTTGCAAGCATACTGAATAAAATCTTTAACCCATGCTTCAATCGCATTTTGTTCGATACCATTTTTTATTTTAAATTCGCCTTCTTCATTAACGTCGATGGCTTGGATTGCACGATCAAATTGCGTCGTCCATGAGGCAATCACCGCGCTATCGATTGGTGTAAAAATCCCATATTGCAAAGGGAATTCATTAAACACACGGCTTAAATAACCAGAGGCACCTTCAATCTTCGCTCTTTCAATAAAATCATGATAGATTTTGCGTGGATCATTAGACGTTGCTAGCTTTTTCTCCGCTTCTTCATCACTTCTTTTTAAATAAGCTTCAAGATATCGAACAAACATGATGATCCATCCTTAGATCAATGCACTAAAAAAATATATTTCGCGACAAATGCCAACGCCAAAATCACCAACGCCACATTCAAATCTCGCACACGACCACTGACAATTTTAATGATCACGTAAGAAATGAATCCAAATGAAATTCCTTCCGCAACCGAATAAGTCAGCGGCATGGAAATGGCCGTGAGCAACGCCGGCACATATTCTGTGACGTCCTCCCATTCCACTTCCGTTAATGCGCGCGCCATCAGACATGCAACATACACTAATGCTGGCGCCGTTGCAAAACTTGGAATAGATTTTGCCAGTGGCGATAAAAAAAGTGCGCACAAAAATAAAAATGCGACGACTAATGCCATCAATCCAGTTCGTCCACCCACTTTGACACCAATCGAACTTTCAACATAACTTGTTGTGGTTGACGTGCCCAACACCGCGCCGACAATTGCCGCAGAACTATCTGCAAGTAAAACACGATTAATGCGCGGCAACTTGCCACTTTTATCGATAAATCCGGCTCGATATGCAATGCCAATCAACGTCCCAGTGTTATCAAATAAATCCACTAATAAAAATGCGAACACGATGGTGATTAAACCTAAACTCAGCGCATTTTTAATATCCATCTGCAACAACGTGGGCATGAGACTCGGTGGCAAAGAAAAAATGCCGTTATAATGGCTGTAACCTAAATAAATACTTAACAGAGAAATAATTAAAATACTGATGATGACGGATCCCAATATTCCCAACGCATCAAGACCGATCATGATAAAAAAACCTAAAATAGCTAAAAGCGTGGTGGGTTGATGTAAATTGCCCAGTGTCACTAAGGTGGCAGGACTTCCGGTAATAATTCCCGCAGTTTTGAAACCGATGATACACAGAAATAATCCGATGCCACCGGCAATGCCAACTTTTAACGATTTGGGAATACTGTTGATGAGATATTCGCGCACCGGCAAAATACTTAAGATGAGAAAAATAATTCCGGAAATAAATACCGCGCCGAGTGCAACTTGCCAACGATGACCGGAACCTAACACTACGCTATAGGTAAAGTACACATTCAGTGCCATGCCCGGAGCGAGTGCAATTGGGTAATTGGCGAGTAACCCCATTAATGCAGAACCAAAAGCCGCCGCAAGACAAGTGGCGGTGAATACTGCGCCTGCATCCATGCCGGTTTTTGATAAAATCGCGGGGTTAACGAAAATGATATAGGACATCGTCAAGAAGGTCGTCATTCCCGCCAATACTTCGGTATATACCGTAGTGTTATTTTCTTTGAGTTTAAACATTGGTAAGCCATTGATAAATGAAAGATTGTCGCTGATTATAATCACACCAATCAAATCCCTCAAGTCATGGGACGACTATACTAAAAGTAGCAGTCCGTATAGTCCGTCGGAGAATTTATGGGGCCGAGAAAATCATTAACCAATGAAGACGTTAACCTGACTGAATCGAAAAGCACACCCACCTCGGTCGAAATCGCTCCTATTCATGGCGTTCAACAAGTTGAATTAAGCACCTACAACCTGTTTCGCATGGCCAGTTGGTTATTACTTTTTTTCACTCAATACGATAAAAATAAAGAAGGAGCTTGGCTGGGAGCTGCTTTTTCTCCCGTCTTGTTAGTGTCTTTAAGCGCGCTGATCGCGATTATCAAACTTTGCCAATATGCGAATTTTCAATCTGCACCCTTAAGTGAAGAACTCAAAAGAAATCCTAAAGAACTCGAAGATGTTAGTTTAGAAGAAGAGAAACCGTTTTCTTTTACGTACCGGATATCGACGAATACATCGGAAGAGAATGAAGAAAGTATTGCCCTCGAAATTCCAGACACGGTAAATCTCACCGTCGGTGAAAATACGCTTCATGATCACGCCCTCCAACTTAAAACTATTTTAGAAAGTTATGGCAGTCACATTGATTTACCCAGTAGTTTTAGTCGGACAAGAAAAATGTTACCGTTTTTGGCCGCTGATATGGTGTGCAAAGGCCGCGTGTTAGAATTCTTTATGTTTCCAGGTTATCTTGCTGGAAATTCGCTCGGCGCCTTGCTGGATATTTCTTCGCCCTATAATACCGCTCTTGCATGTACTTTTTCTGCAATCAGTTGGGCAATGGCCTTACGCGAATCTTATATTTTGAATGATCATAAATTAAAATTAAATTTAGAAGGCTTTTCTTTTAAGGATCCATCCTGGTGCAGTTGTCTGCCCACCTGTATAGGCATGCAAATGAGGCGTCAAATTCTTTTTTATCCCGAGAACGAAAATTTTTATAGTACCGCGGTCGCCGTCGCAGAAGGTGAGAAAACCTTAAAAAACTTGCTGGCGGATGAAAGTAAACAGACTGTTGATACTAGCGCATTGCTGCGCGAATTTAGTTTTTTAATTCAGCAAACCTCGGTCGTGACTTCAACCGCAACAAAGACGTTCAATATTCATATAACCGAAGAAGAATCCAAGCAACCTGTGACGCCAACCCCGATTCATGCTAAAAAGAAAAAGTAGTATATACGTCGGCCCGCGGACAAGCCCCGGGACGGCCGGACGGAAGTGCTTTCTTATAATTGACACCATCTATGCTTTCGGTAAAGATCTAAGTTCATGGATTTTTAAAAGGACGTTAAAATGGCGCGAGCATGGAAAGAAGATCTTCATCAGCAATTGACAAAAAAACTGGGCGCTAAAACCGGGAAATTACTTGCTGAGAAATATGCACAAGCCTTTCCATTAAGTTATTGTGAAAAAATCACTGTGGAAGAAGCGATCCGTGATATTTTACAAATCGAAAAACTTTCTAAAGACAATACGCTGCGCATTGATCTATACGAAATTCCAAAAGTCGAACATCCTCTGCACCTGAAACTTTATCAATACGAAAAACCCATTCCGTTATCTGATATTTTACCCATGATCGAAAACATGAATCTTCGCACCTATAGCGAACGTCCTTATGAAGTGGTGTTAAGCAATAAACTTTCCATTTGGATCAGTGATTTTAGTGTGGATTATGCGCATGCAGATACGTTAGACATTAAAGAAGTTGAAGCAAATTTTGAAGAAGCATTTGCCAAAATTCGTTTTGGTGTTTGTGAAAATGATGGCTTTAATAAATTAGTGTTAGGTGCAGGACTCAATTGGCGTGAAATTACCATTATTCGCGCATACGCTAAATACATGCATCAAGCGCGCTTTCGTTTTAGTCAACCGTACATTGAAAAAACGGTCGAACTTCAAGCGCCGATTACCAAAGATCTTGTTCGTCTGTTTAATTTAAAATTTGGTTTAAAACAAAATGCCAATGTCAAAAAAGAAATAACCGATCTTGATACAAAAATTCAAACCAATCTGGAAGCAATCACTAGTTTAGATGAAGATCGCATCATGCGGCGGTTTTGGCAATTAATCAAAGCAACGTTACGCACCAATTATTTTCAAATGAATGCGCAAGGTGAGCCAAAAGATTATTTGTCCTTCAAATTAAACTCGGCGGAAATTCCTGAATTACCGTTACCGCATCCATTGTATGAAATTTTTGTGTATTCGCCGCGTTTTGAAGCCATTCATTTACGCAGTGCGAAAGTAGCGCGTGGTGGTTTGCGTTGGTCAGATCGGCGCGAAGATTTTCGCACGGAAGTGCTGGGTTTGATGAAAGCACAGAAAGTAAAAAATTCTGTGATTGTGCCCTCTGGCGCGAAAGGTGGATTTGTGTTGAAAGCATTACCTGTGCAAGCGAATCGCGAGCGCACGCAAGAGGAAGTGATTTTTTGCTATAAATCATTTATCCGCGGATTATTGGATCTGACCGATAATTTAAAAAGTAACAAAGTAATTCCACCGGAACATGTTGTTTGTTATGACGATCATGATCCGTATTTGGTGGTGGCCGCAGACAAAGGCACGGCAACATTTTCTGATATTGCAAACAGCATTTCTAAAGAATATGACTTTTGGTTGGGTGATGCATTCGCCTCAGGTGGCTCGGCGGGATACGATCATAAAAAAATGGGGATTACTGCACGTGGTGCATGGGAATCGGTTAAACGACATTTTCGTGAAGTTGAAATTAATCTGGCGCAAAATGAATTTAGCGCCGTTGGTATTGGCGACATGAGTGGCGATGTGTTTGGTAATGGCATGATTTACACGCCTAAAATGCACTTAATTGCGGCGTTTGATCACCGCGATATTTTTGTTGATCCGAATCCTGATCCACGCAAGTCATATGATGAGCGTTTACGTTTATTTAATTTACCAACCTCTTCTTGGCAAGACTACAATGCAAAATTAATTTCAACCGGTGGCGGTGTGTTTAATCGATCAAGCAAATCCATCACCATCACAACCGCCATGAAAAAAGCGCTTGGTATTGAAGACGATCAACTCACCCCCAATGGGTTAATACGCGCCATATTAAAAGCGCCGGTTGATTTGTTATTTAATGGCGGCATTGGAACCTATGTGAAAGCAAGCACCGAATCACATGCCGATGTGGGTGATAAAGCAAATGAATTTACGCGCGTGAACGGTGATGAATTGCGTTGCAAGGTAGTTGGTGAAGGCGGTAACTTGGGTTTCACGCAATTGGGACGTGTGGAATTTGCGTTACAGGGTGGGTTGATTAACACCGATTTTATTGATAATTCCGCAGGTGTCGATTGCTCAGATCATGAAGTGAATATTAAAATTTTACTCGACAAAGAAGTGTTGCAAGGAAATCTCGACGAGAAAAAACGCGACCAATTGTTAGTAAAAATGACGGACGAAGTTGCACGCTTGGTATTAAATGATAATTATCATCAAGCACTGGTGATGAGTGTTTCAGCCATGCGTTCTTCACATTACACCGGACTTTATCAAACTTATATTAAAGAACTCGAACACTCCGTTAATTTAGATCGAACCGTCGAATTTCTTCCTGACGATAAAAAATTATTAGAACGCAAATCGCTGGGGCAGGGTCTCACACGCCCAGAGCTTGCGGTATTGCTCGCGTATACGAAAATTCACATCAAAAATGAATTATTAAAATCTGATTTACCCGATGAAGCGTATTTTAACAGCGCATTACAAACTGCTTTTCCCGCATTATTAGAAAAAACCTATCCTCAGTCGATGGAAGAACATCGCCTGCGTCGCGAAATTATTGCCACGCAATTAAGTAATCAAATGGTAAACGCGGTTGGAATTACTTTTGTTTATCGTTTGCAAATTGAAACCGGCGCATCGATTGCTGATATTGTTTGCGCTTATATTATAGCGGCAAACGCCTATGGCACAGATAGATTACATGAACTCATTGATTCATTAAGCTTTAAAGTTACGGTGCAAACGCAATATGAATTATTGCATCATATACGACAATTACTGAATCTTGCTTCACGCTGGTTTTTACGTGGTACGCGAATCAAAGGTGATATTGCGAAAATCATTGTGCATTATAGAAAATCGATTGATGCACTTGAACATTTAGTGCCGAAATTGATGGTGGGCACCACTAAAGAATATTTAGAAAGAATCGTGGGTCAATTTGTCAGTGCTGGGATTGAAGAAGATACCGCACGAAGAGTTGCCGTCGCGCGTGGCTTGTATACTGCATTAAACGTGACGGAAGTCGCCACACAAAATAAATTAGATTTAATCAAAACAGCAGAAATTTATTTTACGGTGGGCGATCGATTTAATTTAGTGTGGTTTCGCGATCAAATTTCTTCAGATTCACGCGAAGGCCACTGGAATACGATGGCGCGTTTAACGTTGCGTGATGAATTAGATAGTTTGCAACGACAATTGACGATTGTTATTTTAAATAATAGCGATAAAAAATTAACGACGATGAAAATGATTGGGAATTGGTTGAAGAAAAATGTTCATATTCAAGAACGCTGGGAAAAATTGTTAGAGTTATTGCATGGAAGTGGGAGCATTGACTATACGATGTTTTTTATTGCGTTGCTGGAGTTAAGCGAGATGGTGAAGTTGAGTTGATCATCATTCCCGCGCCTTTGTGTTATTCCTGCGACTTTGTGTCATTCCCGCGAAGGCGGGAATCTATTTAGTTTTCTGATTGAATCAGAATGGATTCCCGCCTTCGCGGGAATGACACAAGGTGGTGGCGGGATGACACAAGGTGGAGGCGGGAATGACACAAGTTATCTCAAATCCACTTCTTTTTACGAAAATACACTATCATACCCAACACCATCGCACTCATGACCAACACCACATAAAGATATCCATACCGCCAATGCAACTCCGGCATATTTTGAAAATTCATCCCATACAAACTCGCAATAAAGGTAATCGGAATAAAAATCGTCGCAATAATCGTGAGTGTTTTCATCACTTCATTCATGCGATTGGTTAAACTCGAAATATAAATATCTAACATGCTCGACAGCATTTCGCGAAAGGTTTCGATCATATCAATCGCCTGCACCACATGATCATATAAATCACGCAAATAAATGCGTGTGGTGGAGGTCACCAGTGTGCCAATTAGTTGGGTTAAATGACTGATTGCTTCGCGCATGGGCCACACGGATTTTCGCACCATCATCAATTGTCGTCGTAACCGATAAATGGTTCGAGTATTTTGTGGGGTCGGATTCTCGATAATTAAATCTTCAACTTGTTCGATTTGTTCGCCCAATCCTTCCAACACCACAAAATAATAATCCACAATCGAATCCATTAAACGATACGCTAAGTAATCACAACCCAATTGTCGGATCGTTTGGCCTGCATTACTGCGCAGCCGCTCACGAATCGCACGAAAATGATCACTCTCACAATCTTGAAATGAAATTAAAAAATTTTTTCCTAGCACAAAACTCACTTGCTCACTCGAAAAAGTGCGTCGTTTACTGCGCCAATTCAACATTTTTAAAGTAATAAATACATATCCCTCATATTCTTCCACTTTGGGACGTTGATCGAGATTTAAAATATCTTCCACGGTTAAGGGATGAATCGCATATTCTTTTGCTAATTGTTGGATGAGCTCAACATTTTGCAAACCCTCCACATGAATCCATGTGATGGTATCTTCTTTTTTTTGCGGTAAACATGCTTCCAATGTTGTACCCGTCGATTCTTGCACCTCACTGCCGGTAAAATGCATGACCGTCACGAGCGTCTTAGCATCCAGTTTTTTCCTACCTGTGTATGTTGCCGTGCCAGGAGGTTGACCGACCTTTTGCACGCGCTTGCGTAATTCTCTGAATATCATTTACACTCTCCTTTCTTGAATAATGAATATATTGAAATGAATTTATGCAAAATACAAATACTCTGAAGGATGCGCAGCCAAAAACCCTCTATTTATTATTCTTCACAGAATTATGGGAGCGATTTGGTTTTTATACCGTACAAGCCATCATCATACTGTACATGACCAAAGCATTGCTCATGCAAGATCAGCAAGCGAACCTTTTATACGCCACTTTCAGTGCTTTATTGTATTTAACACCCACCTTGGGCGGCTATCTTGCCGATCGCTATTTAGGGTTTCAACGCGCCATCGTGTTGGGCGGTCTGCTCTTTATCGTTGCTTATCTGCTGTCGGCCTTCAAAAATCAAACCTTGTTTTTTATTGGCTTAAGTCTACAGATTTGTGCGAATGGTTTATTTAAACCAAATGTGTCCAGTATTGTCGGCGAACTTTATAAAGAAAATGATCCGCGTCGTGATGGTGGTTTCACCATTTTTTATATGGGCATTAACATCGGTGCCTTGATTCCACCCCTGATTGCCGGTCTGCTCGTGGCAAAATTTGGTTGGCACGCAGGTTTTATTCTTGCGGCATTGGGCATGGCAATCGGACAAATTATTTTTATCTTTGGCAAAAAATATTTGCATAACGCGGGACGATATCCGCGCGCGCCGCATGCAAAAAGAAATTTAGGCATGCAATTTTATTTATTATTATTTGCGGGGATCGCAGCGGTCGTCGCATTATGCCAAATTGCTTTTCATTATCCTGCGATTACCAACATCATCGTTGAAGTGACCGCTGGTGTCATTTTGTTAGTCGTCCTGTTCTTTTTGATTAAAGAACCCGTGGCACAACGCAAAAAAATGTTTGCCAGTCTCATTTTGATTGTGATTTCGATCGCCTTCTGGTCGCTCTACAATCAAGCATTCACTTCCCTCACCCTTTTTGCTGATCGCAACATGTCGCATCACATGCTGGGTTTTCCCATCGATGCAGAAGCGACTCAGTTTTTTAATCCATTTTTTATTATTACATTGAGTCCATTGTTAAGTCGTTTATGGATTCGCATGGATCATTTGGAAGTGAATCCATCCATTCAAATGAAGTTTGCCTTAGGCCTTATATTTACTTGCGGTGGATTTTTGTTGTTGGCTTTTGCGGCTCAATTTTTAGGTGAGAATGGAATGGTTTCACCGTGGTGGTTATGCTTGAGTTATTTATTTCAAACCATCGGCGAATTATTGATTTCACCCATTGGTCTGGCCATGATTACGGTGCTTTGTCCAAAACATTTAGTTGGCATGATGATGGGCGTTTGGTTTTTTTCCCAAGCTGCCTCTTTTGCGATTGGCGGAACGATTGCAAATCTTGCTGCTGTACCCGAACATTTATCTGCGACCGCCTCATTACCCATTTACGCGCATGCATTCACGCTCTATGGGATGATTGCATTGCCTGTCGCGATCGCCAGTTTTGCTTTAATTCCGTTTATCAATAAAATGATTAAAAGTTGACTCGTCATTGCGAGCGCAGCCTTCTCGTCATT
>CAZOFA010000080.1:0-9950 GCA_964578975.1 uncultured Coxiellaceae bacterium
GGTCCAAAAACGCGCGCCCCCTGCTCCACATTGGGTTGTTTTAAATATTTTTTTTACACCTCTCCCCTTGTGGGAGAGGTCGACGCGCTGTTCGCGTCGGGTGAGGGGAAATTCTAAAATGCCAACCTTCCCCGAATACAATTCCCTCGACGCCCTCGGTCTCGCCAACCTCATCCAAACCCGCGCCATTTCCCCACAAGAACTCATCAAATCCGCCATCGAGCGCATCGAAAAACTAAATCCCACTCTCAATGCCGTCATTTACAAAATGTACGATCACGCACTCACCGCAACAACACATGAAATTCCTTGCGGCATTTTTCAAGGCGTCCCATTTTTACTAAAAGATTTATTAGCCGATTACGCCGGCACACCCATGCAATGCGGCAGCGCTATCGCCGAAAAATGGATTTCATCGCACGATGCTGAATTAGTGCAGCGCATGAAAAAAGCTGGATTAATCATTTTAGGAAAAACAAACACGCCCGAATTTGGTTTGAATCTCGTGACCGAACCCAAATTATTTGGCCCCACACGCAATCCGTGGGATGTCACACGCGCGAGTGGTGGTTCGAGTGGTGGTTCGGCGGTGGCGGTGGCGTCGCGCATGGTGCCAATGGCGCATGGTGGGGATGGTGCAGGTTCGATTCGTATTCCTGCAGCGTATTGCGGTGTTTTTGGTTTAAAACCTTCGCGCGGCAGAACGCCTTCTGGGCCGAATGTCATGCGCATTTGGCAAGGCATGGTGGTTGAGCACGTCATTACGCGCAGTGTGCGCGACAGTGCGGCAATGTTAGATGTATTATCCGGACCCGAATTAGGTTCGCCGATTTCACTGCCGACACCGCCAAAAAAATTTTTAGACGCATTAACAGAACCGCTCAGACCATTACGCATTGCCATGACCGACGAACCTTTTTTTCTAGGCGAAACCGTCAATGCAGAATATAAAAATGCAGTTAAACAAGCCGCAATGTTATGCGAAACACTCGGTCATTCTGTCGAAGTGGCGACACCAAAAATAAATCATGAAGAATTAATTCTCGCCTACATGATTGTGATTGCAGCGGATACTGCCGCCGATATTAAAATGCTCGCGCAAGCAATGAATAATAAAACAGACTTTTCTAAACTAGAAACCGCCACCGCAGTCTTATGCGAAGTTGGAACGCACTTTAGTGCAAAAGATTTTGTGTGGGCGACTCATGTATTAGATAAAACCGCACGTTTGCTCGCTGAATTTTTTGTGCAATATGATGTGTTATTGACACCAACCATGGGCATGACGCCACCGCGTGTCGGAGAATTTCAACCCCACATCTGGGAAAAAAATGTATTGGAATTTTTGCGCCGCATTCCCTACGGACCGTTATTACGCAAACTCACCAAACAAATGGCTGAAAAACATTTTGCTTTTCTTCCGTTTACTGCACTGTTTAATATTACGGGTCAACCGGCGATGTCCGTGCCATTGTATTGGGACAAACAAGGTTTACCGATTGGAATTCATTTTGCAGGAAGATTGAATGATGAAGTGACGTTGTTGCAATTGGCCGCGCAGTTGGAGCAGGCATTGCCGTGGAATGAAAAAATGCCGTTGTGATAAATAAAGGTTAAAATAATAAACTCATACGGCAACTAAAAAAATATCAAGGATTTTATGAAAAAAGAAACGCCCCATGAGCAAATAATTATCTACCAATCAAAAGATAAAAATGTAGAACTGGACGTTGCCATTGATCATGAAACGGTCTGGCTAAACCAAGCACAAATGACTAAACTTTTTGGACGTGATAGAACAGTCATTACTAAACATATAAATAACATATTCAAGGAAGGCGAATTAGCCGAAAAAAGCAACGTGCAAAATATGCACCTTGCAAATTCAGATAAACCGGTAAAATCATATAACTTAGATGTTGTGATTTCTGTAGGTTATCGAGTGAAATCACTAGAAGGCACCCGCTTTCGCCAATGGGCAACCCAAACACTCAAAAATCATATTTTAAAGGGATACACCATCAATCGTAATCGTGTCCAAAAAAACTATAATCAATTCCTTAAAGTGGTCGATGACGTTAAAAATTTATTGCCTAAAAATTTCATGATTGATAAAGATAGCGTATTAGAACTTATCACTCTCTTTGCGGATACTTGGCTATCATTAGATGCTTATGATAAAGATAAATTAATTACACAAGGCGCAACAAAAAAGAAAGTAGCACTAACAGCGGGAAAATTAAATCAAGCTCTAGCTGAATTAAAATTAAATTTGATAGCCAAAGAAGAAGCTACCGATATTTTTGGCGTGGAACGAACCAAAGATAGTATCGCGGGAATTGTCGGTAATGTGATGCAATCATTTGGCAGAAAAGAGCTTTATCCAAGCATTGAAGAAAAAGCAGCTAATCTTCTTTATTTCATTATAAAAAATCATCCTTTTATAGATGGAAATAAACGGAGCGGTGCATATGCTTTCATATGGTTTTTAAATCAAGCAAAAGTGTTAGATCTTGCGCGTATTACACCGCCAGCGCTCACTGCTATTACATAATTGCAGAAAGTGCGCCGAAGGAAAAAGAAAAAATGATAGGATTAGTTTGTACTTTTTTAGCAAAAAGAAAATAATTTCGTCAGCAATGACGAAATTATTCCTGTTGCAACTGCTCAATCCGCAACAAATGCGGCCTCAGTTGCTGTAACAACAATTTCAAAATTTTTGGATTGCCTGCGACGACATTTCCGGTTTTTATATAATCTTCGCCACCTTTAAAATCACACACCAAACCACCGGCTTCTTTAATCATTAAAGTGCCCGCTGCAAGATCCCACGGTTTTAAACCCATTTCCCAAAAACCATCTAAACGACCACAAGCGACATACGCTAAATCCAGTGTCGCAGCCCCTGCGCGTCGAACGTCTCCGGACATGGGTAACAATGCTTTCAAACTTTCGCTGTAGGCTTCAACTAATGTGGGCGACTGGCGATGCGGAAAACCGGTGCCGAGTAAACATTCTTTCAGGTGTTTGTTGGTGCTGACACGCATGCGTCGATCATTCAATTGCGCACCTTTACCACGACTCGCACAAAATAATTCTTGCCGAATCGGGTCATAAATCACACCGTGTTCGATTTTTCCTTTAAAACTGACGGCAATCGACACAGCAAACTGCGGAAACCCATGAATAAAATTGCGCGTGCCATCCAGCGGATCAATAATCCAAACATAATCATTACCAGGTGTTTCACCACTTTCTTCGCCAATAATGCCATGATTGGGGTGGGATTTTCGGATGATAGCGATAATTTCAAGCTCGGCTTTTTTATCGATCTCCGTGACGTAGTCATTCGGTGCTTTTTCAGTGACCTGCACTTTATCCAAGCGATCAAGTGCCCGCACAATGATATTGCCTGCACTACGAGCCGCTTGTATCGCAATGTTTATTAATGGATCTTTCATGATTGTATAAAGAACCTAAAAAAATTAGGTGCACAGAATAACAGAGTTGCATCTAAATGAAAACAAATTATACTTTCGCTCATGTTAGATTGCATTCGTATTGTATTGCTCGAAACCTCCCATCCCGGCAACATCGGCTCCACCGCGCGCGCGATGAAAACCATGGGATTGAAAAATCTTTATTTAGTGGCACCACAGTTATTTCCACATCCCAAAGCACAAGAAATGGCATCTTCGGCAGGTGATATTTTAGAGAATGCAAAAGTCGTGAGTAATTTAGATGAAGCAATCGCCGATTGCCATCTCGTGATTGGCACCAGCACACGCACGCGCACCATTCCTTGGCCGATTTTATCACCGCGACAATTAGCTGAAAAAATTCGTGACGAACATCAAGACATAAAAACCGCAATTCTTTTTGGGCGTGAACAATCGGGATTAACCAATGAAGAATTGCAACGTTGCCATTTTCATGTGCAAATCCCAACGAATGCTGAATACAGTTCGTTAAATTTAGCCTCAGCAGTGCAAGTGATTGCGTATGAATTACAAATAGCAAGTTTATCTGAAATAAAAAATCCAACCTGGGATTATCCATTTGCAACCGCAAAAGAGTTAGATGGATTTTACCAACATTTAGAAACTGTTTTGATCGAACTCAAATTTTTAAACCCAAAAGCCCCACGACAATTGATGACGCGACTGCGGCGTTTATTTAGTCGCACACAATTGGATGTGATGGAAATAAATATTTTGCGCGGGATTTTGGGAGCGGTGCAAAAAATAATACCAATTCAAAAAAAATAATTTGCTTGTTTATAAAAAATATTCGTTATACTCTAAACGCGATTTATTTTGTCACAAAAAATATTAAAAAATTGTATACAAAAATTCAGATAGTCCGTTTTAATAACAAAAATAATATGGAGTAAAATATGCTTACACAGCAACCAACTGCCCCTGAAAAAGATTTAGCAAAACCTCTTCTCGCAGCAAAAGAAGTCAAAGTTGAAGCAAAAAAAGAGATAGAAGAAGAACCCTTTATTGGCCCGCCTAGAAAAAGAATTAAAATTACAAATGATAAAAACGAAGAGATTGAATTCGATGTAACATCAGCCATGATATTCCATCTTTCTTCTCAAGGAACCGAAGAAGAAAAACTCTCAAGAATAGAGGGCGATCCAAGATTGCAGCCTGGGGTTGTTGTAGGTGGTGATTTTAATTTTCGTCTAGATTCAATACGTGGCATAAATTATTGGAATTCTTTTTTAGCAAATCATGGGCTGGCGATGAGTTCAGATGATACGATCGATTCATTCCTTGCTGCGGTTCAAGATGCTTTATCTAAAAAACGCGTGCTGGATCCTTCCATTAATTCTCAAGTATTCACAAAAATAGCTCTTGATGCAGGTGCGAAAGATGGCATTTTTGTCACAGAACAAATACAGTCATTATCACAAGACGAGCTGCTGGTGAGCGGTGTAAATTTGCTTCGTTTTAAAAATTCACCGATGAATCTGGATTTGCTAAAATTAACCCGCGGTATTCCTACTTATGGTATTTATACAGACCCTATTACCCAAGAAAATTCTTTTATTTATGTTGCACCCAGTGGGTTGCCGCAAATCATTAAAGTCACCGATCAAAATAATCTACAAAGATTAATCGGTTCGTTCTTACCTGCAAATGTCGAGTTTCCACAAGACGCAGAAGTAGTGGGTGGTACAGCGACTGCAGAGACAGTAGCGACAGTTAGAGAATGCATGAATAATCATGTGCCGCATAAAGGTTCTTATTCGCCTAAGTATCTTGCAAGAATGAAGCAACTCGGGAAAAGAGTCGATGACTTCATTAAAAAAGTAGAAGGAATGCCAATTTCTCAGAGAACGATTGAAAATATTCGTAAACTAGCTGAAGAACAGTATGCAGAAGATCTCGTTAACTATGATAAATCTGAAACGACTGAAGTGAAAGCATATAACGATGCATTTGAGCAAATTATTAAAATTTCACAGGGTGCTAATCAATGCGATCATCGACTGAAAAAAGTGTATAACCCCGCAACAAATACAATGAGTTATACTTATAACATGATGCGTCCAGAGGTGATGCCGGAGAATCATTTTAAACCGAGTGCTAAACCTAAGGCTGAAACTGAAGAAAATCGTCCCGACCTTAAAATTCCTTTAACTCAAGAAAATAGTCTTGAATATACCACCGTTTATACCTCTTATGAAGATCGACTCTTAATTGAAGGAACGAAACTTCTTCTGCTAAGAGAAGCAAGAAAGATAAAAGAACATAAAAATATTGAAGATTATGAAACCTTGGTTCGATTGGCAGGTGAAGATCCATCAATCCGAGAAAAAATTGCTAACAGTTATCGGGCAATCTTAGATGCTCACAAAACCTTTAAAAAACTGCCGAAGGAAGACAAGGATAAACTGGTTACCGATTTTACCAGCCTACTAGATCGGGAGCCCGCTTTATATAAGGACACTGTGACACATCAAACGTCTGTCGCTGGACCCTGCAAAATATTAACCCATCACGATGCGTTACTCGATGTTTGCCAAAAAGCATTAATTGATAATACTAAGTTTGATAGTTTGACTGAGAAAGATTTAGAAACTTATTTTACCAATGTTGTTAATTCTGAGGAATACAGAAGAATTAATGGCGATGGCGAAGAATCTAAACCAGAATTTGCAGGGATATTAAATGATCGATTTGAGAAACCTCTACAAAATCTTCTTAAGCTGATTGGAGAATTTAGTCTCAAGTATGATCTTGCGCCAATGTCAGTTAAAAAATTAGAAAAGGCAAAAAAAGGTAAAAATGACATTCTTGAAATTGAATGTGATGAGGAAAAGTTAAGCTATCGTGTGATAGGGCAAAATGGAAAAGATACTGTTACTGGTGTTATTCCAAGAAATATTTTAGGCGACGATTTTCCTAAGACAACTCAGGACGTATTAGATAACAGTAAAAAATTCTTGCCAAGAATATTGGCCCAGACAGCAAAGGCACATCACACTGCTAATAATATGGATCAAGAGTGGAGAAGAAGATTTGATAAAGCATTAATTTGCATGTTGTCAAAACAAGATTTATCGGAGCCTGATGCACCCGGAAAAACGTTTGCACCAATGACCGGAGGTTTTGTACCACCGAAAGGTCCAGGCCCAAAGGGTGCATTTTATACCATGAAGCAAGTCGTTGATGACCAATTAGATGGTTTGTTTGCGAATCTCTATCATGATTTATTATTAAAGTTAGATAAAAAAACTGAGTTTCAAATTGGTTGTCCTGAAATGAAGTTTCAACCTGAAAAGCTAGCTGCGATTAGAAAGGTTTTCGATATTGTTAATAATTTTAATAACCTAATCGCTGAACCGACGGTGGAGCAAACCAGAGCTTTTTATAACTTGATGCGTGAGTTCGATAAAAAATATGCACCAGCAATTTATAATATTGGGTTGACTGCGCAAGTTCGTAAAGATGAAGCTGTACAGTTGAGTAGCGCAAGACACAAGCTGCGTGCTGCTGGTATAAATGCGGGTGTTGATATGGATCCTCAGGCAGAATCCAGAGAACAGGAAGTACCATCATCTGTGACTGTGACACCATCTATCGCACTGCCTGCTCCTGGCACAGTTAAAGCAGTGTTAGCTCGATTACAAAAAACTCCGCAGCCTGAGCCTGCTCAAGCAAAAGAGTCGCCGAAAGAACCTGCTGTTATAAAAGTACCAGTGTCAAGCAATCCAAGTCCAAGTCATGTTGGTAAATTTAAACAGACCTCTCCGCAAGCGGAATCGCCCAAACTGCAAGACAAGGGTGCGAAAAAAGCTCCGACTCCGCCACCGGTCACGCTATCTAGAAGTTTGACTTGAATCAAGTAAGGAGTTAATGAAGAGTGTCTCAATTTTAAATTGAGACACTCTTTTTTTTTATGTCTAATTTTGTTTCGTCATTGCTTCGCTCCGCTCGCAATGACGATGATGCTGATAGCACCGTCATTGCGAACCCGCGCTTTTTGCGGGTGAAGCAATCCAGGTTTTTTTATACTATTTCTACTCCACCCGCAAAAAACCTGGATTGCTTCGCTCGCGCTCGCAATCCAGGTTGAAAATTACTCCTTCAAATCACCCAGCGCATTCAACCCTTTATTCACTGCCGCACGCGCCGTAATACGATCTAACCACTGACAAAGATTTGGAATTTGATCCGCTGTCATGCTGTAACGCTCATACTCGCGCACCCAGGGAAATGTTGCGATGTCTGCAATCGAATACTCACCCGCGATAAATTCATTTTCACCCAGTTGATTATCAATAATCGTAAAAATCCGTTTCGCCTCATTGTTAAAACGCTTCACCGCATACGGCACTTCTTCCGGCGCGTGATACATAAAATGTTTAGTATTCCCTAAAATCGGTCCGATTTTCGAACTTTCAAATAATAACCATTGCAGCACGTCAAATCGTTCGGTATTTTTTTTAGGAATCAGCTGACCACTTTTTTCTGCTAAATACATCAGAATCGCACCCGGTTCAAAAATCACCAGGGGTTTTTTATTCGGTCCGTCGCGATCCAGAATGATGGGAAATACGTTACTCGGCGTCATCTTTAGCAATTCAAGATCAAGATGCTCGTTATTATTTTTATTCACTGGAAAAACTGAATAATTAAAACCAATTTCTTCCAACATGATTGCAATGGTATACGCGCTGGGTGTCGGCGCGCCGTATAACTCGATCATTCATTTAACTCCATGATAATTTTTGCTAATCATATTGATTGCAAAATGAAAATCAAGTGAAATAAGCTAGTGGCTCCAACCTATACATAACAAGGAGTTTACTATGCTACCCACTATTTCATACCAAGAGTTTCAAGACAATGTGTTACAAATAACAGATGTCTATTTAAAAGATGCACCGTCAAAACCGATCGCAGAGCATATTGGCGAATTAACCAAAATGATGCATGAAATTCCGATACTGCGATTAGAAAAATTACAGAAAGACCAACAACAATTTCTGGATAGCGCTGAATTATTTTTGAAGCGTTGTTTATATTATCGTGAGCGAAGTTTTAATCGCAAAGTACGTGAGCCCAATGCGTATGACATAGCGGATACGATGATGCTAACACTATGGAAAAAGCTTCCGCCTTATCTTGTCGATAACCGACTACTGCCTGATCTCGCGCAAGATGTTGTTAACAAAGCCAAAAAAGACCGACACGATTTGAATGAATGGGTTTTTGTAGCTTAATCGACACTCAGGTCATAAATCCGTTATACTACGCGGCTATGAAATCGCCTGTATATTTAGATTATGCTGCAACCACACCCGTTGATCCGCGTGTGGCTGAAAAAATGCTGCAATACCTAACGACCGATTATGGTAATGCAGCTTCAACCCATGCCAGAGGCCAGGCTGCCAAAAAAGCCATTGATTTGGCACGCGAACAAGTCGCGCAGAGCATTCATGCCGATCCCAGCGAAATCATCTGGACGTCTGGTGCGACAGAATCAGATAACTTAGCGCTGAAAGGCGCGGCTCAACTTTATCAGCGTAAAGGCAAACACATTATTACGTTAAAAACCGAACATCCAGCCGTATTAGATTCTTGTCAGCAACTGGAAAAAGCAGGTTTTTCTGTGACGTATTTAGCACCGAATCGTGAGGGCTTATTAGATTTAAATCAACTTCAAGCATCAATACGTGATGAGACAATTTTAGTTTCCATTATGGCAGTCAACAACGAAATCGGCGTCATCCAAGATATTGAAGCGATTGCAAACATCACCGCAGCACGCGATATTTTATTGCATGTTGATGCAGCACAAAGTATTGGTCGAGTGTCGCTCGATGTGAAAAAAACCCCCGTTGATCTTATCTCCATGAGCGCACATAAAGTTTATGGACCCAAAGGCATCGGCGCTTTATACGTGCGTCGTCAACCGCGCGTGCGCATTGCCGCACAAATTCATGGTGGCGGACAAGAGCAGGGCATGCGTTCAGGCACATTGCCGACACATCAAATTGTGGGGATGGGTGAAGCGTTTGCTTTAGCGCATGATGTCATGTCATCTGAAATAAAAAAAATGATTGAATTCAAAAATCGTTTTTGGCAGGGATTAAAAAAAATAACTGGTGTGCACATGAATGGTGGGAGTGAGCATACGGTTCCACATATTTTAAATGTGCGCATTGCGGATGTGAATGCGAATGAATTATTGCAAGCGTTACCAGAGTTGGCGCTTTCAGTGGGCTCAGCGTGCCACGCGAAGGGCAATGAACCTTCTTATGTGTTACGTGCCTTGGGATTAACGACGAGTGAAGCGCAAAATTCATTTCGAATTTCATTTGGACGGTTTACGACGCAAGATGAAATTGATTTCGCGCTAGAGAAAATTGTCGGCCGCGTGTCATTCCCGCGAAGGCGGGAATCTATTCTGAATGGATTCCCGCCTTCGCG
>CAZOFA010000081.1:0-8971 GCA_964578975.1 uncultured Coxiellaceae bacterium
GTTGGATTTTCAAATGGATGTGCCGAATTCACATTAAAAAATCCACCACCATTTGTGCCGAGTTGTTTAATGGCAATTTGTGAAGCCACCGGACCCATCGGGATAGTTTGCGTGGTCACTTTCACGATTTCCGTTTTAGTATGACCGCTGGCATCTTTCATTGTTTGTTGATACGTCAATGGTTGCATCAGTGAAATTTTTTGATTGGGTTTAAAATTTTGAATCACACCTTGTGAATTTAAAATCACGGCAAGCATCAGTGACAGCGGTAATAAAATGTAAAGTGTGCCACGTATCGTATCCACCCAAAAATTTCCCAAATTTGGATTTTCACGTGCGCGAATTCCGCGAATCAGCGCCACTAACAATGACATGCCGGTTGCGGCAGAAAGAAAATTTTGTACGGTTAATGCGAGCATTTGGGTTAAATAACTCATCGTGGTTTCGCCGCCATATGCTTGCCAATTTGTGTTACTGGCAAAACTGATGGCGGTATTAAATGATAAATCAGGCGTTGGTGCGGAAAATTGTTGTGGATTGAGCGGTAAGTAAAATTGTATGCGTTGCAATAAATAAACGGTCATCAATCCAAGAAAATTAAATATTAACATCGCAATTAAATAGGTTTTCCAATTCATTTCTTGGCTGGCTTTTATTCCAATTAATTTATATAACCCACGCTCCAAACCGCCACCGATTTTATCTAAGCCACATGATTTTCCTTCATAGACTTGCGCTATATACCAACCCAATGGTTTTGCAAGTATCAATAAAACAAAAAGGAAAATACCAATCTGAAGCATTGCATTCGACGTCATTAACATGAATCCTTAACTCAAAATAAATCGGGTTTAAATAGTACGATGAAGAGATAGATAAACAAAGCTAACGTAATGACACCACAAATGAGATAAAGACTCATTTATTCACCTCGTGATAATGAATCATAAAAATAAATTGTTACAAAACATGACAGAAAAAAAAGGAGAATTAAACCGATTAATAAAAAATCTCCCATATACGCGACTCCATTTAAATTATCTTTCGCTTAATTCAGAATGACGAGATAATATACTCCGTTAACAAGAAATTATCGAGATCAAAGCATGAAAAAACTTTTCCTCCTGATTGTATTGAGTTTTTTTGTATGTTCGCCAACTTATACACAAACTTTATCGAATGAATTAGTTCCTTATTTTGTCAACACGTCGGGTGGAAAAATTGAATACTATCGCTTTGGCCATGGCACACCTTTAATATTAATTGCAGGCTATTTTGCCAATGTTAAATCATGGAGTATGTCTTTTTTAAAAGCATTATCAGCCGAGCATGATGTCGTCATTTTAGATAATCGAAATGTCGGCGGTTCATTTAATTCAGCTAAAAGTTACACGGCCTTTGATTTAGCACGCGATGTGAATGATTTAATCAGCGCGTTACATTTCTCTCATGTGAATGTATTAGGCATTTCAATGGGCGGCATGATTGCACAGCAATTTGCAATTTCTTATCCAAAAAAAGTCGATCATTTAATTTTAGTGAATACGTTTATTGCCGGAATCGAGCCTACATTACCCAGTAAACAAGTTGAAGATGATTTATATCATCAGCCACATGGAAAATTAAGCCAATATTTAATGGCGTTACGTGTGTTATTTCCACCTGAAGCGCGTTTCAAAATGTTTTTTCGTTTTATGGGCGATCGATTTAATCCAACCACAACAGAAACTGCTTTAAGTCCCAGTGTGATTAAACAACAACAGGGTTTAGTACTGGCATGGATAAAAGATACCAATGCATTACAAAAAATTCGACAGTTAAAAATACCTGTTTTAATTCTCAGTGGTGGTGCGGATGAAATAATACCGTACAGAAATACCGATATTTTAAAACAAGAAATTCCTCATGCTGTTATGGTACGTTGGCAGAGAGGTGGGCATGCGATGACGTTTCAATACCCAAGAGAAATCGCGCTTGTCATTAATCAATGGCTCAGTCGATGACGTGTTAATAAAATTACTTAAAAAAATCAGCATATAAAATAAGGATATTATATGAATTCTAAACATTCTATTTTTTTCTTGATGATAACATTATTTTTTTTCATGCATTCTACGTTCGCGTTACCAGCGTTAACTAACCAAAACGGAGTCTTCAAGGATGAAGCTAATCGCACTTTCATTTTGCATGGTCTGAATGAAATGAATAAACAACCGCCTTACACGCCGGATGTGATTGGGTTTGATCAGCAGAGTATGCAATTTTTTAAAGAATACGGTTTTAATGTCGTCAGACTCGGAATATTTTGGAATGCCATTGAACCTTTCCCTGGTTTTTATGATAAATATTATCTGTTGAAAATAAAACAAACCATTCAGCAGCTCAATGAAAATGGCATTTACACACTGATTGATTTTCACCAAGATGGTTATAGCAAAAAATATCAAGAAGGATTAGGTGCGCCAGTATGGGCTGCACTTTCACCCAGTGAAAAAGGTAGAAATGCTGAATTTCCGATTAATTTATTTGGTGGCATTGCCGGTATTAGTCTCGCCACTGACCATGATATCGATGCATTTTGGCAAAACAAAGTTGGGCCAAAAGGACAATTGCTGCAGCAAAGTTATAGCAATATGGTAAAAATGGTGAGCCAATATTTTTTATTGACGCCAGGAATTATTGGTTATGAAATCATGAATGAACCTTTTCCCGGATCGACTTGGCCAGTTTGTTATAATCGCACGATAAGTTTTAGAGTGGGTTGCCCTCAATTTGATACGGATGTGCTTTCGCCATTTTATGCAACGATTACCAATAGCATTCGATCCATCGATAAAAAAAGAATAATATTTTACGAACCCAATGTTTTTTTTGATGAGGGAGCGCCGAGTTTTGTGCTTGCGCCTAAAGATAATAATATGGGTTTTAGTTTTCATAATTATTATAATGAAAATCCTAAACAAGCGTTCGAGAATGCGAGTCAACACGTGGCGATAACGGGTTCTGTCCCATTGATGACGGAATTTGGTGCTGCCCTAACCACGACTGATCAATTTTCTCAAATCGTTGAACTCGCTGATCAATATAATATGTCTTGGATGGAATGGGCATATACCAACAATCCCGGCTATAAAATTGCGGTTGTACCTCATGTACCTGCTGATCCGAAAGAACAAGGCATTGTGTATGATGCAAAATTTCCGCTAAAAAATAAAAATGTAAAATGGGATCGGTTGTATATTCTTTCACGCGTCTACCCAGAAATCGTGGCGGGCAAAATATACAATTATCAATATATTTCTAGTAGTAAACGATTTACCTTAAAATTCGCTACTAAAGATTCGATGCGAAAAATGATTAGCACGAATCCATACAGTAAAATTATCATTCCACCGTATATTTATCCGCATGGGTATACAGTACAAGTTGAAGGCGCAAAAATTATATCAACCATTTATAATAATTTAATTTTAAAAAACGATGATACGGCAGATACTGTGGATGTGTTAATTTTTCAAAAGGAAATGATATGAATGATCAATTGAAGATGGATTTTCACCAAAATGGATTTGTAATTATTAAAAATTTTTTTGATGCTGCTTTAATTACGAATACATTAAATGAATACCAAAAAATTGTTCGATCTTTTCAGGCACAACAATTAGGCGCACATTTTTTTTCGGGTGGATATGATGGCGCGCAAAGTGCCGATCAATATTTTTTTGATTCGGCCAATCAAATATGGCCATTCTATAATTCTCAAGCGAAATCAAATCCCGCCGTATTTCAGCAAGATATGTCAATTGAAGCAAATTTAGTGAGCTATCTCAATGTGATGAATAAAGTGGGACATAATCTGCATGGAAAAAATCGTATTTTTCATGATTTATTTTTTCAAGATCCACGTTTAACGCGTATCGCACAATCATTAGGCTATGATGAACCGTGCACGTCAGTTTTTCAAACAACCGTTATTTCAAAATCGATCGTCGAAGATAGTCAATACAAAGCACATCAAGATGGAAGTTATATTGGGGCGGGCGGAAAAGTATTAGCCTATTGGATACCGTTAACGCCTGCACATAAAGAAAATGGTTGTCTTTGGGGGATTCCGGGCAGTCACACGACTCCACTCAATTGGTGGTATCGCAAAGAAAAAAAAGATGCTTATCGGTGTCATTACATCGGTCAAACACCTGAATGGGATATTTCAAGTAAGGTCGATTTGGAAGTAGATCCAGGTGATTTATTAATTTTTTCCGGGAATTTTGTGCATGGAAGTTTTCCGTCAACGCAAGCGCCTCATCACATAAATGATTTACGCATTGCTTTGACTTATCATATTGGGCCGACAACAGGATGGGATGAGTTGATTTGGTTGAAATTAAATGCGGAGAATACACTTCCTCTGTACTCTTAATTTTGTCTTGTAGACAAGTACGCTATACGCCTTCCGGCGTGGGAAGGATTAAATGTGCGCCATTAATGACGACAGGCCGGGGAGACAGGAGCGCAATCTTCTTCTCCCACAAAAACATATTCATCTAATTTTTCTTCCGCCTCAACATATAATATTTTTTGATAAAACCTTCTCTCTTGGGGCGAAAGAACAGTTTGAGGTAATCGGGAAATTGCATTCAACCATCGGTTAAAAAGTTCTTGATTTACTTTAGGAGGGACAAATCCCCGTAATTGTTTTTCCCCACTTGTCTCTGTTGAAAAAAAGCTTGCTATATTACTCGCGACAGCTGTTCCCATCCTGAAAGCTTGATACATAAATTCAGAGAAAGACGCTCCGAATTCAAATGGATCGACATAACTATATTCATCATAGTAAACAGCGGGTTGGTTATTATTTTTTTGTTTTTCTTCTAACTCAGCGAGGCTGCTGACAATTTCACTTCGAAAATTTACAAATTCTTGCTCAGATTGATCATTGACTTGATAAACTTTTTTATCCAAAAAATCTCTGAGTTGAAAAAGTAACTTTTGTTGATTTTTTAGAGCAAGTTCAGAAGGAACTTTTATTTTAATAAATTCGGCACATTGTTTATAAAGGTCATCGCCTAAATAAAGAATGTTGCCATTTGGATTGGTAAAAAGATGTTTATTGTAAATATGGATTAATACAAATAAAAGTAGTCCGAAAAGGATGTTTATCTCTATTTTTTCATTCAAATTCTTACATTTCGAACAATGATCATAAATACATTCTATAAAATCAAGCAGAAAAGGATAATCTTGATTGCCATTCCATTTTGATTTAATTTTTTTAACAAAGAATGTGCGCAATACGTCAAGTGTCGCAATCGATAAGGAAAGTTTACTGTTATCTAAACTTTGTTTGGTATTTTCTTTGAGTAAACCAATTGTGATATTTTCTAAATATTTTTTATCCCACACACAATACGGTATACTTTTGGGATCAAAATTTGGTAGATATTCATAAAATGCCAAAAGATCAATGACACGTTGCTCTATCGTGAATAATTTCCACGCTCCAAGAGAGATAACTGAGTGCGAAACCAGAGAACACTCCACACCAAAAACGAACAAACCCCTTGCTGCATGAATATCAGTTTCATTTTGCGTTAATAGAAGAAGTAATGTGCCAAATGCATGTTGCTCTGAACTCTCGGCCGAATGAGTGATTATGCTGTTTGCAGCAGTTTTTAAAGTTTCTCCCGGTATTTCAATATAAGCCATAATGGTTCCTACGTCCGTCGTTGGCAAACTTTTCTAAAAAGAATAACACGCAAAATCTTAAGGAAATCTTAAAAAAGTTGTTGTATTCTTTGGTGTGTCGAAGCAAAAGGATTTGTGTTTATGCGAAATTATTTTGTTGGATTCATCTTAATTTTTTTGTTGCCAGTGGCCATGGCGCGTACTACGCAAGATCGCGGTTGGTTTATCGGAGTGGGGGCTGGGGCATATAACCCACATTTATCAGACAGCAGCACGACGGTACCAAATGGCTCATCATCGCCCGCGCCTTTCAATCAGGATTTATATACCATCAGTTCGCCTTCGACAAAAACTGCTGTACAAGTCAATGGTGGCTATCGTTGGCACTTACATAATAAATTTATTTCTTATAGCAGTGTTTATTTGCAATATCGGCATTACAACAATGCGAATATTTCCGGAAATATTTACCAATATTCCTTGCCTAATTTTTTAAATTATCGTTACGGTGTTGATTACAGCGCAGATTTATACACGATTAATGGCAAACTTAATTTATTTCATGCGAAATATTTTATGCCATATGTATCGGCTGGCATCGGTTTTATTGTTAATCGTTTGGATGATTATTCGGAAACCGCAACCGCCAACGTCACACCCCGCGTCAGCCCAGGATTTGCGGCAACGAATGCCACTCAATTTGCAGGCACGTTGGGTATTGGTATTGATGTGCCGTTGTCACGTTATATCTGGATGACACTCGGCTATGATCATGTCTTTCAATCTAACTTACCGAGTCTCGCAGGAAGAAATACGTGGAATGGGACATCACTCAATTTGGGCAATATCAAACTCGATACCATTTTTCTCAACCTTTCCTTCAAAATTCCAGAAACCTTTAGGTCGCACTCATGAAAAAATTATTCATTGCCATTACATTTTTATGTGTTTCAAACGCATTTGCGGGAATTAATCCGATTGGGTGGTCAATGGATCCTGCAGGCGGTCTTCCATTAAGCACTGTGATTGGTAGCAACTATGCGGTGAATTTTACAGTTGTTAATAATTTACCTTTCCCAAAATTATTAAAACCCGTTACGTTTTCAACGGTTGGGGGCACATTTAGTTATAGTGAAAATTGCAGTAATCAAATTCTCAGCCCCAATGGGACATGTACATTTAGTGTTGGTTTAAAGCCCAGCCAAGCGGGCGTGAACAGTGCGATCGTGACACTGTATTACGATAATAATGTGGTGTCTTTGCCTCCATTAAGCACGACGACTGCGTCTCTACCCTCAAGCAGTGTCACGGGTGAAGCCAGTGGTATTCCGCCCGATGGTGTCACCTATACTGGGTCAACGTATCCTGTCGCATTTACTTTTTCGAATAGTGGCGCCACCGTCACTGGATTATCAGTCATCACGAGTAATTTTACCGTCACCGGTGATACTCGCAGTAATGTGCCACTGGTGTCAGGTCATCCTTGTCGCGTCAGCGGTACATTTTCTCCAACTGTAGTCGGTCACACGACACTCAGCACAACCTATCGTTATGGCACAACGTCAGTGCCGAGCGTTTTAGAAACGCATGTTTATTCGGGTGGATCGGGTTGTACACGGGTGGATGGAGCCGTTGCACTCGAACTGCCGGGCGAAACTTATGTGTATGCCGATAATGTGGTTAAATTTATTTTTACCAATAATTGTAATGCAGGGAATGCAACATTAGGCACGATTAGCACCAGTGTCACACAAGGTAATGCGACACTGACGACATCCAGTAGTGCGCCGAATGCCTGTAGTTCAGGCTTAACATTATCACCGCACGCCTCTTGTTTTGTGTATGCGTCAGCCATTCCGCAACCAGGTTCGAACCATTTACAAATCCAAGCTTCCATCCCTTATGCAGGAAGTAGCACACCGGCCGTGGTGACGACGAATACTGCAACCGTGAATGCAAACAATCCGAGTGTGCGTAACGTCATTTTTGTGAATCAGTGCAGTTTTCCCGTTTGGATTGGCGTGGCAAATGGTCCAGGGTATGCAGATCCAACTGGTGCTGCAACACCTGACGATTACAAATTAGCGGGAATGACGACAACGGGCGGATTACCGAGTACAAAAGTGGTGAATTACACGGCAGCCTATGTCGGTGGTTTTTGGTTTCCGAGAACTGGTTGTTCGGGTTCGCCATTAGTGTGCGATACCGGAAGTTGTACGACCGATAGCACTGGAAAATGTTTATCGGGCAATCAACCCACGGTGCCTTTTACCAAAACTGAAGATAATTTTCCGGGTTCAACCGGTTCAGATGGTTTATACGATGTTTCCATGATTAATGGATTTAACACGCCGATGGAAATGAAAGGATTAAATCCGCCGAATTCAGGCACCACAGGTACACAACCGCTGCAATGTACCGCAGCTGGCGGCATGATTCAGCCGACAGGTTCATTACTCGGATCCTGTTCATGGTCATTTACACCATCAAGCTCAACCGTTGGTGCCACAGCAAATGATTTTTATTGGGTGACCCCAGGTCCTGATACCAGTTGTACGAGCGATAGTGATTGCACCGGCAGTGATATTTGCGGCACAAGTTACATCGCGCAAGCTAACAATGGACAACTCAACCGACGCTGCGGTCAATTCATTGGTTATTGGACAGTGGAAAATTATTGCGGCGCCACACCCATTTGGGGAAGTAAAAATGAATTTAGCTTTTTTTCCTGTGGCAATGCCTTAAACAATCCCCCGTATCCAAGTGCAACCAACGGCGATCTTCAACAATGTATTCCCAAGGGAAGTACGATTGGCGATTGTTATAGTAATGTCACGAGTGGTCCACAATGTTGTGGTTGTATAAATTGGAATGTAAGCACAGGGGCTGAAAAAACTTATCAAGCACTCGATTGTTATACGATGAATACGGATTGGATATCGGGTGGCAATGGTGCACTCAGCGCTTATCAAAATATTTTGTGGCTGAAACAATCGTGCCCGACTGCGTATTCTTATCCAGATGATGATGCGTCAACGCAATTTAATTGTAGTGTGACGAATCAATATACCAGTTATCAAATTACATTTTGCCCTGGGGGTAAAACGGGAGCGCCTGGGACTTAATGGCATCTCCCTCGTCATTGGGAGCGAAGCCCCCGTCATTGCGAGCGAAGCTCCCCGTCATTGCGAGCGGAGCGAAGCAATCCAGGTTTTTGACCGACACCCAAAACCTGGATTGCTTCGCTTCGCTCGCAATGACGAAGGGGCTTCGCTCGCAATGACGA
>CAZOFA010000082.1:0-8900 GCA_964578975.1 uncultured Coxiellaceae bacterium
ACCCTTAAACAAAAGAACAAACAGTTTAGTGTGTTTTTTTTATTTATTAAAACTTATATTTTTCCCTCGCACAAAACCCGGGGGGCCTGGCCTCCCCGGGGGGCACGTTCACGATTGGAGTTTAGGAAGGATGACGACTGCGGTTGTCCCATGATTAACTTCGCTAGTAAATGATATCGTCCCATGATGAAGATCAATAATCGATTTTACAATTGCAAGCCCTAATCCAATTCCACCTTGCGCGCGCGCACGCGCCGAATCCACCCGATAAAACCGATGAAAAATTTTCGGCAAATGCTCGGGCGCAATCCCAATCCCCGAATCACGCAACGTGATTTTCACCACATCCGTTTTTTCTTTCACACTAAATTCAATCACGCCGCCTTTCTCCGTATATTTCAACGCATTCGATAATAAATTACTTAACGCCCGCCGAAACATAATCGCATTCACAAACAACAACGCATCACCTTTTTGCAAAATCGTTATTTCTTTCTCATCCGCCATCGCTTGATAAAATTCAATAATTAATTTAATTTCCTGCTGCACACTGACTTGTTCTTTTTTAATATCTAATTTCGGATTTTCGGCGCGTGCTAAAAACAAAATATTTTCGATAATGTGAGCGATACGTTGTAACTCTTCCAAATTCGATTCCATGACTTGGCGATATTCCGTGATCGAATTGGATTGTGATAATAAAATTTCAGTTTGTCCCATTAAATTATTGACCGGCGTGCGCAACTCATGCGCGAGATCACCCGCAAATTGCGTGAGATGTAACACAGCGGTTTCAATGCGTTCTAACATTTGGTTAAAGGCGAGTCCCAGTTTTTTTAATTCTTTCGGCCACGATTTGGGATCAATGCGTTGATGCAACGAGGTGCCAGTAATTTTAGTGGTGGCATCAAGTAATCCATATAAACTACTCATGCCGCGTTTCGCGATAAAATATCCGATAAAAATCGCAATGATCATGGTGAGCAACAATGTCAGAATTAAAGTTTTACTGTATTTACTAATGATGTTTTGTTGATAACTGACATCTAACGCCACCTGAATCAACACAGGCGTTTTTGTTTTGCCAAAATGAGCGAGTTGTTGCATTAATACATATTGTTTATCTTTGGATACTGTCCACCAGGCGCTTTGTTTTTTGACGGCGGCACGTCGATTAAATAAATTTGCGTTTTTCAGTAACGTACTAAAATGCGGTGTTTCAAGGAGAATAGCTTTTTCCTGATTCAAGATGCGGATGTAAAAATGATATTCCGATGAAGTGGTGGTGTAAGGTTTTTCATCCACTTCTTGTTGTAATGCAAGCAAATCATCGGGCTTATTTTCCAGTAAATTTTTTAATACATCAATTTCATCCGATAAAAATTGTTGATTCGCGCGATGCATGATGTGAATCGTGGTGGAATATAAAAATAACGCGGTGATGATGAGCAATACGGCAGTGGCAAAACTATAAAACAACGTCAACCGTACTTTGATCGAGCCCCATTTAAATTTTGCTTTAACGCGCTTCAAGGACATAGCCGATCCCACGCGCGCTGTGAATGAGTTTCACATCAAACGGATCATCCACTTTTTGGCGCAGACGACGAATGGCGACATCAACAATATTGGTATCCGTATCAAAATTAATATTCCACACGCGTTCGGAAATTAATATGCGCGGCAACACTTTTCCTTTGTGTTGCGCGAGCAACGTCAGTAGCGCAAATTCTTTTGGCGTTAAATCCAGTGTTTGTTCTTGACGAACGGCTTTATGCGTCAGCAAATTTATGCGTAAGTCAGCAATGGTGAGTTCACTGGATTGCGTCAAGCCGCGGCGCAATAACGTATTGATGCGTGCAAGCAATTCTGAAAAAGCAAACGGCTTCACGAGATAATCATCCGCACCTAATTCCAATCCTTTCACCCGTTGCTCCACCGCATCACAAGCTGTGAGAAATAACACTCGATTGTCTTTATGCATGGCACGAATTTTTTGCATGACCGTCCAACCATCAACCTTCGGTAACATCACATCGAGGATGATAATGTCGTAATGATTTTTGGTCACAAGTAGAAGACCTTCTTCACCATTGGTCGCCATATCAACTAAAAAACCTTGTTGAATCAATCCCTTAGATAAAAAAGCGGCAGTTTTGTCTTCATCTTCAACAATTAAAATATGCATAATAAACCAACGGTAAATTTAATGAGCGCTCATTGTAGTGGAAAAAATAACTTTCTGAAATGAGCGTGTTGATTGTTATTCGCCTTGAGTGTAGTATAATTATTATCCAAAAAAAGAGAGTGAGACATGTTTGCAGCCAATAATTTACCAGTAGAGCATTATATTAAATCAAGTCAAAAAGTTTTAACCATGGCTTTAAACTATTTAAACGATGCGCTAAAAAATAGGCCGGTGGAAGAACAAAAATTGCCTGAGGACGAGTATAAAGAAGCTTGCCATATTAGAATGCAACGAAAAGCTTTTATTGAGCTTACTCAACCGGCGCTTGCCAAAAAAACTTCACTGACAGAAGTCATTGAATGTTTGCATGATCTTTTTACAATGAATAATGAATATACAATTTTTTACCAAAAAACTACGGGCCACCACTTTGGTCTTGGAAAACTTTCTTTAACTCTTCATGATTACATTAGCTTTCTGCTCAACACTGTTAATGTTCTTGATGACAATTTGGACTTGATTAGACAAGATCATGAAGCTTATGAAAATACGAAGCAAGAAGCTTATAAAGCACAATTGAGTTTGGAATATAAAAAATAAAAAAGTGTAAAATTATTTTTACCTGAGCCATATTATTATAAGTTAAGTCCGTATTTATCGAGAAGGCACTCACATGGAAAACAAAATCAAAATCACCGATTTAACCGTGCAAATGCTTGCTCTCGATAAGCGTGTCACGTATGTCATTTTGCATACAAATTTCCCTGCGTTAAAAGGATATGGGTTAAGTTTGAATAATGACATTGACATAAAAGCCATTCATACCCTGAAAGATTTCATCATCGACAAAGAATTGTCGAGCATCACCGAGCATATGGGCGATCTGTGGCGCAAGATGAAAAACAATTCATCGCAAGCAAGTTCTATCCTCATCAATGCCGTTTGGGATTTATGGGCACGACGGGTGAATAAACCGTTGTGGCGTCATATCGTAGACATGAGTCCAGAAGAATTAGTGCATTGTTTGGATTTTACTTCGACTGAGCATGAGATGACGCCTGAGGACGCACTCGCCATTTTACGACGCAATGCGTTGACCAAAAGCAAGCGCATCGTCGATTTGCTCGCACAGGGTTATCCAGCGTCTACGAATAAAAACGATCCCGTGATCGATCGCGCAATCAATGAAGTTTTGACAGCGATGCTCATGGGCGCTAAATTCAATAAACCAGTTCATTCTTATTCGGGTGTACTGGGAGTCCAACATTTGGCTATGGTAGACTATATTTACATCTCAGGCTCACTCGACAATCGAGTGTTGGAATATAGTGATCAGTTACATGAGCATTTTATGGAGCCGGCCATCATTAAAAATGGATATTATCAAGTTCCCATGACGCCGGGTTATACTTCATTATTGAAGTTTTACAACTCCCAAGGACAGGGCGGACACGATGAAAACAAGGAAATTAGGTAACACCGAACTTCATTTAACAGAATTGGGATTTGGTGGCGCAACCGTTGGCAATCTATATCGACCCACGTCGGCTGAGGAAGCATTTGCGGCGATTCGCGCAGCATGGGAAGGTGGTATTCGTTATTACGATACCGCACCTTCGTATGGTTACGGCTTAAGTGAAAGACGTATTGGTGATGCGTTACGCGAATTTGATCGCGCAACCTACGTCATTTCAACTAAGGTCGGCCGTTTACTGATTCCCGATTCGCGACCCAAAAAACAAGATCAATTTCCCGCATCATTACCGTTTCGCATTCAATATGATTATTCCTACGATGGCATCATGCGTTCGCTGGAGCATAGTCTGCAACGCATTGGCACCGATTACATTGATTTAATTTATATTCATGGTCTCGGTCGCATGACGCACGGCAATTTGCATGAAAGCATGATGAAATGTTTACTCGATAGTGGCTATCGCGCATTGACCGAATTACGCGATCAAAAAGTGGTGCGCGCGATTGGTCTCGGTGTCCAAGAATGGGAAGTGTGTCTTGAAATCATGCCGCATACCAATCTGGATTGTTTTATGTTGGCCGGTCGATACACTTTGCTCGAACAAAAAGTGTTAGAAACTTTTTTTCCCGAATGCGTGCGACGCGGCATTTCTGTGATTGCAGCAGGGCCGTATAATTCAGGCGTATTAGCCAATGGACAACATTACAATTACGAAATGGCCGATCACAAAACCATGTTGCGTGTGAATGCGATTCAAAAAATTTGTGACGCTTATCAAATTGATTTACCGCATGCGGCATTGCAATTTCCTCTGCGTCATTCACAAGTGGTTTCCGTCGTTGCAGGTGCGCGCACCGAAGAACAAGTCGCACTGTCGGTGAGTTATGTGCAACAACAAGTTCCATCCCGATTATGGCAATCATTGAAAGAGGCTGAATTATTAGCGATGAATGCACCGGTTTAGGAGGGTCACATGCATTTTCCGATTACCGATTCACATTTGCATCTTTGGGATAATAAAAATTTCAATTATTCATGGCTGCAAAACCTGCCTCTGCTGAATCAATCTTTTTTATTAACGGATTTATTGGATGCGACAAAATCGCTGCATATTGAATCGTTTGTGTTTGTGCAATCTGATTGTGCGCCGACGGAATCTTTGGCCGAAGCCAATTGGGTGACAGAGTTGGCGAAACGCGATGCGCGCATTCATGGCATTGTAGCCTACGCAGCACTTGAATTAGGTGCGCGGGTTAAACCCCATCTTTCTGCGTTGAAGGAAAATAAATTAGTCAAAGGTGTGCGTCGTACCTTGCAATTTGAAGCGGATAATTTTTGTGTGCAGAAAAATTTTATTGAAGGTGTTGCGCTGTTAGCTGAATTTGATTTTAGTTTTGATTTGTCGCTGAAACCTCAGCAACTTCCCATGGCGATTGATTTAGTGCAACAATGTCCAAACGTCAGATTTGTATTAAATCATTTAGGTCGACCCAATGTCGCCGCCAAACAATTGCAACCGTGGCAAGATCACATCAGCCAACTGGCAAATTTCCCCAATGTATGGTGTAAAATTTCCGGATTAACCACCGAAGCACATCATCAAACCTGGCGTTCTGAAGATTTGAAACCCTATATTCATCATGTGATAAAAGAATTTTCGTTTGATCGTGTGATGTTTGGTAGTAATTGGCCGGTGGTCAATTTAGCGGGAAGTTATACGCATTGGGCGCATACGTTGTATGATTTGCTCATCCATCATTATTCCGAGCCAGAATTAAAAAAATTATTTCACGAAAACGTTTGGCGTTTTTATCAATTACAAAGCTTAGTGGAATAACCTATCAACAACCTTGTTCTCGATAGTCCTTCGTGAGATTGCCAAGCTCTGCGCGTTGTTGAGTGGCCTCAGTATTATTACCGGTCGCGCCATTGAAAATAATGCGCCGTTTGAGTTCTTTACAGATCGCGGCACGGTCATTACTGGTGTTTTGCTGCATTGAGGAACAAGCACCAATACTGGCGCAAAGCGTTAAAATCATTAGAATACGTAGCATAAATATCCTCCCTGTCATTTCACTTTACCTGAAGGAAGCATATCTGTCTTGTAGAAAAACCTGCTCATTAGGAGTATCTTAGGGATTGATCATGTATTGAAGTGGAAGAGGAATGCCAAAGAAAAAAATTAAGAAAAAAGACCATTTTGCCCAAAGGGAAGCAGAGAAATACGAACACCCTATCCCCAGCCGTGAGTTTATTCTTGACTATCTCCGAGAACGAGGCCGACCGGCAACTTTTCGTCAAATCCAGACTGAGCTTGAGCTCGGGCATGCAAAAGAAAAAGATGCATTAAAGCGCCGTTTGACCGCCATGTTGCGGGATGGGCAATTGATGCAAAATCGGCGCGGTGCGTTGGGTCTCATTGATAAAATGGATTTAATTGTCGGGCGTGTTGTCGGGCACAAAGATGGTTTTGGCTTTGTGATTCCTGACGATGGCAGCGATGATCTATTTATCAATGCGCGACAAATGCGCCTGGTTTTTCATGAAGACAAAGTCATGGCGCGTGTGGCAAATCTCGATTCTCGCGGTCGACGCGAAGGCGTGATTGTCGAAGTCGTTGAGCACAATACGCATGAACTGGTCGGCCGTTTACTCTCGGAAAGTGGCGCGAATTTCGTTAAACCCACCAATCCACGCATTTCTCAGGATATTTTAATTCCCGCCAACGAAATGCAGCAGGCAAAATCGGGACAGATGGTGGTCGTGACAATTATCACCCAACCGAGTAACACGACTCGTCCAGTGGGTCGTATCAAAGAAATTATGGGCGATCATATGGCGCCTGGGATGGAAATTGATGTGGCGATTCGTAATCATGAGTTACCACATGAGTGGCCTGACGACGTATTGAAAGAAGCGGCACATTTTAATTCGACGGTCTCAAAAGATGCGCTTCTGGGACGTGAAGATTTACGCCATTTGCCCTTTGTCACGATTGATGGTGAAGATGCAAAAGATTTTGATGATGCGGTTTTTTGTCAACCAAAAGCAAACGGTGGGTGGACGTTGTATGTGGCGATTGCGGATGTCAGTTATTATGTGCGCCCAGGGTCGGCTCTCGATAAAGAAGCATTAAATCGTGGCAATTCAGTATATTTTCCAGGGCAAGTGATTCCCATGTTACCCGAAGTGTTATCCAATGGGTTATGTTCGTTGAATCCGCATGTTGATCGCTTAGCGTTGGTGTGTGAAATGGCGATCAGTAAAAGCGGAAAAATCACCAGTTATCAATTTCATGAAGCGGTGTTTCAATCAAACGCGCGTCTGACCTATAACGAAGTGTATGCGATGGTGGTGCAAAAAGACCAAACGTTACAAGAAAAATATAAAAACTTGTTACCGCATCTTCAAGCGTTATTCGAACTGTATTTTGTGTTACATGAAGCGCGCACCAAACGCGGTTCAATTGATTTTGATTTGCCGGAAACTAAAATTATTTTTGGTGTCGATCGAAAAATTGAACGTATTATTGCAATGCAACGTAACGATGCACATCGTTTGATTGAAGAATGCATGTTGTGCGCGAATATTTGTGCGGCGCGTTTTTTATTAAAGCATGAATGTCCTGGGCTGTATCGCGTGCACGAAGGCCCATCTGCGGAAAAATTAAATGATTTACGCAAATTTTTGAGCGAACACGGATTAAAATTACCGGGCGGTGAAATTCCGACGCCGCGTGATTATGCGAAATTATTAGATTCGATTGCGCATCGCCCTGATGCACATATTATTCAAACCGTGTTACTGCGCTCACTCAGTCAGGCGATTTATCATCCCGAAAATAAAGGTCATTTTGGTTTGGCATTTGATGCCTATACTCATTTTACCTCTCCCATTCGTCGCTATCCGGATTTATTAGTGCATCGCTCCATTCGACGTGTTTTGCGCGATAAATTTATTCCCGGCGAACTTGAACCGGTTTACGAAAAATATGGTGAGCATTGTTCGATGACCGAGCGTCGTGCGGATGAAGCCACACGCGAAGCGGTCAATTGGCTGAAATGCGAATATATGTTAGATAAAGTTGGCAGTGAATTTCCTGGGGTGATTTCCAGTGTCACGAGCTTTGGAATTTTCGTTGAGCTGGCGGAAATTTATGTCGAAGGATTAGTACACATTAGTGTGTTGCCCAGCGATTATTATCATTTTGATCCCTTGCGTCATGAAATTTATGGCGAACGCTCTGGTGTGCGTTTTCGTTTAGGCGATGTCGTCAAGGTTAAAGTGGTGCGTGTGGATCTTGATCAAGGTGAAATTGATTTTATGTTGTCAGATGAAATGTCTGTGACACAGAAAAAACCGTTTAAGAAAAAGAAAAAATCGAAGAAGCAAAGATTATGAGTGAGAAATCCTTAGTTTTTGGCCTGCATGCCGTGCAAGCATTGTTGACCACACAACCGCATCGTGTGAAACGTTTAGTCGTATTAAAAGAACGTCATGATGCAAAAATGCAATTCCTGATAGAGCTTGCAGAACAACATCAAATTAACCTTGAATATGCGCCGCGTCATGAATTGGATCGTGTCGCGCAACAGGAAAATCATCAAGGTGTCATTGCGTTTTGTCAGCAGGCGAAAACATTTTCTGAAAATGAGTTGTCTTCATTATTAGATTCAATTGTAGGCCCTGCTTTTTTGCTTATTTTAGATGGCGTGCAAGATCCGCATAATTTGGGTGCGTGTTTACGCAGTGCGGATGCTGCTGGTGTGCATGCGGTGATCGCGCCGAAAGATAAAGCGGTGGGATTAACGGCGACGGTTGCAAAAATTGCGTCGGGTGCAGTTGAAACCATTCCGTTTGTGCAAGTGACCAATCTGGCGCGTACGTTGCGATTTTTACAAGAGCGTAATATTTGGATTTATGGCGCGGCACATACTGCTGAAAAAACTTTGTATGAAGCGGATTTTACGGGTTCGGTTGCGATTGTGTTGGGTGCAGAAGAAAATGGATTGCGTCGCCTCACGCGTGAGCATTGTGATGTGTTATTAAAAATTCCGATGCATGGATCGGTGTCGAGTTTGAATGTGTCGGTGGCGACCGGTGTGTTTTTATTTGAAGTGATGCGCCAGCGAATTCTTACATCGTAAACGTGAACGTTTACGTCTCGTCATTGCGAGGAGTGTTTTTTACGACGAAGCAATCCAGAAATATTATAAAAAAACCTGGATTGCTTCG
>CAZOFA010000083.1:0-8750 GCA_964578975.1 uncultured Coxiellaceae bacterium
ACTTGTCTGGGGGGCAAGTGGTCGCCGGTTCAAATCCGGCCGTCCCGATCAAATTCAAGTTTTTCTAAAAACAAACAAGGAAGAAAGGTTGTGGAAAAAATTTGGTTGAAGAATTATCCGAAAGGCGTGCCCTCAGAAATTAATCCTGATCTCTATCAGTCGCTCGTTGCAGTTTTTGAAGAATCATGCAAACTTTATAAAGATTTCCCCGCTTATTACAATCTGGGTGTCACATTCACTTATCAACAAATTGATGCGCTGTCACGCGACATGGCTGCGTATTTTCAAAATGAGTTGAAACTTAAAAAAGGCGATAGAATTGCAATCATGTTACCCAATATTTTGCAATATCCTATCGTGATGTTTGGTGCATTGCGTGCGGGGCTTACCATCGTCAATGTTAATCCGTTGTATACACCACCCGAATTAATTCATCAGTTAAATAATTCCGAAACAGAAGTGATTGTTGTTTTAGCTAACTTTGTCACAACTGTGAAAAAAGCAATGGGAAAAACACCTTTAAAACATGTCATTGTGACGAAAATGGGCGATTTATTCCCGCAGCCTAAAGCATTTTTAATTAATTTTATTCTTAAATATATTCAGAAAAAAATTCCTAAAATGAATATTCCGCAGGCTGTTTATTTTAAAGATGCGCTCGCAAAAGGAAAAAAATTATCTCTCCAACCGGTCAATCTCACCCATCAAGACATTGCGTATTTACAATATACCGGTGGCACGACGGGTGTGGCTAAAGGTGCGATGCTCACTCATCGAAATATGATTGCGAATGTGTTGCAGGCAGAAACCTGGTTTACTTCCGTTCTGAGTCACGATAAAGAAATTATGATTACTGCATTACCGCTTTATCATATTTTTTCTCTGACAGCGAATTGCTGGTTCATGACAAAATTAGGTGGTTTAAATGTATTAATTACCAATCCGCGCGACCTCCCTAAAATGATTTCTGAAATGGCGAAATTTAAATTTTCTGCCATTACTGGGGTCAATACCTTATTCAATGGATTGTTAAAAAATCCTAAATTTGCCGAGCTTGATTTCAGTCGTCTTAAAATTAGTTTGGGCGGTGGAATGGCTGTGCAACGTGCTGTCGCTGACAAATGGCACAAAGTGACCGGGATGCCAATTCTTGAAGCGTATGGGCTGACTGAAACATCACCGTGTGTGTCAATCAATCCTCCAGAGATGAAAGAATATAACGGTACTGTCGGATTACCGGTGTCTTCAACCGAAGTGCGCGTGTTAGACGAAGCAGGCCGGGAAGTTCCATTTAACCAAGCAGGCGAGTTAGCGGTGAGAGGACCTCAAGTCATGGCGGGTTATTGGCAAAATCCAGCCGAAACCAAAAAAGTTTTAAAAGATGACTGGTTGTTAACCGGTGACATTGCATCGATTGATGAACAAGGGTATGTGCGTATTCGCGAGCGCAAAAAAGACATGATTTTGGTGTCTGGTTTTAATGTGTATCCGAATGAAGTGGAAGATGTCATTGCGCGATTGCCCGGTGTACGCGAAGTGGCAGTCATTGGTGTTCAGGATGAAAATTCCGGTGAAGTCGTGAAAGCGTTTATCGTGAAAGATGATCCCAATCTCACAGCAAATGACGTGTTACGTTATTGCCACAAAAATTTAACTGGCTACAAAATTCCAAAATTTGTTGAGTTTAAGGATGAATTACCAAAATCAAACGTAGGAAAAGTACTTCGACGTGCTTTAAGGTAAAGGATGAAAATTAAATTAATTTTGGTTTGCGTGATCGTATTTTTTTTATCAGCATGTGAAAGTGTCGCGGTTTTATTTACGCCGAAAAAAAAACCGGTCATTGTCCATAATCCATTAACCGATGAAAGTGAACGCCAATTTTGGCTGACCTTGCATCAAGGAAAATATCAGGAAATCCCAAATAGCACGCGATTGTTAATGGCAGCGTATCTTGAAAACCCCAATGATCCAACACTTGCCGCGCATTTAGGATTTTTACATATATGGCAATTAACAGAACGCAATCGTGAAAAAACCATTCCGCCGACCATTGTTGATCACATTATTTTAAGTAAAAAATATTTTGCCGAAGCCGTGCAACTCAATCCAAACGATGCACGTTTTCTGGGTTTTTTAGGCGATAGTCAATTGGCCGAAGGCGCGATATTCAATGACCAACGTGAACAAACGCGCGGATATTTCATGTTAAAAAGAGCGATACGCATGTGGCCTGAATTTAATTATTTTACGGCAGGTTATGTGATGTCGAGTTTACCCGCGAACTCTCCCAATTTTAAAGAAGGATTGGCGTGGCAATGGGCGACCCTCGATTTATGCGCGCAGCAATCTGTTTCACATACAAATCCCGATTTTTCACCGTACATGAAATTTGAAACTAAAGTGGGTGTGAAACGCGCGTGTTGGAATTCTTGGATTGCGCCTTATAATTTTGAAGGATTTTTCTTAAATATGGGCGATATGTTAGTGAAAGCGGGCGATTGGCAAACAGCAATCAAAATTTATCGCAACGCAAAACTCGCCTCAAATTATGATTCCTGGCCCTATCGTGTTTTTCTTGAAAATCGTATTGCCAATGCAAAACGCAATGTTGAATTTTTTCAAGATCAGAAATTAAAAACTCGATTTGCCAATCAACAAGGCGATCCCAACAAAATGATTTTGTTTAATTCGGGTTATGGATGTATGGCATGTCACCAGCAGGCAGCGCATTAAAAATTTATGGAGAAATTGTATGAATAAACCCTATCTTCGCTTAGACAAGAATAATGCAGCGGTATTATTAGTCGATCATCAAGCCGGTTTGTTTTCTTTAGTTCGCGATCTTGCACCCGATCAATTTAAAAATAATATATTAGCTTTATCCGATTTAGCGAAATATTTTAAATTACCAACCATTTTAACCACCAGTTTTGAAAACGGTCCCAATGGACCTTTGTTACCAGAACTCAAAAAACAATTTCCCGATGCACCCTACATTGCCCGCCCAGGAAATATTAATGCGTGGGATAACGAAGATTTTGTTAAAGCCGTCAAAGCAACCGGCCGCAAGCAACTGATTATCGCCGGTATCGTGACCGAGGTGTGCGTCGCATTTCCCGCCTTATCTGCTATTGCCGAAGGTTTTGATGTTTTCGTCGTCACGGATGCCTCTGGCACTTTTAACGAAATCACCCGTCATTCCGCTTGGGATCGGATGTCTCAGGCAGGCGCACAATTAATGACTTGGTTTGGGGTCGCGTGCGAATTGCATCGCGATTGGCGTAATGATGTGGAGGGGTTAGCGGCTTTATTTGCCCATCATATTCCAGATTATGCTAATTTGATCACAAGTTTTGATAAGCAAAAATAATATAAATACTTTCCACAATGAAAAATATATATTCCCCCGTCCGCCCTTCGGGCACCTTCCCGCGCCGGGAAGGCGTGCTAAATATCGTCAAATTGACCGGCCAAAAGTCTTTCTGCCCCTATGCCTTTTGTGCTACAATTTCGCAGATTTTATAATCGCTTTTTAAACCAAAATTTAGAGAACCTATGGAAACTCCAATCGCTAAAGAAGTACAAAAAGTCAGTCTGGAAGACGAGTTAAAACAATCCTATTTAGATTACGCCATGAGCGTCATTGTCGGGCGTGCATTGCCTGATGTGCGGGATGGCTTAAAACCTGTGCACCGTCGGGTTCTGTTTGCTATGCATGAGTTAGGGAATGATTGGAATAAACCCCATAAAAAATCGGCTCGCGTGGTCGGTGATGTCATCGGTAAATACCACCCACATGGCGATACGGCAGTATATGATACCGTGGTGCGTATGGCGCAGCCTTTTTCCTTGCGTTATATGCTGGTGGATGGGCAGGGGAACTTTGGCTCGATCGATGGCGATGAAGCGGCGGCGATGCGTTATACCGAAGTGCGTATGTCGCGTTTGGCGCATGCATTGTTAGCCGACCTTGAAAAAGAAACGGTCGATTTTGTTCCCAATTATGATGAAACCGAAATGTCACCCGTGGTGATGCCAACCCGGATTCCTAACTTATTGATCAATGGTTCATCGGGTATTGCGGTCGGTATGGCAACCAATATTCCGCCCCATAATTTAACTGAAATCATCAATGCCTGTATTGCGACCATTAAAAATCCCAGTATTACGATTGAAGAAATTATGCAACATGTGCCAGGCCCTGATTTTCCGACAGCTGGCATTATTCACGGTCGAGCAGGCATTCATGAAGCCTATCGGACTGGTCGCGGCAGAATTTCTGTGCGCGCGCGCACATCGATTGAAACCGATGAAAAATCCGGTAAAGAAAAAATTATCGTCACTGAATTGCCGTATCAAGTCAATAAAGCACGTTTAGTGGAACGTATTGCCGAGTTAGTCAAAGACAAAAAATTAGAAGGCATCACCGCATTGCGTGATGAATCCGATAAACAAGGCATGCGTGTAGTGATTGAATTACGACGTGGAGAAAACTCGGATGTCGTATTAAATAATTTATATGTTCATACCCAACTGCAAAGCGTGTATGGCATTAACATGGTTGCCTTAGTTGATAATCAACCAAAAATTCTTAACATCAAACAAATTCTCGATTGTTTTATCAAACATCGTTGTGAAGTGGTCACGCGTCGCACGGTGTTTGATTTACGTAAAGCAAAAGAACGCGCCCATATTTTAGAAGGTCTCGCGATTGCGTTAGCCAACATTGATGAAATGATTACACTCATTAAAAAAGCGCAAGATCCAGCGGCTGCCAAAGAACAACTCTTGAAACGCGCTTGGCATTCGGCGGATATGATTACGATATTAAGTCATGTCAGCAAAGAAAATCATTACGGTTTAGCAAAAGATGGCTATCACTTATCGCCAGAACAAGCACAATCCATTCTCGAAATGCGTTTACATCGTTTAACGGGTTTGGAACAAGATAAAATTTTAAATGAACATAAAGAATTGCAAACGATCATTAACGATTTAAATGAAATTTTGGCGAATTCAAAACGCTTGATGCAAGTGATTCACGATGAATTGATTGCGATAAAAGAACAGTTTGGTGATGAGCGTCGTACAGAAATTATCGATAGTAATGGCGATTTTTGTATGGAAGATTTATTACCCGAAGAAGAAGTGGTTGTGACCTTATCCCATGAAGGTTATGCAAAATCTCAGCCGGTTTCTTTGTATCAAGCGCAACATCGTGGCGGCAAAGGAAAATCAGCGACGCAAGTCAAAGAAGAAGATTTTATTGAGCGTGTGTTAGTCGCCAGTACCCACGATACGATTTTATGTTTTTCCAGTCAGGGTAAAGTGTATTGGCTCAAGGTTTATCAATTACCACAAGCCAGCCGAAATTCGCGTGGTAAACCCATCGTCAATTTATTACCGTTAGTCGAAGGTGAAAAAATCAGTGCAATTTTACCGGTGCGTGAATATCAAGAAAATCGCTATATTTTTATGGCGACGGCCAAAGGCACCGTGAAAAAAGTGGCATTGACAGAATTTTCGCGACCACGTGCCAATGGGATTATCGCATTAGAATTAACTGAGAATGATAAATTGATCGGTGTTGATATTACCAATGGTGAACAAGAAGTCATGTTATTCACCGATGCCGGAAAAGTCATTCGCTTCGCCGAAGAAGATGTGCGCGGCATGGGTCGTACCGCACGTGGGGTTCGCGGTGTCAAACTACAAGAAAATCAGCGCGTGATTTCATTAGTGGTGGTGCATCCCGAAGGCGATATCTTGACGGCGACGGAAAATGGTTATGGCAAACGGACGGCGATTGATGAATATCGTGCGACCGGTCGTGGTGGGCAAGGTGTGATTTCCATTCAAGTGAGCGAGCGGAATGGCAAAGTGATTGGTGCCATTCAAGTCACAGCAAAAAATGAAGTGATGTTAATTAGTAATAAAGGAACCTTGGTGCGTGTACCGGTGTCAGAAATTTCTCTGGTTGGGCGTAATACGCAAGGGGTGCGATTAATTAATTTAGTGAATGATGAAATGTTAGTGGGCCTCGAACCCATTGCCACTTTAAACGGTGAAGAAGAACAACCAGTGGGCGCAGGAGAGAGTGTGGAATGACGAGTTCGGATCCAGTAATTACGATTGATGGTGCAAGTGGGACAGGGAAAGGAGTCGTCACTCAACTAATTGCAAAACAACTTGGATGGAGATTATTAGATAGCGGTGCTTTATACCGTGTATTAGCCCTTGCCGCAGAAAAACATAGCGTGAAGTTAGATAATGAATCTGCGCTAACCGTGCTTGCCGAATATTTAGATGTCCAATTTATCGCTGAACATACCAGTTCAACTCCGTGCATTATCTTAGAAGGCCAAGATGTGACGGATATCATTCGTACGGAAAAAATAGGCAATGCCGCCTCTAAAGTGGGTGCTCTCCCTTCGGTACGCACGGCATTATTAAGCCGTCAACGTGCCTTTCGTGAGTCCCCGGGTCTTGTGACCGATGGTCGTGATATGGGGACAGTCATTTTTCCGGATGCTAACCTTAAAATTTTCCTGACCGCCAGTGCCGATGAACGCGCACGCCGCCGCTATAATCAGTTGAAGGAAAAAGGCATTGATGTTAATCTTGGCGACCTTATAGAGGAGTTGCGTGAGCGAGATAAGCGCGACCAAGAACGCCTGGTGGCTCCTTTAAAACCGGCCGATGATGCAATCATCATTAATACCGATCAATTAAACATTGAGCAAGTGGTTGAGCGGATTATGTCGGAAGTAAGAAAACGTTTCCCTGCGTTGAAAGGCGCAGCCGAAGAGCGTTGATGGTGCGGTTTTTACGCGAGTAAAATTCCGCTTTTATAAACTAACCTGTTGTTGAAATGATCTTAAATGATCTAGGAAAATGTATGTCTGAAAGTTTTGCGCAATTATTTGAAGAAAGTTTGAATGAAACTCCAATGGTTCCAGGTGCAATTGTCACTGGAACAGTCGTGCGTGTCGGTGCTGATTATGTCGTGATTAGCGCTGGATTAAAATCCGAATCAATTATTCCCATTGAACAATTCTCTGATGAACATGGCAACGTTGAAGTCGCTGCTGGTGATGAAGTCAAAGTTGCATTGGAAACCGTTGAAGATGGATTTGGCACAACACGTCTCTCTCGTGAACGCGCAAAACGTTTAGAAGCATGGATTGATCTTGAAAGAGCGTATGAAAAGAAAGAAATCGTGCGCGGTGTCATTCAAGGCCGTGTCAAAGGTGGTTTTACCGTTGAAATTAACAAAATTCGCGCCTTTTTACCCGGTTCATTAGTTGATGTGAAACCAGTGCGTGACCCCGATTCTCTGGAAGGCAAAGAATTTGATTTTCGAGTCATTAAAATTGACGCGAAGCGTAACAACATTGTGGTTTCGCGCCGTTCTGCGATGGAAGCAGAAAACAGCGTGGAACGTGAAGCATTATTAGAAAAATTACATGAAGGCGATGAAGTCAAAGGCGTCGTCAAAAATCTCACCGATTATGGCGCATTTATTGATTTAGGTGGTATTGATGGGTTGTTGCATATCACGGATATGTCATGGAAACGCATCAAGCACCCAAATGAAATTTTATCGATCGGCGACGAAATCAAAGTGAAGATTTTGAAATTTGATCGCGACAATGCGCGTGTGTCATTGGGCTTAAAACAATTAGGCGAAGATCCATGGGCTGATATCAGTCAGCGTTATCCGATCGGCAAACGCTTAAAAGGCAATGTCACCAACATTACCGATTATGGCTGCTTCGTTGAAATTGAAGAAGGCATTGAAGGGTTGGTGCATGTCTCCGAAATGGATTGGACCAATAAAAATGTCAATCCGAATAAAGTGGTGCACTTAGGCCAAGAAGTAGAAGTCGTCGTGTTAGATATTGATGGTGAACGTCGTCGTATTTCTCTGGGCTTGAAACAATGCACTGTGAATCCTTGGGAAGAATTTGCAACGCATCATCAAAAAGGCGACAAGATTTCCGGCAAAATCAAATCCATTACTGATTTTGGTATTTTCATTGGATTGGATGGCGGAATCGATGGTCTCATTCACTTATCCGATGTGTCTTGGAATGAAACGTCTGCAGAAGAAGCCATTCGTAAATTGCAAAAAGGCGATGAACTTGAAACGGTTATTCTGACGATCGATGCAGAACGTGAACGCATTTCATTGGGTTTGAAACAATTAGCAGATGATCCGATTGCAAATTATCTCAATGAAAATGAAAAAGGTGCGGTGGTGTCAGGTAAAGTTGTCGAAGTCGATGCAAAGTTTGCGACGATTGAGTTAGCGGATGGCGTGCAAGGTCTCTTACGTGCATCTGATATTGCTCAAGAAAAAGTAGACGATGCGCGTACACGGTTAAACGTGGGTGATGTCATTGAAGCGAAAATCACAGGTACCGATCGTAAGACGCATACCATTACGCTTTCAATGAAATCAAAAGAAGGTGCTCCCGCGAAAAAAGCACGCGCAACGACCGCAACCTCGACTAAGAAAAAAGATAAAGATGCAACACCGTTGAAAACAACCTTAGGCGATTTGCTGAAAGCTAAGATGGGTAATGAATCAGAGAAAGAATAAGCTGGGACATTGCTTTGTAAAACAAAACGGCATCGATGATGCCGTTTTGTTTTTGTACCGCATCGTCATTGCGAGCCACAAAGAGCAAAACATCGTTTAGTGGTCAACACCAAAACAGGGTAGCGTGGGAGAGCGGCGCAAT
>CAZOFA010000084.1:0-8732 GCA_964578975.1 uncultured Coxiellaceae bacterium
CCCATATCAACCGCACGAACAAATTTATCTCCACCCAAGCCCGGTTGGTTCAACCATTTGGAACACGGTCTCGGCATTGCGCGCGTAGCGAAGCAATCCAGTTGTTTGTCTCCTGGATTGCTTCGCTACGCTCGCAATGACGATCAGTCAAACAAAATCGTCGTCCCGCGACCTTGAGCTTGTCGAAGGGTTCTGCGGAATCCAGCGCCTTTCAATGACTAAAAGACATATCGCGTCGCTCAATAGGAGAATTCTCGCCAACAATTCCCAAAAGTGCTGCGGGCGGCATGTTTATCACACCAAGGCCCATTCTTAGACGCATGAGTAACGAGCTGATTTCATGATGTTCTGGAGACGGTGCTGTTGGTTGTTTTTGTTCAAGCGCTTGTACTCTGCTTTCAAGAACGTCTTTAATTTCTTCGAGCTTAGAAACTCTTTTTTTAAGGTCAACAATTTCAGCACTTTGATTTTCTAATCGTTCATAGGATCGTCCCATCTCCTTTAAACTTTTACCAATTCCTTTGAGAGTAAAAAGCGCTACGGTGGCAGCTGCAATTGCAGAAAGAATGATGCTGAGTTCTTGATTAAGTTCATCGTCGGGCGACACAAAAAGATTCATTATTTTTTCGCTTAAAAATTTTTTAAAAGGGTCGAAAAACTCATATCCTGCCCAGAGACTTAAACAAACGATTCCTGCATTTTTCCAACCTGCAACTTCACGATATAAACCTAACCTTGCAAAACAATTATAGGTGCTATTCTTGCAGGTTTTTTTCTTACGAACGGGAACATCATTTGTGGTTTCTTCGATTTCTAAAACAACAGGTTGACTGGCGCGCATTTTATATTCTCTTTTTTATTGTGTTGTAGTATTGGGAATGCTATGAATAAACCATACTATATTTTAAAAAATAAGAAAATAAATTTTAATTGACGTGATAAATTTGTCCTGTCTGTGCGCCTTCGACACTTTTGCTATAGGCGAGCGCAACCTTCGCTGCCGGAACGGGGAAAAATCCTCGGAAATAATCTGCATATTTTTCCATTGACTCAACGAGTATGGTTGGACTGACGACATTGATGCGGATATTTCTCGGCATTTCGAGCGCGGCACTTTTCACGAATCCATCGAGAGCACCATTGACCATGCTAGCGCTTGAGCCATAACGAATAGGGTCATGACTTAAAATTCCACTGGTGAGGGTAAAAGAACCTTGGTCATTGAGGTAAGGCAATCCCAATAAAACTAAATTGATTTGGCCCATGAGTTTGCTTCGCAGACCAATGTGATATTGTTCTGAAGTCATTTCAGCAAGCGGCCCAAAATGCACTTCGCCTGCGCAGGCGATGACCGCATCTATTTTTCCTATGGTTTTATATAAAGCTTGAATCGACTTTTGATCGGAAATATCAACGCGCACATCGCCGTGTTTGTTGGCCACGGAAATAATCTCATGACGTGGGGATAATTCTTGGATGATCGCTTGTCCGATTGTTCCAGTGCCGCCGATGATGATGATTTTCATGTTTTTCTCCTTCTTTGTCATCGCGAGCCTCCGAAGGAGGCGTGGCGATCCAAGTATATAGTAAATCTAAAATATAATTGCCGTATCTGGATTGCCACGTCGCATAAAGCGCTCCTCGCAATGACGAGCAGAGAGTCTTTAGGCTGAAGATGACGTTGAATCAGAATCATCCGGAATCCGATGCTTTTCATCCGCCCAATCACCCAAATCAATTAATTTACAACGCGGCGAACAAAATGGTCGAGAGACATTATCCTTCGTCCATGTATTTTTTTTCCCGCAATGAGGACAGCAAATATTTTTTTTATTACTTTTTTTCATGAGGTGCAATAGGAAAGCCAAAAGGGCACATTATGCGGATATTGTACGGGACGATCTAAAATACTCGGGGTAAAAAATCGAATACTTAAAAAATGTCGTCCGATACTGATTTCTGGGTAAGTATTCGCATTTTTTGGTACAGCCACGCGAATGAGTCTTAAATTCAGTTGTGGATCGAGCAATTCTTGATGGAAGCCATTGGCTGCTTCTTTATTTTGCGTTTTACTTTCTTCGCGCACAAGTTTCAAAATCAATTCATTCGTCAGGCGAATATCATGAAACTCCATCAACCAAGCTTGAATCATTTCTTGGCGTTTTTCAGCAGGCTGCTGCAGCCAATAATTATAAACCGGGATATCAAAGCTACAGCCACCACCCGGGGTCGCTAAATGCAGTCGGAGGTTATTGAGCAATTCAACATCGCGCAGGTTTTGACCTAATTTTCGATTGCTATCGATTAAACCACGGCTGAGATCATTGAGTTGTTTTAGCAATTCTTTGAGTTTGGGTTGATCAATTTCTGGAGTGTTTTCCAGCCTGGCAAGGAGCTGTAATTGATGACTTAATTCTTTCGCCAATTTTGCTTTTAAATCAGGGCGATCGAGTAATTGTAATGTATTGATAATAAGAGCAATTACATGACGGGTGCCTAATAAAGACGTATCAGAAATGTAATGATCTAATTGAGAAAAAAGCTGCTCGAGACGCAGACAGGCACGAATTAATTCGTTCAGCGGTTGTTCGTAAATGATGGCGTTATCGATCATGTCCATTCATAGTGCTAGTTAAGTTTCATGAATAATAACATGATTTTTATGGAGTACCTAACTGAATGTACATTTTATGCAATTTATCGACTTTGAGCCTGAGGTCTTCAATAGACCCATCATTTTGAATGATGTCATCGGCTAATGCTAAACGTTTTGCACGATCGACTTGGGTTTTAACAATGGCGGTCACATCATTCTGTGTCGCATTATCGCGCGCCGTCGTGCGGGCAATTTGTAATTCTTCCGGGGCATCAACCACCAAAACGCGTTTGATCAACGGATTCGATTCTGTTTCAAATAAAAGTGGAATCACGACAATGCAATACGGTGATTTGCTGGACGCGATTTGTTGTTGCATCGCTTCACGAATTAATGGATGTAAAATTTTTTCAAGTTGAATGCGTTTTTCTTGATCCGCAAAAATAATTTTTCTTAATTGGGTTCGATCAAGTGCGCCACTGTCAAGCAAGATTGACGAGCCAAATAATTCAATTATTTTTTTTAATGCTGGTGTTCCAGGTTGCGTGAGCTCTCGAGCAAGTAGATCTGCATCAATGATGGTGGCACCTTTTGCAGCAAAAAGTTGTGCGACAGTGGATTTTCCACTGCCAATGCCACCTGTGAGCCCTACGACTAACATAATCGTCTCATAACAAAAAATTATGAATGTAAATACTTAAAATATCCGAGCCCCAAATTAAACTGATCCAACCTGCGATGGCTAAATAGGGACCGAATGGAATCGGCTCGCTTTTAAATTGATGTTTCAATGCCATCTGCATGAGCCCAAAAATCAAACCAATAATGGAGGCTAATAAAATCACGACAGGCAATTGCTGCCATCCTAATAAGGCACCAATTCCCGCTAAAAATTTATAGTCACCTTGACCCATGCCGGTTTTTCCCGTCACGGCTTTAAACAAACCTTGTACGATCGCAAAAATGAGATAACCTGCAATGGCACCAATGATGGCATCATGACTTGGGGTAAAAACATTATAGATACTTAAAAATAATCCGATCCAAACCAACAGTAAGGTGAGTTGATCAGGTAAAAGATGATGATCAAGATCAATGAAGGTTAAGCTAATCGCGATCCAAGTGAAAATTAATCCGCCAACCATTTGCCAACTAATCCCAAAACGCCACGCCACATACACAGATGCAACACAGCAGAGTAATTCGACAAACGGATAACGCATGGAAATTTTTGCAGTGCAAAATGCGCACTTGCCGCGTAACACGAGATAACTCACGATGGGAATATTGTGCCAGGGTTTTAGCGGTTTTTTACAATGCGTGCAATGAGAAAAGGGGAGGTAGAGATTGAGCCGGTCGACATCCGCGGGATCAATTTTTAAACCCAAATATTCACGGCATTCTTGACTCCACTCATTTTTCATCATTTGTGGTAAACGGTAAATCACGACATTTAAAAAACTGCCCATGACGAGAGAAAACGCAGCAATTAAAAATAAATAAACCTCAGAATGTTCTACGATAAATTTTATTGTATCCATTTATATAACCGCCCCTAATCTGAAAATAGGTAAATACATGGCAATAACGAGTCCTCCGATTACAACACCAAGAATCATCATAATCAAGGGTTCTAATAAGCGACTGAGATTATTGATTAAATGGTCTAAATCGGACTCATAAAATTCAGCCACTTTAATGAGCATTTTCTCTAAAGTTCCTGATTCTTCGCCAATTTGAATCATTTGAATCATCATTGGGGGAAATAATTTGCCAGGATGAATGGCCACATGCAATTGTTTGCCCGCGGAAATATCCAGATAAAGTTTTTGTATCGCTTTGGTATAGACGCTATTTCCGGTTGAATTGATCAAGATATTCAATGCCTCAGTAATTGGGACACCTGCAGCAAACACGGTTGCGAGGCTTCTGGCAAAACCCGCCAGAATATATTTTTTGAGAGCGCCACCTAAAAAAGGAATCGTTAAGAGGGATTGGTCGATCAACCAGCGGGTACGCACTGTATTTTTTGCGGTATACAAACCACCGCCGAGTAACATCAAGATAAAACTAATCATCCCTATCCAGTGATGAATAAAATTGGCGAGGTTAATCACCATCAATGTAAACAAAGGTAATGTGCTATGCATGCTAGTAAAAAGTTCAGCGAAGCGTGGGATGACAAACATCAACATGATGACCGTCACGATGATGGCGGCCGTCACAATCATCAGTGGATAAAACAGCGCTTGTTTAATTTTGTTTTTAAGTAAAGTTAATTTTTCTTTGTGGCTGGCAATGCGCTCAAGCATGATGTCGAGTGTACCGGATTTTTCACCGGCTGATATTAAACTGCAAGTCATCATATCAAAAAATCGCGGAAATTTTTGCACGCTTAATGCCAAACTATTTCCCGCCGCAATATCATCTTTCAACGCGGCCAGTAAAAGAAAAATTTTTAGTGACACTGAATTTTGATTTAAAACTTGTAACGCGTCTGAAATGGGTATGCCAGCCATGATTAAAGTGGCTAATTGGCGAAAAAATAAAGCGACATCCCAGCGCGAGATGGTATTAGATTGTTTAAAATTGGCAGGTGATTTTTTTTTAATGACAGAAATGGTGAATCCTTTTTTTGCTAAATTTATTTTGGCAAGATTTAAGCTAAATGCAAGAATATCACCCGAGAGGGATTCGCCGCGCGATGAGGTGCCTTGCCAAGTGTAAAGTGATGGTTTTAGTGTGTTCATAAATTTAAAACTCGATTTGCCTCAGAAAAACTGGTGATACCCTGATTCACTTTTTTGAAAATGACGTCTTGCAATGTCGTAAATCCATCGTGTTTTGCTTGGCTTAAAAGTGTATGAGTGGGTGCGCCAGACACAATTAATTTGCTTAAATCATCTGTGATCGTCAAAAATTCATAAATCGCTGTTCTGCCGGTATAACCATAATGACATTGTGAACAATTTCCCGCGCGATAAATGATGGAAGGTTTAATTTTTTTATTTTGATTCAGTAATAAAAATGATTTGGGTAAATCATCGGGTTGTTTGCAATGTTCGCATAATTTTCGAATTAATCGTTGTGCGATGATGAGTGAAATTGAATTTGCAAAATTATAAGCTAAAACATTCATCGATTGCAGGCGCGTGATAGTTTCAATCGCGCTATTGGTATGCAATGTCGACAACACAAAATGCCCGGTTTGCGCCGCTTGAATCGCAATATTTGCCGTCTCCGTGTCGCGAATTTCTCCCACCATAATCACATCGGGATCTTGGCGTAAAAAGGTGCGCAATGCGGTTGAAAAATCTAAGCCAATTTTGGGATTGATATTAACTTGATTGATGCCGCTCAAACGGATTTCAACCGGATCTTCAACGGTTGAAATATTTCTTTCCGAATGATTCAGATGTTTTAGGGCGGAGTAGAGTGTCACGGTTTTGCCACTACCGGTAGGGCCTGCGACCAGAATCATTCCTTGCGGTTTTGAGAGTATTTTCAGTAATGATTCTTTTTGATGGTTACTTAAGCCAATATCATCGAGATTAAATTGTTTGTGAATGGAGTTTAGCAAGCGCAACACAATTTTTTCGCCAAATAAGGTTGGGCAAGTGTTAATCCGGATGTCAATCTGGTTTAACTGGAAACGCCCATCTTGTGGCAAACGACGTTCAGTAATATCTAATCGCGCCAGCACTTTTAGACGCATCGCAATGCGTGAGGCAAGCGATAACGGAATTTCATGTAAAGTATAGAGTACACCATGTTGTCGATAACGAATTCGGCATAGAGTTTCATATGGCTCAATGTGAATATCGGATGCGGTTTGTTCAAACGCATGTTGAATAATTTGATCAACAAATTGAATTAAGGGTTCATCCTGCTGCAGCAAATTTTCTTTATGTTGTGTGTCATCGGTGACAGTAATTTTTTTTAATAAATTTAATTGATGGGCTTTGTTTATTTCCTGTTGATTAAAATGAATATCGAGTAGGTGTGTGAGTTGATCTTCTTGGACAATGACGGGAATAACATTTAATCCGCTGTGAAAAGTGACTGCTTCAATGGCTTGTTGATTGGTGGGATCTGACATGCCTAATTGTAAATTATTTTCTAAGCGTTTGATGGGAATAACGCGAAATTCTTGAATCAAACGATTGCTCAATAAACTTTGATCGAAAATAATTTGTTGTTCATCAAGATTCACTTTCGTTAAATTAAATGTTTCCGCAAAACTGGTTGCGATTTCTGTACTGGTTAAAATGTTATTTTTTACCAGATGCGTAATAAATGAAATGTTTGATGCTTGAGATTTTATTAATGCATCGACTGCAATGGTTTGATCGATTAAACCATATTGAATAAAATGTCTTGCAACGGCATGTGTCGTGACATCAGTTTTCATTATTATGTTCCGCATAATCCAGTATTGATGCAGCTTCCGCTGACTGCCCACACGCTGCCATCAGCATTGGGTTGTAATATATAAGTGCTGCCACTAGCGGTTTCAGTGGCGGTTGCAGTGATAATGCCGTTTTCTACTTTGATGCTGGCTAAATTTTTAGTCGATGCCGGCGATGCAGGTATGCCGTGCGCGCCATTGGCTAATTCGCTCATCAAATCGCCTTGCTGTAATGCTAAAGCAATGGCGGTTTTAAATGGAGCGGTCGCCGCAATCACTTCTGAAAAACGCGCGCGTTGTGTATAATTTTGATAAGAAGGAATGGCAATCACTGCCAAAATTCCGATAATAGCAACTACAATCATTAATTCAATTAATGAAAATCCGTAACTTTTCATTTTGTACTCCGTATAGAATGTAAATAAAATTTAAAATTAATTGGGGAAGGGAAAAAAAGAAAATGTAACAAGAAGAAAAATATTTTTATCAGAGATTATTTTATTTTGCAAGAGAATTGGGATAAAAAAATATGAATTTATTTGTGGTGTATGTCGGTGGAAAAACTGAAACTTCATTAATTGAAGTGCATGATATTCATTTTGCGCTTGGTGAAAAAATTGAAGATACGTATGATCAATTGAGAAAACAATGGTGGGGAACACCGAAAAGTTTGCATCTCGATGCGTGGGGTGCGGTCAAAAGTGTGGATGGTTATGATGTGATACTGAAATTGGAGCCCGTCACTCATCCAACAAAAAAATTATTTTTTCTGAATTTGGGTGGATATGATCCTGAGCAATTTACTGAGTTGCATAAAAATATGTTTGTGGTGGCCGAGCATGAGGGCGACGCGAAAATAAAAGCGAAAGAAACGATTGCGCATTGGAATGTGCCGCATAAAGATTATTTATATGAGATGGAAGGTTGTGTGAATGTGGGTGATTTACTGGGTCAAAAAGGGTTATCGATTCATTTGCAACCAACAACGCATCCCACGCCATTTCAGTTTACCTGTAAATATGTGCCGATTGGGGTATGAAGATGAAACGTTGTGCGTGGTGTTCGACTGATGATCCTGTGTATATTGCCTATCATGATACAGAGTGGGGCGTTCCTGTTTATGATGATCGGCTGTTATTTGAATTTCTTATTTTAGAAGGCGCTCAAGCGGGGTTGAGTTGGATTACGGTGTTAAAAAAGCGCGAAAATTATCGGTTATTATTTGATAATTTCGATCCAGCCAAGATTGCAAAATATAATGCGCGTAAAATTGAAGCATTGTTAAAAAATCCTGGGATTATTCGTAATCGTTTAAAAATAGCAGCGACGATTGCGAATGCAAAAGCGTATCTCAATCTTTTGCAAGAATGGGATTCTTTTAGTCAATATATTTGGCATTTTGTGGATGGGAAACCGCTGCAAAATCACAGGAAGCAACTGAAAGATATTCCGACGAAAACGATTATTTCCGATGCGATGTCAAAAGATTTGAAGAAGAGGGGGTTTAAATTTGTCGGCAGCACGATTTGCTATGCGTTTATGCAAGCGGTTGGGATGGTGAATGATCATACGGAGGATTGTTTCCGTTATAAGGCGGGTTTATCAGCTCGACGATAAAAATTCATTGATTAAACAGGCTCTTTATCCTAAGATTCTGAGCTTTGCAGGTAAAGGCCGACGTAGCTCAGTTGGTAGAGCAACTGATTCGTAATCAGTAGGTCGCGTGTT
>CAZOFA010000085.1:0-8661 GCA_964578975.1 uncultured Coxiellaceae bacterium
GACCTCCTCAGGGCGAACGGCTATCGGTGACCGTTCGCCCTGAGGAGGTCGCGCAGCGACCGTCTCGAAGGGTGCGTCTCGAAGGGCACTTCGTTCAGGAAGACAAATGGAAATAAAAATAAAAAAGGAACAACATGGATTACTACATTGCAGGAATCGATGAAGCAGGACGCGGTCCTTTGGCAGGACCGGTGCTCGCTGCAGCGGTGATTTTGCATCCCGACAAAAAAATTAAAGGTTTAGCCGATTCAAAATTATTAACCGAAAAAAAACGCGAAGAATTATTCGAAAAAATTTATTTACATGCATTAGCGGTTGGCGTCGGGCGCGCTGAAGTTGAAGAAATTGATCGAATTAATATTTTGCAAGCGTCATTACTCGCCATGCAGCGTGCGGTTGCAAATTTAAAAATATCACCGCATTTGGCGTTAATTGATGGAAATCGCTGCCCGATTTTACCCTGTGAAACGAAAGCCATTATCAAAGGCGATCAACTCGAACCTGCGATCAGTGCTGCCTCAATCATTGCAAAAGTCACGCGTGATCGTGAAATGAAGCAACTCGACAAACAGTTTCCGCAGTATGGATTCGCACAACATAAAGGTTATGCAACGGAATTGCATATAACTACATTAGATAAACACGGTCCTTGCACGATTCATCGCCGCAGTTTTGAGCCGGTTGCACGACTGCTTGTAGAGTCATAGTTGTCGTCTTCGCTACACGCTTTAATTCGACTTTCTATGAGAATTTTTATGTGTGGGCTCAGGAATAGAAATAAGCGCATACTCTTTCTCATCAGGATCACAAGCGAATAGACCAAATTTTATTAAAACTCTTTTCACACAACCGTATTGTTCTTTTTTATCCCACGTTATGCTTGGAGTGATTTCTGCTTTTTCCTCCTCTACGATCTCGGGTTCTTGTTTTTGGACAGCGGGTATTTCTTGTTCTTTCTCTAAAACGGGGGGAACGTCTTCGCTATTCACCAAAAACCACTCCAAACTTTTAAATAAATTCCATTCTTCTTCTATTAAGTCCCAATCTAACGGTGGTGGTGGGACAGGAGGAAAAAAATTAGCGTCAACATTTGACGGTTTTTTAATGCTCGCTTTATCTCTCAAGGACGGTTCAGTGACACGCACCACTAACACCAGCATGTCAATCAGTCGGTCGGCAAATGCGCGGCTCACATTTGCAATTTCATTCAGCGCATGAATAATAGTCGAAATAACCGGTATCTTTAGACCCGCCGGCATCATTTCATCAATCGTTTTAGCACCCCGACTGAGCCAAGCAGCAGAACGAACATAATGATATCCTTCTACAATTTGTTTAATCTGTTTGCCATGCATTTCAACCAAATTGCGTATTTCTGGGACTTGTAAAAAAGATTCGACGCGCATCCATTTGTAGGCAGGTGTTTCATAGAAAATTCGATAAGGAAATAAGCCAAGCCCAATGATGAGTGACGCAAATAATTTAAGCGGTGGATAATTGACAACAGCTAAACTGCTTTTAATCATCTCTCTGCGTGATTCCGCGTTCGAAAGCAGGGGAGTCAACCACGTGACTAATTCTTTTTGTTGCTGACTTACCCAATCACGATTCCATTTAAAAAAATCAATTCCTGCTTTGTTTCCCACAAAAGGCTCGGAAAGCGATAATGCAAGAATGATATAAAGCTGTGTGACAAAACCACTGGCCGCATCTGCAAAATAACCACTGTCGGCAAATAATGCGCTTGCTTTCAAAATCCATTTCAGACCCTCAGACGCTAAAAGAAAAGTGAGCCCATACGCAAGATGCTCTCCATGATGGGCCGCAAAATACTTACTACGGTCTTCTGTGCAAACCCCTCGTTGACTCAACTTAACATCAATTACACTTTGACCTAAAGCCAACAGAAAACCCGAGTAAGAGATATAACCAAGATAGCCAGCATAGTCCGGTAATAGATTGCGGCTTAAAAAAATGCTTGTCCAAAAAAACAATTTTGCTGTAAACAAATTAAGAGGCAATGCTACCAAACTTTCAATATCGGCAGATGTTTTCGTTTGTTTTTCATGGCGACACACAGGAAAATTATCTGCAGAAGTCAGTTTTTTGGTCTGATCCGTCATGCGCAAGACGTAATAGATATTTTTTAAAAACGTGCCAATCGCAAAAAAGAAAAATAAAAACTGTATCGGATAATTATAAATATTTTCTGTGGATGAATTTTTTAATTCGGGTGCCATCCAATAAGATGCTGGTCTAATCCATCCTTCGTAAACGATGACCGGGCCTGCGTAATAGAAAATATTGAGCTTAAAAGAATCCACCACGAGTGTGTATAGACTATCAGAATTTTTAATCGTGCAATAAGTCAGTTTTACTGGGTGAGATTTCAAACCATCAAAAAATTGACCGGTCAACGTAACAAAATTCTTCGGAAACGTTAAGGCTAAATCCACGCCCGCATGCAATTTGGCATTCACAAAAGGTGAATGATAAAGGAATTTCCCAAAATAATAGGTTTGCACGACGGTGTCTACCATGAACGAAACAATGCGAGAAGATTGATAGACTGAGGTGGCTTGCGCTAGGGTGGATTTTTTAATATTTCGACGTCCTTTTTTAAATTTTAGCCAAGAAATACGTGCAAAATGGCGAAGTGTTTATTTCTAGCTGGATTCCCGCCTGCGCGGGAATAACAATGGCTTCGCTGTGCTCGCAATGACATCAACCATACACTTTCACCGGATTTTTTGACAATGCTTCCTCTGCTTTCTGAATTAATTTATCAGCCTCAAATGTCGCATCTGTCGCCACAACACCTGCACTAAATGTCGCATTAAAAATCTGATTTTTGTAATAATACGTGAGTGAAATAAACTGACATTCTAATTCTTTCACTAAACTAATGGCAGATTGAACATTTGTATTGGGGAAAATTAATAAAAATTTATTTTTATATTTTCCAATAATGTCTGAGATGCGCGTTCTTGAGCGTAACATCAAGCATAAACTTTTTAAGACTTGATCGGCGGCTTGATTGCCAAATTCAGTTAAAATTCTCTGGAAACTATTGATTTGAATCATCACGAGACACACAGTCTGAGCGGCACGTTTCGCTTCACTTAATATCATTTCAAGTTGTTTTAGCGTGGCGCTTTCATTGAACGCCAAGGTTAAATTATCTTTTGTCGTCATAGAACTCAGTATTTTATAGCGATAAGCCTTATTTTTGACGGCCATAATTAAATGATCAGGGTTGGATTTTTTTGTAATGAAATCATCGCCACCTAATTTCATCGCATTCAATTGTTTTGCTTTATCTTCTTCTGAAGATAAAAATACAATGGGAATAAATTCATAGGCGCGCTGTTGGCGAATAATCGTTGCAAGTTCTTGGCCGTTACATTCAGGCATATAATAATCCATCAAAATGACATCGGGTTTAAACTCATGTAACGTGTTATCAAGTTCGTTGACGTTTGTCACAATTTGGCATTGGATATTTGCCGTTCTTAAAACAGCTTCATGATAATGAGCCACTTCAATTTCATCATCGATAATAATTGCTTTATAACTCTCATGATCCATTTTGTGAATGCGATCGAGTTCATAAATCAATTCATCAATCAAAAATGGTCGAACCAAAAATGCTTTACCACTTAATTTGACTGCTTTAACTCGCAAAGAAAATTCACCACTATTCGCAAAAAATAATAATGGAATATTATTTTCTAAATATTGTTGAATTAAATTCAATAGAGCAATTTCATCTTCTTTATCTAATAAGCTTAGATTAATTAATAATGCGAAAGGCCTATTAGTTTTGAGCGCATCTTCAAACATATTTAATTTCATAAAATGCTGCATTTTAAAGCCAAAAACGTCGAGCTTTTTGCTGATTTCAGCGGCAAAATCGATATTGGTGTTGTCGGGATGTGCGCCAATGTTTAGCATATAAATTAAATTATTTTTATCGTCGGTAATGGGTGTAACGTCAGGTAAGCTAAGTGTTAAGTTTGCTTGTGTAGACGATTTATTTTTTAATGAGCTTAATAATTCATTAATTGTTTCTGTTTGTTCTTTAGAAAATTGTTGGGAAAATCCAGTATCAATGATGGATTCTAATTGTGCCGCGAGATCACTTAACTCTTGATAGCCAAACATACCAGCCGATCCATGTAAGCTATGTATGCGGTTATGTAATTCTTTTAATGCTTCTAGCTCCCACTGTTTCTGAAGTTTGTCCCAAGCTTTTTGAATGTCATCAATTTTATTCGGTAAGTTATGATTATATTCAGTAATAATAGAGGCTAATTCATTATCCATGTTATTCATTGTCAAGTTCCTTATCTTGTTCGAACCAAATGGTACGTATTTTTTCGGGAAGTGTTAATGGATCAAAAGGTTTGGTTATCACACCAATGGCACCTGCTTTTATATAATTTTTTATTTCGTCCGGTTGGCTGCGTGCTGTCATGAATATGATGGGTATATGCGCTAAAGGCGTTTTTTCACGGATGTTTTTTAATACTGTTAATCCATCTACCTCAGGCATCATGATATCCATTAAAATTAAATCCGGAACAAAATTTTCAATTTGTTGCAAAGCTTTTGCCCCAGAATTGCAGTATTCAACGGTATAGTGGCCAATCCGCTCTAATGCGTATTTAATAATGGTTAAAATATCCACTTCATCTTCAATCACTATTATTTTATTGAGTGATTTTGTTGACATAATTATCTCCTTTTTTCATTTTGTATCCAATTATTTTTTTTATTGCTTCCAATAATTCTTCATTAGTTGTTTTTGATTTTGTGAGGATGGAATGCGCATAAGATAAATATTCAGAGGGAGGATCGTAAGCCGAAAATACAATCACAGGAATATTTTTTTGATGTAATAGCGGCAATAATTCTGAGGAATCACCATCCGTTAATTTTAAATCTAAAATCACTAAATCATAATCTTGATGCGCTAATTCAAATTTGGCTTCTTTAAGTGATGAGACATTAATAATATTGGCTTGATTCATTAAAATAGACTTAACAATGCTTGCTAAATCCTCATCATCTTCGGCGTGTAAAATATTAATGGTGGAAGTCGATTTGTCATAAGTTTCTTTCGTGCTAGTGGTGTCGACAATGGGGAGTTCAAAATAAAATGTGGTACCATGATGCAGTTTAGTTAAAAAATTAATTGCACCACCAAATTTTTCAATAATCGATTTTGTGATACTTAATCCTAATCCTGTTCCTTCATGTTTTCGAGTGGATGAAGAATCTGCTTGGGAAAATTTTTGAAAAATTTTATCATGAAATTTTTCAGGAATACCTTCACCTTTATCCGAGACGCTCACTCTTGCGATTGAGTTATTGATGACAGATACATCGACAATCACGGATTCATTTTTCGGTGAAAATTTAATTGCATTCGATAATAAGTTTGTGAGCACTTGGATAAATCGGTCATGATCTACTTTAACGAAAACCTGATGAATTTGTTTGGCTAAAACAATTTTGACTGAGAATTTGTCCGCATACGATTGATTAAAAGCAATGACTTCTTGTAATAAATTATTTAAATCAAATGTTTTTAGATTAAACTCCATTTTTCCAGATTCAATTTTTTCAATATCAAGAATATCATTGATTAATCGAATTAAACGCTCAGTATTTGTTTTTGCAATGGTTAATAATTGATTGGCTTCTTCCGATAAAGTAGCGATTTCTGAACTGGTAATTAATGAAATCGCCCCATGAATCGATGTGAGCGGGGTCCTGAGTTCATGACTGACAATTGAAATGAATTCGTTTTTCATCTGTTCTACTTTCTTGCGATCAGTGATATCGATTAATGAACCTGACATACGATAATTTTGACCGTGTCCATCTTTTTTTGCTTCACCCACTGCGCGATACCAACGATATTCACCATTTTTATTTTTTAAACGATACTCGGCGATGTAAGTAATGCCATCAGCTAAATGTTTTTCAACGAGCGCCATTACTCTATCGTGATCATCTGGATGCAATGCATTTTCAAACGTAGAAAACAAATGAGGAAACTCGTCTTTCTTATAGCCTAATAATTTTTTAAAATTACTGGAATAATAAACATGTTTAGAACCCACTTTCCAATCCCATAATCCAGTATTACTGCCTTTTATCGCTAAATGATAGCGTTCTTGAATAATCCGTAATTCTCGTTCAACCGTCTCTTTTTGATAGAGTTGATAATTTAATAAAATGACACTGATGATAAATAATATTTCACTTAATATCCCAACAAAAATCAAAGCCGAATTACTGGTTTTTGCATGATGAAGAAAAAGCGCATTGCGTTGTTGTAATAGGGTTAACTCGTGATTAATGATAGTCGTTAAGATCGAAGTAATTTGATCTTTTAATACGCTACGTTGTTTAGCAGTCGCGATTGAGATGAAAGGAGCCGTGTTAGTATAATTATCGCGAATAATTTGATACATGAGATCAAATTTATTTTTGACTAAGGGCTCTAATTTTTTAATATTATTTTGTTGAAAGGAATTATCATGCGTGAGTTGTTTCATCAGTGCAATATTTTCTTGTGCTGTCTTAACTAGCACAGAAATATCCCGCAAGTATTGTTTATCTTTGCTGAGTACAAATAAAGAAGCTCTAGATTCTGCATCAGTGATTGCGAGCATTGCTTGATCAGCAGTTTCGATAACTTGATGCGTATGAGTGATCAGCGCATTTGCATCAATTAATTGTTGCGCTTGAAAATAAGCAAGAATACTCGTGCCACCCAAAATCAATAAGGCAATGAGTAGCATAATATTAATAAATCTTTTTCGCGCAGTTATCATGAGGTAATATCCTTTTTACCGATCTCAAAGGGCCTATTTTTTATGCCGCAAATTCTTCTGCATTTTCTTGAGCAGCATATTCCGTTTCAGCGGAGATAAATAATCAATATAAAGTTTTCCATCCAGATGATCAATTTCATGTTGTAAACAATGTGCAAGTAAACCATCACCGCTAATTTCAAAAAATTTTCCTGTCACATCCTGAGCGCGCACTTTTACTTTCATTGCACGCGGAACTTTATCATAAGTGAAAGGCACAGAAAGGCAACCTGCTTCCATCATTTCCAAACCTTCTTTTTCAATAATTTCAGGATTAATAATACAAAAAGGCTGATTTTGTGCATCAGAAACATCAATCACCGCAAGACGTTTTGAAATAGCCACTTGAGGTGCAGCGAGGCCTACGCCATTTTCTTTGTACATGGTTTCGATCATGTCATCGACTAATTTTTTTAATTTTTCATCAAACTCAGTCACGGGTTCAGCAATTTTCGCTAAAACCGGATGCGGATGATAAACGACAGTCAGGTGCGTCATAATTTTTATTATTTCCTCTTTTCTAATAAACCATCTCTACAGCTTGTTCTGTAAATAAATCGCGTAATAGTTGTAATAATATATCCGTTGGATTCACTTTCCATGCATCACCCAATTGCAAATTCGCTTGCGCGCTATTGCAAGTATAATCAATTTTAACCGGGCAATTTCCACCGCGATATTTTTCCAGTGCATTGGCTAATTTCGGAATGATATCCGACTGTGTGTGCGGTAAATTAATTTTTAAATATTTTGCATAACGTTCGCGCGCGTGATCCATTGAAAGAATTTCACGACTTAATACGCGATTACGCCCGGTGAATTCATCAAGCGTAATTTCACCCGTCACAATAATTAATTTATCTTTTACCAGAAATTCACGATATTTATGATAATTTTCCGGGAAACACAGCACATCAATTTGTCCGCTCGCATCGTCAAGTGTCATGACAGCCATGCGATCGCCACGCTTGGTTTGAATCAAACGAATATTTGCAATCATGCCTGCCACGGTTGCCATTTTATTTTGCATGGGACGTAATTCTTGAATGCGCTCGGTGGTGAAATGTGCCAATTCATTTAAATATCGATGAATAGGATGTCCAGTCAAATACAAGCCTAAGGTTTCTTTTTCACTAAATAATCGATCTTGTTCACTAAAATGGGGCGCGTCAACATAGGTTACCCTGCGCGGGGTGGATGCTCCGGCGCTTAATAAATCATGCTGGCCGACCAGTTGATCGCGTAATGCTTGTTCCGCATGTTGTGTTGCCGATTCAATGCTGGCAAAAATACTCGCGCGATGCGGACCGATTTTATCAAATGCACCTGCTTTAATCAGTGCTTCTAAAACACGACGCGTGATTTTACGTGAATCAATACGCTGACAAAAATCGTATAAATCAAGAAAAGGGCCGCCACGTTTACGTGCTTCCATGATAATTTCAATCGCCGCTTGCCCAACGCCTTTGATTGCACCTAATCCATAAATAATATTTTTGTCGTCGATGACTTTAAATAAATATTCACTTTGATTAATGTCAGGTGCTGCGATTTTTAATTGCAATGCATAACAATCATCGATAAACAACACCACTTTGTCGGTGTTATCCATGTCAGATGACAAGACAGCTGTCATATAGGCTGCGGGATAATGTGCTTTCAACCAAGCCGTTTGATAGGCAATGAGTGCATAGGAGGCGGAATGCGATTTGTTAAAACCATAACCGGCAAATTTTTCCATTAAATCGAAAATATGCGTGGCCACCGTGAGACT
>CAZOFA010000086.1:0-8657 GCA_964578975.1 uncultured Coxiellaceae bacterium
GCCTTCCGCCGGTCTCGCGGCGGGGCTGACACCCGCCGGCCGCCGCGGGGCGGGGGGCCCCCCGGCGCGTCTCGAAGGGCACTAGTTCAAGATGACAACGGGCGAAAAACACAGGTAAACTGGCTGCCTTTCCCCAGTTTGCTTTCAATTTCCAGCTGCCCGCCGTGACGAATCAAAATATGTTTTACAATTGCAAGACCCAATCCGGTGCCGCCACTTTCTCGTGAGCGTGCGGGATCGACGCGATAAAAGCGTTCAGTTAAGCGTGGGATATGTTTTTTAGCAATGCCAATTCCCGTGTCTGCAACGCTAAAGTATATTTTTTTATTTTTTTGATACCAAGAAATCGTTATCCTGCCTTTGGCTGGCGTATAGCGAATGGCATTAAAAATAAGATTAGAAAACAAACTGCGTAACTCATCATAATGACCTTTAAATTGCAGTGTTTCGTCCGCATTTAAAATAATGACGTGTTTTGCGTCATTACTTAAAAGCGTGGCTTCTTGCAAAATTGTTTTAAGTAAGTCAGCCACGTTGATCATTTCCAATGAGCGTGTCTCAGTGTCACTACTTTCTAAACGAGATAATAATAATAAATTTTCAACCAACGTTTCCATGCGCATGGTTTGTTGTTGCATTTGAGTAAATATTTTTTTATGTGTTTTTTCTAGGGTTTTTTCTTCCAGCAATAATTCGAGATAGCCATGAATGACTGTCAAAGGAGTGCGTAATTCATGCGATACATTGGCCACAAAATCTTGGCGCACATGTTCGAGATGATGAACATGTTCTCGAATTTGTTTGGGTAATGAAGCTAATAAAGATTGCAGATCAAATTTCATCGTGCAGACTCCATCAATTGATAACCAACGCCATGAATGGTTTTGAGATAATGTTCTGCATGATAAAGCTTGAATTTGCGGCGCAAACGACGGATGACCACATCGACCGTGCGATCATTGATATCTTTTTCTCCCTCCCACACCTGCGATAAAAGATGTTCGCGCGTGTACGCCATATTCGGATTTTTTAACAGAAAATGCATGAGATTAAATTCAATTTTGGTTAAAGCGATAATATGGTTTTCAATTTTAAATTCGTGTGCTTTCTCATTCAATGCAAATGGACCGAGTTCAAGCACATCATTTACCCCAAGTACGTGACCGCGACGCAACACTGTTTTAATGCGTGAGATTAATTCGCGTGGTGAAAACGGTTTGGTAATATAATCATCCGCGCCGATATCTAATCCTTTTACTTTACTTTCTTCTTCTGCCCGCGCTGTTAACATGATCACACGAATGTGTTGTGTTTGTTTATTTTTTTTAATTTCTTTTAAAAATTCAATGCCGCTTTTATCCGGTAACATCCAATCCAAAAGAATCAAATCAGGCATGCGATGGGCGATTTGATGATACGCTTCGCGCACGTTTTTGGCTTCATATACGCTATATTCAGATTGCTTCAACATAAATTGCAGCATGTCTCGTATCGCTTCTTCATCCTCAACGATTAAAATTTTATTCATAAACTCGACCTCGTGTTGGTTTCATGCGTAATGCTGGTCTCGATACTAGCTTATTTTCCTCTGGTTGAGGAGCGGCTTGACAATGCGATTTAAAAAATAACAGGGGTGCACGCAAGAAATTAGAGACTTGGCGACATCGAGAGGAATGCTTGTGTTGAAAGGGGGGTGATTGCTGAGATAATCTTTTTAAGCTATTTAAATTATTTTTTAATGTTTTGTTTTCTGATTCTAAATTTTTTTTATTTTGCTCCAACACATGAAAGCGCATTTCTAGATTTTTTTTATAGGTTAAATGTTTATAGCGTTTGTAGGCGAAATAACTTCCGACACATAAACCTACACCCATCGCAACTCCCCATCCAGCAGGACCGCTTATGCCAATTAAACCCGCTAAGAGTCCAACTTTAAAAAAAGATAACAGCATTCCAACCGACGCACTGAAGGGCACAAGACAATGGCTGAGTGCATTGCCAAGCACGCCACGTTTTTCCTTATAGTTTTTAACTTTTTCGTATGACGGTGTGGGTGTGAGGTTCGATCTTGGGAGTGCGGCGATGTTTAAATTCACGTAGTGAACATTTTCAAATGTTTCAATTTCACTTTTCAGTTTAATTTTTTCTTGCATCAACAGCATTAGTTTAATTTTTTCATCAAATAATGTTGTTTCATAATCACGATTCACTTCAATTTCTTCACTTCTTCCTCGGTAATAAACATAACCACCGAATATAAGCGCGGGTAAAAATATCAAACAACCCGCAGCAACGGCGGAAAGAGTGAACATGGAAAGTCCGGCATTGGCAAGACCAATCATGCTTGAGGTAAAACCAAACGCATTGCGCGATTGACGAAATGGTGTGTTTTTTAATAGATGAAATGCTTGGTAGGCTTGATCAATATGTTGCAGAAATTCACAGTCATCTTCTGTTAAACAGCGACAAGGAAATTTATTTTTACATTGCGGACATTGTTCGATGATCGTATCAATTGTGGTTTTTTCAGCTTCTGTCAGCTCGATGTAAAAATCATCTGACGCGGCTGACAGTGCATCAATTTCTAATCGCGGAAAAGTGCTCGTGAGATCGATGTTTAGTTTGGTTAAAGTAGTCCACTTGATCACTGTCATAGCAAGCGCATCATACACAGAAATTATGACAAAAATATGTCAAAGCCTGATATACCCATTTATGCGGAAGCACTATCCCAGTTTTCGCCGCAACCGATATCAACGAGCAACGGAACTTTCAGTGTCGCAGCATTCATCATATGCGTACGAATGACATCAATAATTTTATCCACCGCTTGATCGGCCACTTCAAAGACTAACTCATCGTGCACTTGCATAATCATTTTGGCGCGGATGTCATTTTGTTGTAACCATGCATCCAGTGAAATCATCGCACGTTTAATAATATCTGCCGCGGTTCCCTGTAGCGGTGCATTAATGGCGGTGCGCTCTGCCGCTTTTTGTCGCGGAATTTGACTGGAATTAATTTCTGGTAAATACAGACGACGTCCAAACAATGTTTCGACATAGCCTTTGTCATGGGCGGTGATGCGCGTATTTTCCATGTAGGCTTTCACAAAAGGATAACGCGTAAAATAACGATCGATATAATTTTGTGCGTCATAACGATTCAAGCCTAATTGTTTTGACAGACCAAATGCCGACATGCCGTAAATCAAGCCGAAATTAATCGCTTTCGCGGCACGCCGTTCTTCTGCAGACACTTTTTCAAGCGGTGTACCAAATACTTCAGAGGCTGTTGCTCTATGCACATCGAGATTTTGTTCGAAGGCCATTAATAAATTCGGATCATTGGAAATGTGCGCCATAATGCGTAATTCAATTTGTGAATAATCCGCACTAATAATTTTATGATTTTTTGGTGCGATAAATGCTTGACGAATGCGTCGACCTTCTTCGGTGCGAATCGGAATATTTTGTAAATTGGGATCAGAAGAAGATAAACGCCCTGTTGCCGCACCGGCCTGATTGTAGGATGTGTGAATGCGTCCGGTGAGCGGATTAATTTGCTCAGGCAATTTTTTTGTGTACGTGGTAATTAACTTACTCAGCATGCGATATTCAATAATTAATTTTGGTAGCGGATAATCATGCGCTAATTCTTGCAACACCGACTCTGCCGTAGATGGTTGCCCTGTCGGTGTTTTTTGTAAAATAGGCAGTTGAAGTTTGTTATATAAAATTTCTTGTAATTGTTTTGGCGAATTTAAATTGAATTCATTGCCTGCGAGTTGATAGGTTTCTTGTTCCAGCGCGACTAAGCGTTTTTCTAATTCGACCGTTTGTTTTTGTAATAAAGCTGCATCAATCAACACACCATTTTGTTCGATGCGTGCAAGCACCGGCACCAACGGCATTTCAATGTCTTCAAATATTTTTTTCAATCCAGGTTCTTTTTTTAATGTTGGCCATAGCTTTTCATGCAATTGTAAAGTGACATCCGCATCTTCTGCCGCGTAGGTGGCCGCAGCATCAATCGCTATTTTGTTAAACGGAATTTGTTTTGCACCTTTGCCGGCGACGTCTTCATAATGAATGGTGCGCCAACCCAAATATTTCAGTGCCAGTGAATCCATGTCATACGCATTACGCGTGCTGTCAATCACATATGATTCTAATAACGTATCATAGGCCATGCCTTGTAAATGAATGCCGTGGTTGGATAACACTTCAAAATCATATTTGAGATGATGGCCGATTTTTTTGATTTGCGGATTTTCAAGAATCGGTTTTAGTGCATTTAACACGAATTCGCGATTTAATTGTGTGGGCGCATTTTCATAATCATGCGCGAATGGAATATAAACAGCTTTGGTCGGATGAATAGCAAACGAGACGCCGACAATTTTGGCAGCCATGTAATTTAAATCAGTGGTTTCAGTATCAAAGGCAATGAGTGTTGCCTGGGTTAATTTTTCTAGCCAATGATTAAATTGTTTTTCAGTAAACAGCGTTTCATACTGTTCGTGTCGCGCATGGCTGTCGTGTGGTTTTTTTTCCAGTAATTCATTCAACCAGGTTTTAAATTCTAATTCTCGATACAATTCAATCAAGCGATCATGATCCGGTGCTTCAAGGCGTAGCTGGGTGACAGATGATTTTAATGGTACATCGATTTTGATGGTGGCGAGTTGTCTTGCGAGCGGTAATATCTCTAAACTTTGACGTAAATTTTCACCGACTTTTCCTTTGATTTGTTCGGCATTTTGTATGATGTTATCCAGAGTACCGTGTTCCAACAGCCATTTTACCGCGGTTTTTGGGCCCACTTGAGGAACACCGGGAATATTATCCACCGAATCGCCCACCAGCGCTAAATAATCAATAATTAATTCAGGGGGTATGCCAAATTTTTCAATGACACTTTTTCGATTGAGTAATGTATCTGTCATGGTATTAACTAGCGTGATGTGCGCATCAACTAATTGCGCAAGATCTTTATCGCCGGTTGAGATCAGTGTATTAATTCCTTGTAGCGCTGCTTGTTTAGCCAGTGTGCCAATCACATCATCGGCTTCCACACCTTCTTCCATGATTAATGGAATACCGAGTGCTTGAATGATTTCATGAATGGCAGGAATTTGTAGCGACAAATCGTCCGGCATCGCAGATCGGTTCGCTTTATAATGTTCGTAAAGGTCATCACGAAACGTTTTTCCTTTGGCATCAAACACAACGGCGATGAGCTCAGGATCATATTCCGTCAATAAACGGCGTAACATATTTATCACGCCATAAATTGCACCGGTCGGGAAATTTTTTGAATTGCCCAGGGATGGCATCGCGTGAAATGCGCGATATAAATAAGATGAGCCATCAACGAGAATAAGTGGTTTTGTGGGGCTTTTCTGCAACATATGAGGGTGACCTTTCTATTTTCACGTGGAAGATGGGCGATCCGGTTGGTTTCTTTTTTTTCTTTTCTTTGTCAATTTCAGCTTTTAACAAACGATAATGGTAAATACGCTCCTCTCCATGCATCGGTTGTTCGGCATTAAGTCTAATGAGTTTTTTGACGACTGTTAAATTTTTTTTACGAAGTGCGAGGATGACAGCTTTATTTTTTGTTTCTTGATTCCATGTGCCAATATCTAAAAGAGTATCTACGATTGTCCAGCACGACTGATAAGCCGCGATTTCTAATAAGCTTATTTCAATGGCGCTGTTCTCATTAAATTGGCTGAATTTTTTCGGTGCGGCGAGACGACGAAGCGTTACGGGTTTAGTAATAGATAAATTAAGATCAACTTTATGCGCTATTAAAAGTTTTCTAAAATTCTCTGCTTCAACTTTCGCTGGCGAATCGTTTAATAATTTTCGGATGGTTGTCATATTTCTCGTCCAAAAAACTGAAAATATACAAACATATTTCATTGCTTGTTGTCTAGCAAATACTCTTACGACTGCTAGCATGCAAACGTTTACGATTATCTAAAAAAACTGTGGTACTATACTTCGTTCGATGGGATCGATTTTTTTGGGAGAAGTAAGTGAGCGCAACACTTTGGGAAAAATGTCTGGGTTGTTTGCAAGATGAGTTTCCGTCGCAGCAATATAATACTTGGATTAGACCGTTACAAGTTGAGCATGTTGATCAACGGCTCACTTTATTTGCGCCCAATCGATTTGTGTTGGATTGGATCAACGAGCGATTTTTAGAGCGAATTCGCGAATTAGTTAGTCAGTTTAGTCATGAAGAGCCGCCACATATTTATCTTGAAATTGGTAGTAAGAGTCGTGACACCGATAAAATAGCGGTGATCAGTAAAGATAGAGATCAACAAGCCATGGCAGCGGCCTCAGTTACACGGATCACCACGAAAACGCCTGAAGTTATACCGAATTATCAAAGCAACATTAACCCAACCTTTACCTTTGACAATTTTGTGGAAGGTAAATCAAACCAATTGGCGAAAGCGGCCTCCTTGCAAGTGGGTGAGAACCCGGGTATTGCGTACAATCCGCTCTATCTGTATGGCGGTGTGGGATTGGGCAAAACCCATTTGTTGCATGCGATTGGCAATCAAATAATACGGAATAATCCGAATGCTAAAGTATTGTACTTGCATTCTGAGCGGTTTGTGGCGGATATGGTGAAGGCGTTACAAACCAACTCAATGAACGATTTTAAGCGATATTACCGGACGGTCGACGCACTTTTGATTGACGATATCCAATTTTTTGCTGGCAAAGATCGTTCTCAGGAAGAATTTTTCCATACGTTTAATGCGCTGTTGGAAAGTCAGCAACAAGTTATTTTAACCTGCGATCGTTATCCGAAAGAAATTAACGGCGTGGAAGAACGATTAAAATCACGCTTTGGTTGGGGTTTGACGGTGGCGGTGGAGCCGCCGGAACTGGAAACGCGCGTCGCCATTTTGATGAGTAAAGCGGAACATGCGCATATTAATCTGCCTTATGAAGTCGCGTTTTTTGTCGCGAAACGCATACGTTCTAACGTGCGTGAATTGGAAGGCGCATTGAAACGCATCATTGCCAACGCACATTTTACCGGCAAGCCGATCACATTGGATTTTGTCAAAGAAGCATTGCGTGATTTGCTGGCGCTGCAAGATAAATTGATCACCATCGAAAATATTCAAAAAACGGTCGCAGAATATTACAAAGTCAAAATTGCGGATTTATTATCAAAACGTCGTAGTCGTTCTGTGGCAAGGCCGCGTCAGATGGCGATGGCGTTAGCGAAAGAATTAACCAATCATAGTTTACCGGAAATTGGCGATGCATTTGGCGGCAGAGATCATACGACGGTATTGCATGCTTGCCGCGTGATTGCGGAGTTAAAACTGTCTGACCAAGATGTTGAAGAAGATTACACCAATCTTTTGCGAATTTTGACCACTTAATTGGAGTGAATTTGATCTATGAAAGTCACCATTCAACGAACAGCATTACTCAAACCTTTGCAGATGATCAGCGGAGTTGTTGAACGTAGACAGACGTTACCGATTTTAGCCAACGTGTTAGTGACAGTAAAAGATAATCGTTTATCGCTCACGGCAACGGATCTTGAAGTTGAGGTAGTGGGTCATGCCCAGTTAGATGACGTTTCTCAACCGGGCACGATTACCGTCGCTGCGCGCAAATTGTTAGATATTTGCCGTGCGCTTCCAGATGATGCGGTCGTACAACTCATTTTAGAAAATGATCATGCGGTTTTACGTTCAGGGCGCAGTCGTTTTATGTTAACTACCCTGCCCGCCGATAATTTTCCCAGCATGGAAGATAGTTCATTTACTACCGAATTCAACATGAGCCAAGACAAGCTCAAAAAATTAATTGGTAAAATTTATTTTGCCATGGGGCAACAAGATGTCAGGCATTATTTGAATGGCGCTTTATTTGATATTAATCAAGGCGTTATGAAATGTGTGGCGACTGACGGGCATCGATTAGCGTTTAGTTCGATCGATTCGATCGAGGCCAAAGATGCGAAAGCTAAAGTGATTTTGCCACGCAAGAGTGTTTTAGAATTAATGCGTTTGTTGGATTCAGATAATGAAGAGACAGTGACGGTGGCGATTAGTGAATCGCATTTTCGCGTTAAATCATCCGAATTTATTTTTACCTCTAAATTGATCAATGCGCAGTATCCTGATTATGACAAGCTCATTCCACGCAGCATTGAAAATACCGCGGTGGCAAGCCGTGAAGCACTCAAACAAGCATTGACGCGCACCTCTATTCTTTCGAATGAAAAATTTCGTGGGATACGTTTGCAACTTGATCGTGATTCATTACGCATTGTGGCGAATAATCCAGAGCAGGAAGAAGCAGAAGAAATGATGCAATTGGATTATCAAGGTAATGGAATTGAAATTGGATTTAATGTGGCTTATTTATTAGATGTTGTTTCTGCCATTGCCTCTGAGAATATTCGATGGTCTTTTAGCGATCCGAATGGCGGCGTATTAATCGAAGCGTTGGAGAAAGATGACAGCTTATATGTTGTTATGCCGATGCGGTTTTAAATCCCCCCCTTCGAGACGGGCGCGGTTGGGCCCCACCCGGGGGGCCGGGCAATTGGTAAAGCGTGGGGCCGGGGGGGCGGGCCGGGCCCCGGGCGAGGGAGAGAGCGCC
>CAZOFA010000087.1:0-8283 GCA_964578975.1 uncultured Coxiellaceae bacterium
GCGCGGCACTCATAATGCTGAGGTCGGTGGTTCGAGTCCACCCATAGCCACCAATCAGCTCTTGGTCAATATTTTTACGCTATAATAGAAGTATGTGAAGCATCCATGGGGGAGCTCTTGCATGCTGGGTCGTTTTGGAAAAGACGCAAAAGCAAAGAAAGTAGAAGCTGAAAAAGCAGCTGAGGCCAAAAAAGCAACAGAAGCAAAGCTCGCCGCAGAAGCCAAAATAGCGGCGGATGCAAGACTCGCGGAAGCCGCAAAAGAAGCTGAAAAAAAAACTCGATGGAAAGACGCTCTTCTGATGATGACTGCCGAATCTGAAGCCGCTGACGAAAATGAAAATCTTTTCTTGTTGAACTCATTCATCCAATTAATTGGGGCAAAACTCGCATTATTGAAACGAGGGCGAGCGCCAATTGTAAATGAAAACTTAACCGTGTTGGACGAACTCGTGGCCGAAGAAACAGAAATCGGTCACGCATTACATCGTTTCTTCCCCGACGATGGCACTGTTGATGCTAGATCGACTAAAACACATAAAGAACCAACAAAAGATCCGCTCCCTTTAATACAACTGGATTTAAATGTCATCAAGGATGCGCCACTTTTCGATGTTCAGGCTGAAATAAATCTATTAGCTCAGCGCGAAGCAAATGCAATTAGCAAATTATTTACTTACTTAAATAGTATTGTCACCAATACATGTAAAGGGATGCCAACAACCGCGCAAATCAGTTTTGAATATATTCTGTTACGCGAATTTAAACAGATGGTCAGCCGCAATCATTTTGTTAATCCAACGATCAATGAAGCGGCATTAAAAGAAATCGACACTCAACTCGCAAAATTAAAAGAAAGAAATGCAGATCATATCTTAGAAAATGTTTTTTCAGAAAATTTAAACGAAGAGCAATTGAAAAAAATGCAAGATGGTTTGTCTGATTGGGGAAAATTTATCACTGACGCGGATGAAGCACTTAAAAAAGGATACAAAAAAAATCAAGAAATAATAGAGCGAAACAGAATCATTGACAATTATAAAAATGGAATGCTCGCTCAACAACTTTCTCTCCAAAAATCAATGGAAGACATTAGCACTGCCATTAAAAATCAGGACAGCAAAAGCTTAAAAGAAGCCATCAAAAGAAACAATAAATTATTAGAGGAGAAAAACAATATTGTTGATGTAATTGACACACTTCTAAAATCAGTTGGCGAAGTTTTAGATAAATTAAAAAAAGATTTAAAAAAAGCGAGCGGCACTGAGAGAGAAATTTTGCAAGCCGAAGTGAATAAATTACAAGTAGAGTATGATAGTGGCTTAAGTTTTAAAAAACAAATAGAAACTTCTGTGAAAACAATTCATCGATGGCTTAAAAATCATGCCCCTGAAAATGTTTCATTAGAAGAAACTTTTGCAATCATGGCATTTGAAAACATCAAACATGAATGCATTGATGTGGAACACGAGCACAAAGCAGCACTGCAAGAACACCTTGATCGCCAGAGTGAACTACCGAACTTTATAGACAAAAATAAAGATAAAATTGGGAATTTAATAACAAGATTTTATGAATTCGTGAGCACTTGTGGAGACGATTTAAAAGATGAGTTGATAAAAAAATTAAATGTGAGTTCATTCGATTTAAAAAAAATTACTTTCCTTCAGTTGTTTGACGCTTTGACAAAAATAGATGAGTTAGAAGGATATATGTCTGGGCAGACTTATGCAAAGCTCGACGCGCTCATGAATGTTTATCTCGATCTAGAAGAGGGAAATCTCGCTTTTTGTGATAAGTTCTTTAGTCGCGCCCCACTCTCTGTTCTACAAAAAGTTGTTCAAGATAACGAAGGTTTTGAAGCGATGCTCGATGTAGTAAGAAACGACGTGAATTTAGACATAAAAGGCACTTTAAAACATCATGCCGCGAGTCTTGCATCTGCAGAAGAACATTCCGCACGTGTCAAAGAAAGAGAAGCTGAGATAAAAAGTTTTGTCATGAATTCTATGAAAAACGAGCAGACAACTTTAGAGAAGCAAAAGAAAAGCAAAGACAATTTATCTTACCAGAAAAGTCCTAAGCTCAAAGATGTATTAGAAATCAGCGATCAATTGGTTGCATTGAATACCTCAAAAGAACTTGGACCTATGTCGCAAGATGATCGGATGTTAAAAAGAGAGTTAGCCGGCATGTCGATTGATGTTGATAAACATTTAAAAAAATCCAAAGAATTGTTTAAATTAACCAGTCCATTGGATAAAGAGCGTCATGAAAGATTTAACAAGGTCCATCATTACACCCTCGGAGGAGTCGAGCAACTGATCGATGAATTGAGAAAAGAAAAAAAAGAATTAGTCAATAAAACCTGGAAATTCAGCCCACTGCATAAAAAATCAAAACAAGAATTTATAGAGATTGTAAACCAACTGATAGAAAAACTAGAGAAAGATAAAAAAACCCTTGCGCTCACCAACGATCCCAATAAGATGCGTGAACTCATGGCTGAAATATCTAATCACTACAATTCACAATACGTAAAATTAAGTGCCCTCGAAAAAAAAATTGCTCCAGCCGAATCATTTGCACGATCATTTTTTCCTAAAGAAAACCCTGTGCACGCTTTTAATTTTATGCGTGCCATGTATCAAGCATGCCCATCACAAGAAATGGTCGATAAAATTTTACAAACAAAACTCGATGAACAATTCAGTATTCCAGGGCTTACGACACAAGAAATAGAAACCCTAAGAGCACCTACGCAAAAAAAAGGCGCTTAATGCCATCGCTTTAACTTTTTTAACAATCGAATCATCAAAACCGTACCCAAACTACAAATACTCAGTGAAATTCCATACCAAATACCTTTGGGCCCAAGTGCCGTATGAAAAGCCAGATAATATGAAATGACAAAACCGATCAACCAATAACATGTCACGCTCAATATCATCGGAACTAATGTATCTTTTAATCCGCGCAACATGCCATTGGCAATGGCTTGTATCGCATCGAGACATTGAAAAAATGCGGCGATGACTAAAAACGCTGTGGCCAATTTAATCGTGGACGCGTGCAGAGGATCATTCGCTAAAAATATTTGAATGAAAAATTGCGGTGAAAAAATAAAAAAGCACGCCACAATGACTGAAAACACTAAACCTAAACCAAAATTTTGTAATGCGATCGTTCTGAGACGAAATGTTTCACCTGCGCCCAACGCATGACTCACTTGCAATGCGGTTGCCATCGACAGAGAAAAAGGAACTGCGTAGGCGATCACGACACATTGAATCGTAATTTGAAATGCAGCAAGGGCATCCACACCAAAATATCCCATCATGATGGTCGCTGCTAAAAACAAAGCGGCTTCTAATAAAAAAAAGGTTCCACTGGGTAAACCAATGCTGAGCATGTCTTTCATTTTCATGAAACTAAATTCAGCAACATTAAAATTGATAAATTCTTTTAATTGTGGATGACGTACACTATAAAAAAATAACCCCACAAACATACACCACATCACAATCGCACCTGCATAGCCAATGCCTGATACGCCTAGCTGCGGCATGCCCCATTTGCCATAAATCAACAGATAATTGATGAAGAATGTGAGTGGAATGGATAGCATCGTGACGAACATCACAATCCGTGTTTGAGAAAATGCGGCAATAAATTCGCGAAACACTAAAAACAATAAATAGCCGGGCAACCCAATACTTAATCCATGCAACAATAATGCCACATTGTGCATGACATTTTCATTTTCATTATGAATTAAATGCGGCGCTAACCAAATGATAACAATACAAGGCAGCGCAAGAATAAGCGCGAGTGCGATACCGTTTTGCAAACTGGTTGTCACATCTTTTTTATCATTCGCACCTTTCGCGCGCGCGATGAACACACCAACTGCACTTAACGTTCCCATACAAAAAACCAAGGTCGTAATAAAAATTCCGGTGCCAAGCGCACCTGCCGCTAATGCAGAGGGACCCAGCCAACCCATCATCATGGTATCAATAAATTGCATGGCTTTTTGCGCGAGAAATGCGGCCATCAGCGGAAAAATCAGGGTGAACGTCGATTTTAAATCATGCGTACGTGTCATGTTTTTGTTTTTTTCCTAACCGTGGAGCAGGAGGATCAAATAAATTTTCTAAAGCTTCTTTTTTGGTACGCATGATATATTCTCCGGCAGCACCATTGTGCAGAACGATCGATTCGCGCCGCACACCTGTATCATCAATAAAATACAAATTTCCTAATTCATCCGGATTATAATAAGAAAAAATTTCCTCGCTTGAAAGAAATGCGGGGAAACGAGAACCATTAAAGGCCCCGCCGATGTGAGGCACGTCTGCGACCGACATAAGCCGTTGTAAACCACCATATCCTTTGATCATTAAATAATTTGTTTGAATATGGCTTAATTGGAAATAAATTGGACAAATACTTTGGTAAAATTTATCACAAACTCGAGGATCATAAACCAATCCCGTGGTGACCACCTCGTTAGAATCAAGTTGAATTTTTTGCTGAAATGTCCTTAAGACATCTTCACATGCCAACTCTAATCCTTTAAATGTTTCTTGGTTACGCCCTTTCTTCACTTCTGAAATAAATTCATTTCCCGCATCGATGTAGCGTTGCATTCTCTCCGCTATTTTATCTGCCCAATCCAGTGGAAAATGAGCGGCTATCTCTGCTTGTATTTGGTCTTTGGTGAGAAGCTTATTATTTAACGCAAAATCCACTAAAATTTTAGCGATATAAAAGGCGCCTGCTGCAAACGCAATACGTAACAAGTTTCCCAATATTCGTCTTCCCAATGGGTCTTCCACCTCAGCAACATGTTTTGGATTTACTATTTCAGGATGTTTTTCTAAAACGTACATCAATTCATTCTTTTGACCATACACAACGTAATGCCCAGCAAGCGCAACTAAATGATTTGGTGTGAAATAAGATTCGTAAAACGTCACGGAAAAAAAACCGGGCTGAGGCTTACGCAATTCTATTAATTCAGCACAGTTAAAATTCCAATAATCATGAATCATGCTCCGAATGTCAGCAGGTATACAATCAGGAAATATTTTTTCCGGACCGCCGGGTAAAATCGTCAACGCCAATGGTGGCTCAGCAGGTTTTTCTTCTTTATTAGGTTTCGGTATAATGCCACCCATATTTTTTCCTTACTGAATTTTTTGAATCATTGCATCCAACGATTTTGCTGTGTTGCCGCCAAAAATACGTTTTACCACGCGTCCTCTGGGATCAATAATAAATGTCACTGGGATTGCAGAAAAATCGCGAAGCTCTGGCCAAATGTCTGCAGGATCTTCCTGCACCACTGGGAATTCGATATGGATTTTTTCCATCGCCAATTTTAATTCATCCAACGGCAGTTGATCGTAATTAACCCCGAGCAAAACAATATTCTTGTCATGATGCGTTTGGTAAAAATAATTAAGCTCTGGAATTTCATCCATGCAATTTTCGCACCACGCTGCCCAGTAAGTCACAATGACCCACTTTCCTTTTAATTGCACAACGTGGATTTCATGTCCTTCGGTGTCATGCAACACACCATTCTGGGCTGCGCAATTTAGCATAAACACAGCACAACAGATGAAAACTAAACGCATTAATAAATTTTTTTTCATCTAACCAACCGTTTTTAAAATTAATTGATAATCTTTCGCCATTTGCACTGCATTATGTGGATACGATAAATACGCTTGCAATCGACCTTGCGGATTAAACAATAAAATTTCCGCACTGTGATTAATACTGTAGTCGTTTTTATCTTGGCCCACCACTTGAATTTTTTCCGCCTTAATATGTAATTGTTTTTCTAATTTCGTGGTTTCACTATTATCCGCACGCGCACCCACAAAGTTAGCATTAAATGAATTCACAAACTGTCTCATCCGCAACACGCTATCGCGATCAGGATCCACTGACACCATCACCACTTGTGGCATTTTTTCTTGTGGCAAATCTTTCCCAAGAATTTTAAACATGTTATTTAATTCCGACATCGTCGCGGGACACACCATGGCGCAATGCGTAAAGCCAAAAAACATCATCGTCCAATGCCCAGTTAAATTGGCTTTACTAAAAACTTCGCCTGTTGTGGCTTCTAAATGAAAATTGTTGATCGTTTTAGGTTTCGCTAAAAAAATACCATTAATTTTGACATTGTCCGCGACTCGATGTTGTAACGAACCAAAATACACTTCGATCATGGCCACAATGGCAATCACGCCCAGCAATGCACCGATGAATTTTTTCATGTTTTTTTCTCCTCAACTGTAATGATCTAGTAGTAATAATAAAAATAGAATGCCTAAATAATAAATTGAATATTTAAATGTCGCCAGCGCGTATTGTTTATTGTCGGTGAAATACAACCGTAGAACATAAAAAAGAAAAATAAAATTAGCCAGCATCACGCCAACAAAATAAATTAAACCTGCCATCCCAATAATATAAGGCAAAATCGTTGCCGCAATTAATAATACTGTATAAAGCACGATGTTTAATTTAGTGAATGGAATGCCATGCGTATTTGGCAACATGGGAACATTTGCTTTCGCGTAATCCTCATAACGATGAATGGCGAGCGCCCAAAAATGTGGTGGTGTCCAAAGGTAAATGATCATCACCAATATCAGTGCTTCTGTGGTCACGCTGTTTGTCACGGCAGCCCAACCCAACAGAGGCGGAATCGCGCCAGCTAAACCACCAATAACAATATTTTGTGGTGTCACATGTTTTAAATAAAGTGTGTAACAACCTGCATAACCAATTAAAGATAAAAAAGTTAAAAACGCGGTTAACACATTGGTGAATAAAAATAAAATTAGCATGCCAAGCAGACACAATACACTGGCGAAAATAAGACTGTTACGCGTGCTTAATTTTCCTTGCACCAGCGGACGATGTTGTGTGCGGCGCATGACTTTATCAATATGTTGATCGGCGATATGATTGAGCGCCGCTGCAGCGCCCGCCACAAATGCAATGCCAATATTGCCCCAGATCGCAATCGCAAATGGGAAACCTTTGGATGACGCCAAACACATGCCGACCAATGAGGTTAAAATCATTAGCATCACCACACGTGGTTTGCATAATTCGATATAATCACGAAACGTGGCTCTCATGGTGACACCCTTAAAACAAGTTTAACGAATAAAGAAAGTTGTGCGAGCAGCAACAACACCGCAACCAGTGTGTGGCTGAGCGCAGTTGCGAGGGGTAATTTTAAAATCACATTGCTGATGCCAATGGTTAACTGCAAAATAAATAATCCTAAAATGAGCATCATCCATTTCATTAAATCGGGTCTTGCGGTTAAGCGCAGACTGCCTACCAGGAAAAAAATAAAAAAATATGCTGTTAATATCAGCGCGCCAAATCGATGGGTCATTTGAATCGTTTGACGAATTGCTTCAGACAACACACCACCTTCGTAATTAATACCCACCGGTGCAAATAAATTAAAAGCTTCTTTGAAATGAAATTGCAATGCATCATTGGTGCAAAAAGGAAAATCGGGACAACTGAGCGATGCATAATTGGTGCTTGTCCACGCGCCTAACATAATTTGCAACAAAATTAAAATTAACCCAAGACCAACCCACGGGGTTAATTTTTTTGTGTTGGAATCTTTTATCGCGGCGAAATTTTTTTTATTCAGCAAATAAATCAGCCACAAAGTACTTAGAATAAAATATCCGCCCAGTAAATGTTGCGAGACGATCACCGGTAATAATTTGAGTGTGACGGTCCATTGTCCCAACAGGATTTGATACACCAGCAACAAAATTAATAATCCACACAAAATAATATTGCGTCGCACGCGCAGTGATTTTTGGCTAACCACGATGCCGATGATGAGCAAAATAAAAAGACTCAATCCACTGACAAAATATCGATGAATCATCTCGGCCCAGGCTTTATAGTCTGAGGTGAGTACGATTAACTTTCCGTAGCAACCGGGCCAATCAGGACAGCCGAGGCCTGCGTCCATTAAGCGGGTAAACGCGCCTAATGCAATCACACCCAACGCAAAAAAGCTGGCGCAGAATGCTAATTTTGATAGAAACCGTTGATTGACCAATTAAAGATACCTTATCAATATACGTCGTCCCCCCCAACCCTAGCAAAACCAATCGGGGCGCCCCGCACAGTGTTGGTCTAAGCCACGCCTAAAAAGGACAACACCTTCTAAAAAAAGTAAAAAACAGGAAGACTTAACTAAACTTATCGACATGCT
>CAZOFA010000088.1:0-7597 GCA_964578975.1 uncultured Coxiellaceae bacterium
AATATTTTATATTTGGGCACCTTACCATTCGGTAGATATTTACGTTAGAGGAGCTTTTGCCGAAATATGGGCATATGTATTCATACCCCTGGTTTTCCTGGGAATTTATAAAATATATTGTCATTGCGAAACCACGTTCATGAAACTGAACGTGGCGAAGCAATCCCTGCCTGCCGGCAGGCAGGTCTCAATACCTGATTGCCGCGCTCCTTTGAGTCGCTCGCAATGACAATATTATATACCGAGCTTAGCAGCACCCAGCGTAACCGCATTTTCCACAGTTTCTTGCGGTTTTACAGATGATTGAGCAAAGATTGCTAAGTACCGAAGAGCTTGTCTAATTGCTTGCGGATCTTTACCCCATCGTTGCAAAAACAGTTTTAATTTTACTTCATTATCTTCAACTATTTTTAATTTTACTTCATTATCTTCAACTATACTGTTATTTTCGCTCTTTTTTACCCGTTTTGAATGAGACGCCGCTTTTGCATCAGTGTTGTCATGTTTTTTTTGGGGTCGTCCACGTTTTCCTTTTATAAAAACTTCATCCCCATCGATCACAACTTTTTTTCTTCCATTAGGTAACCGTTTAATTGGAAGATTGGCTGGAATAGTCATAGGCGTTGAATCTGAATCATTTGTTTCAGCGGTATAACGTGTTGAGGTAACTTTTACCGGAGTAGTCGCGATTGGTAAAAACGTTCCATCCGAACCTCTTGATCTTTCATTGGCGAATTTTGCATGATGTTCAAAAGCTGGTTTTTCATTTTTTCTAATACACTTTTTTACAGCCCAGATCATTCCCATGAGCATATTATATGAAATTAATTCGTTATTTTCATTTGTCAGCTCGCCGTTTATATACCAATCTAAAAAAGTTTCTCTTATGTCTTCATATTCTTCTCTTGTTAGCATGGAATACCCCTCGATTTTGAGCAGCAATCATCCTTCATTTGCTAACAGCTGACAAGATAAAATCCACTTTTACCTCATCTTTAACTGCATCCGTTTTACTCCATTCCCCCTGACCCACATTGAAAGCCAAACGTTTTAAATCCGTAGACCCTTTTACAAGTGCCTGGGTTTTCGAATAATTTTCCAACGTAAAGGTTAAGACGACTGGAACAGTTTTATCACGAATGGTTAAACTGCCCTGCGCTTGATAAGTTTTATCACCTGTTTTAGTAAACTTATTCGCTTTGAAAACAGCGTTTGGAAATGTTGCGATATTAAACCATTCAGCCGTTTTCAGTGTTTTAGCCACTTCAGCGTAAGGCGTTGACACAGAATTCATATCGATGGTGATTGTGACATCACTTGTTGATAATTCATTCGGATCAAAATGAATGAGCCCAGAAAACGTGGTAAATTTTCCGCTGACAGGCGCATTGTTTTGTGTCGCCGTAAAAGAAATTGAACTCTCTTTTGGTTTTATTTCCCAGGCGGGAATTGCAGCAATCGAAATCATCGGCCATACAAATAAAATTGCAATTAAAATTTTACGAAAATAAATCATGGTAGCATCCTCTGCATCACATCATCTTTGTTAATAAAAAAATGTTTCAATGCTGCACCAACATGCGCACAAATCACGGCAATTAATGCATAAGCAAGATAAGTATGAATTTCAACAAACAAGTTCCGTAAATTTTCATCGGCAGAAATAAGATTTGGCAAAGTGAATAAACCAAATACGGAAACCGGTAATCCCGCGGCCGATGTCATCAACCAACCGGTGATCGGTAACGCGAACATAAAACAATACAATAAAAAATGCACGGCGTGTGCCGCGAACGCTTGCCAACGCGGAATAGATGCTGGCAACACTGGCACGCGATTTGCAAACCACCAACCCGCACGCACACACGCAAGCGCTAAAATTAATATGCCAAATTCTTTATGCCAACCAAATAATTTTAATTTTTGCAGACTGACGGGTATACGCACCATGGTTAAACCGACAATCACCATTCCGATGATGATTGCAGCCATGATCCAATGTAAATATATCGTAATTTGTCCATAAGTTGTTTCCGTATTTTTAAGTTGGATCATGTGTGATTCTCCATATCATAAACATGCGTCATTTCGTTCCGAAGAAGTATAGCACAGCCCACAACGGCTATGTCATGATAGGGGGCGCGAATATCTCTATTGACACTCCCCTCCTATGCCCGCTAAATTCAAGGTTTTTTGAGGCAACTATGAAATTTCAACGTACCATTGGTCCAACCACTTTGCTATTCGCTGGGATCAGCAGCGTAATCGGTTCTGGTTGGTTATTTGGTCCGTTATATGCGGGGCAAATAGCCGGTCCTGCCGCCGTGATTTCATGGATCTTGGGTGGTTTACTGATGATTGTCATCGCACTCACCTTTGCCGAATTGGGCAGTACATTCCCTGTGGCCGGTGGTATGATTCAGTTCGCGCAATATAGCCACGGGCCGTTAATCAGTTTTATGATTGGCTGGATGGTATGGATTTCCAGTGTCGCAGTCGCCCCAGTTGAAACCATGGGACTCATCCAATATGCCGCAAATTATATTCCGCATCTCGTGATGAATGTTCAAGACACGCATGTGCTCACATCACTCGGAATAGTCACCGCCGCTATTGTTATGTTCGTGATGTGCATATTAAATTATTACGGCGCACGATTTTTTAGTCATTCAAATAATATTATTACCACGATAAAATTTATTGTGCCGATTCTCACCGTCATTATTTTAATTGGCGCTGATTTTCATAGCGCTAATTTTCATAATCAACATCAAGGTGGATTTGCGCCCTATGGTTTGCATGGCATTCTTGCCGCATTGCCATTGGGTGGTGTGATTTATTCATTCATCGGATCAAACACCGTGTTGCAATTAGCTGGCGAAACTAAAAATCCGCAACGCAGTATTCCACTCGCACTCATCGGCTCAATGATTTTTTGTATGATTTTGTATGCACTGTTGCAAGCGGCATTTATCGGCGCGATTCATCCAAGCACCTATGCAGAAGGTTGGAATAAACTGCATTTTCCAGGTGATAGTGGTCCGTTTGTCGGTATCATGACAGCACTCGGGATCGGTTGGTTTGTATTAATTATTTATGCCGACGCACTGATTTCACCGTTCGGCACCGGTTTTGTGTTTACTGCATCGACTGCGCGCGTGAGTTATGGATTAAGTGAAATTGGATTTTTTCCCAAAAGTTTAAAAGTATTGACGAATTCTGGCATCCCTTTTCGTTGTCTTGCCGTCAATTATTGCGTTGGCCTTTTACTTTTTTTACCGTTTCCCGGTTGGCAGAAATTAGTGAGTTTTATTATTTCGTGTTTTATTGTTTCCTACATCATCGGACCGATTTCACTCGTCGCACTGCGCAAATCAAAACCCGATGAACATCGTCCGTTTCTTTTGCCTTATGCAAATTCGTTAGCGCTGCTGGCTTTTTACATTTGCAATTTATTAATTTTTTGGACGGGTTGGCATACTGTCTCACGCATGATGATTGCGCTCAGTATTGGTTTACTATTTTTTTCGATTTATTGTGTGCGAAAAAATAATATTTGGCTCAAGCAATGGCGCACGTCGTGGTGGATTTTGCCTTACTTTTTTTTATTGACGTTGATTTCGTATTTGGGAACGTTTGGTGAGGGAATTAATTTAATTCCTTTCGGGATTGATTTTGTTGTGATTGGGATTTTAACGGTGGCGGTGTTTTATTTAGCGTTGTTGTTGCGGGATAAATAATTGCATTTGAATTTTAAACCTGGATTGCTTCGCTACGCTCGCAATGACGAAGCTGTGTTCATTGCGAGCGTAGCGATGCAATCCAGGTTCTGAAAATCAATTCGCGCCTTCATATTGAAAATCACAATCCGTCAATTTGACGATTTTGGTTTTCTTAATCCATTTATAGCCGAGCCACAACATCACAAACACAGGTAACCCAATATAAGAAACAATAATTCCATACCAATTCATGCCCGTAACAATCACCTGCCCTGCGATAATGATTAAACACAACCCGAACGCAAGTAACGGTGCATATGGATAACCTTTCGCGACATACGGTAATTCTTTTAAATCACGACCTTGCTTGATGTACGCTTTACGAAAACGATAATGACTAATCGCAATTCCCAACCACGCGATAAATCCCGACAAACTGGATGCATTCAGCAACCAAAAATAAACAGTGCCATTACCAAATAATGAAGATAAAAATGCCAGCATCGCAATCGCGGTCGTCGCCATTAATGCATAGAGAGGAACACCGCGCTTACTGACTTTTGCAAACACAGCGGGAATATGACCTTTTTTCGCTAAATACCAAAGCATGCGTGTTGCCGCATACATCCCTGAATTTCCTGCCGATAAAATCGCCGTCAAAATCACCGCATTCATTAACGAAGCTGCAAATGTAATGCCTAAATGTTTAAACACCAAGGTAAACGGACTCATTTCGACACTTGAGGTGGCTAATTGCTCTGAGCCATACGGAACTAACAAACTAATAATAAAAATCGACAAAATAAAAAATAATAAAATGCGCCAAAAAACTTGTTTCACCGCTTTGGGAATTGTTTTATGTGGTTCTTGACTCTCACCGGCAGCGATACCAATTAATTCGGTGCCTTGAAAAGAAAATCCTGCCACGATAAATGCGCCAAATACTGCAAACCAACCGCCATGAAACGGTGCATCACCCATCGTCCAGTTTTTAAAACCAATGGCTTCATAATTCATCATGCCTGCCGCAAGACCTGCGCCTGCAATAATGAAAACAATAATGGTCATGACTTTAATACATGAAAACCAAAATTCTGCTTCGCCAAAACCGCGCGCCGATAACGCATTAAATCCGACAAATATACTAAGAAATAAAGAACTCCAAAGAAAATTCGAACTGTGGGGAAACCAAAAATGCATGACCAATGTCGCTGCGGTAATTTCTGATGCGACGGTGATCGCCCAGTTATACCAATAATTCCAACCGAGTGCGTAACCTAAAGCGGGATCAACAAAACGCGAGGCGTAAATGTAGAATGAGCCGGTGCTCGGCATGAACGCTGCCATTTCACCCAGACTCGTCATGAGAAAATAAACCATCAATCCAGTAATGAGGTATGCAAGCATCGTGCCACCCGGTCCTGCGGTATGCACGGCATTTCCACTTGCTAAGAAAATTCCAGTACCAATCGAACCACCAATCGCAATCATGTTCAGCATGCGCGCGGTTAATTTTCTTTGTAACGCTGGCGTTTTTTCTAATTCTTGTATCGCGATTGATTCACTCACTACACCTCTCCCAGTTTTTTCAGGAGTTCATTCTGGCTAAAATAATTTTACGTGACAAGCATATTTATTTTTTGCAGTTGATTACTCACCTTCGATAATTGATCGACAGGAATTAATAATGCGTAAGTTCCTTCTTTCGCTTTTAAAACATGGCCATGATTATAGTCAGGATTCAAGGTACGTAAGGTATCAATATCAATATCAGATGTTTTTGCCAACTTCACTAAATTCACAGGTTTTTTTAGCTTAAGCTCAGCAAAATAAGGTTTGTTATCAACCGGTGGTAAATGCACGCCATATTTTTGCGGGTTTGCAATGATAGCAGCGACGGCTAATAATTTTGGAACGTAACAACGTGTTTCACGCGGTAGTGATAAATTCCAATAATCAGGACTGCCTGCATGACGCACGGCGGATTGAATTTTTGCTTGACCACAATCATAGGCGGCGATTGCTAAATACCAATTTCCGTTGAACATCGTGCCAAGATCTTTGAAATAAGCGAGTGCTGCATTCGTTGAACTCACCACATTACGACGTCCATCGTAACCAGATTTTACTTTCACGCCTAACTCATTTGCGGTGCGCGACATCAATTGCCAAAGACCAGCGGCACCCTTGTTTGAATGATCATTAGGATTAAATTCACTTTCAATCACAGGAATCAACGCAAGTTCAGAAGGCAAACCTTTTTCCTGTGTTTTTTGGTGAATATAATAGATATACGGAGCTGATGCCTCTAAAATCTGATTCAACTTACTTTGATCAGACAACAATTCACGTATCGCATCTTGCACTCGTTTAGATTGAGTTTTGTGATCCAATTTAAATTCACGACTAATGCTCTTCCAGATAGAATCTGATGGTACAGAACTTTCATTTACCGTGTAAATGGTATTGTCATTACCATTAGCATTCGTGATGAAACTGGATTCTGCGATTTCTAGATTGTTACTCTTCAAAGCGATTAAGAGACTACAACTCAATACAGCTAATAACAAATATTTTGAAAAACTTGTTAATGTTTGCATGGTTGCCCATGATACATGAAAACGTGCAATGTTCAAACCCTTTCAGGCATTTTTTTTCTAAGCGTATGATTTTTATTGCAAAAATTAACGGAAATTTTTACTGAAAATATGCTATGATGAGCACAAATCAAAGACTTATATTGTAGAATAAAACATGCATTCACACACATCTATCATTCAAGAAAATATTAATTTGAAACATCTCAACACGTTTGGTTTGAACGTGAAAACACGCTATTTTGCATCGATTCAGACTGCAGAAGATTTTAAATTAATTTTATCTAACGATATTTTTCATGCATTGCCAAAAATAATTTTAGGTGATGGCAGTAATATTTTATTTACTAAAGATTTTTATGATGGATTTGTCATCAAAAATTCGATCAAAGGAATTCACTGCATAAAAGAAGATAAAAATCATGTTTGGCTTAAAATCGGCGCGGGAGAAAATTGGCATGATTTTGTGATGTATTGCATTCAACAAAATTATGCGGGTGTGGAAAATCTCTCTCTGATTCCAGGCACCGTTGGTGCTGCACCGATTCAAAATATTGGTGCATATGGGGTTGAATTATGCGAAATTTTTTGTGAACTGGATGCACTCAATTTGCAAAATGGTAACGTGCGCACATTTAGTAAAGAAGAATGTGAATTTGGTTATCGCAATAGTGTGTTTAAAAATACTTGTAAAAATCAATATGCCATTTTATCAGTGACATTGCGCCTTAATAAAACTCCAACGTTTCATCTTGATTACGGCGCTATCCAAGAAACGCTTAAACTTTTAAAAATAAATGACGTGACGATTAAAGGAATTAGTGATGCAGTGATTTATATTCGCCGCAGCAAATTGCCTGACCCAAAACAATTAGGAAACGCAGGAAGTTTTTTTAAAAATCCGATGATTGCTCGAGCACAATTTCTTGAATTAAAAAAATTATTTCCACACATTCCGCATTTTTCAACAAACGATCCAGAATTAATAAAACTCTCTGCCGCTTGGCTTATTGAACAATGTGGCTTCAAAGGTAAGCGTTTTGGTGACGTGGGTGTTTATGAAAAACAAGCGCTCATTTTAGTGAACTATGGAACCGGCCACGGTCATGAAATACAAGAATTAGCCGAGAAAATACAGCATTCCGTGCAGGAAGAATTTAAAATATTTTTGACACCGGAAGTTAATTTTGTTTAGCTGACATTTGTCATCCTGAACGAAGTGCCCTTCGAGACGCGCTGCGCGCTCCTCAGGGCGAACGGCTATCTGTGACCGTTCGC
>CAZOFA010000089.1:0-7517 GCA_964578975.1 uncultured Coxiellaceae bacterium
GGTTAAAAACTTGCCCACCCCCCACCCGCGCCGCTGCCCGCACCCACCTCCCCCACACGGGGAGCGGTTAAAACCCGTAGGCCCCCGCCCCCCTTGTGGGAGAGGTCGGCGCGTTTTTCGCGACGGGTGAGGGGGTGCGGGTGAGGGGGTGTGGGTGAGGGGTGTTCAGAATGACCAAGGCAAAATCATCATCACAATCACCACAATCGAAATCGGTACCACAAACCTCACTAAAAACTGCCAAACTTGATACACTCTCGGTTTAAATCCCAATTCATTTTCAGTAATACTGCGCTTCAACACCCATCCCGCAAAAATCGCTGTCAGCAGCGCCGAAATCGGAATCAAAATTTTATTGGTTAAATTACTAATCGCAGTCATCACATTCACATGGAAGATCGTAAAATTAGGTGCAACTGTGATAGAAAATACAATAAACGTTCCCAATAAAAATGCGCCACTAAACACAATCAATGTCGCCGCAACACGCGACAAATTAAATCGTTCAATCAAAATCACCGTCGCCGATTCTGCCATGGCAATCGTCGGGGTCCATGCAGCAATAAGCGTCGCAAAGATAAAGCATGTTGTGATAATACTGCCATGTGCTGTATGCGAAAATGAATATAACGTATCATGAAACTCTTGCATGGTTGACATCAATTCATGCGTCGAGGTGAACAAAGGATAAATCACAAAATAGGCGAGTAGTGAAATAATCGCATCAAAACAAATGATCAAAAGCGTAGAGCGTCCCAGCGGTACTGAATACGGTAAATACGATCCATACACAATCATAATACCCATGCCGACACCCAATTTAAAAAATGCATACATCAGTGCCGCAAAAAGTACCGTGGTCCATGTGTCATAGTTGGGGGTGAAATCAAAAAGATAACTGACCGCTTGAGAGAAATTTCCAACCACGCAGCTGTAAATTGCTAAACCCAATAAAATAATGAAATAGGTTGGAACAGTGATGCGCGAAATCGTTTCTAAACCACGTTTGATGCCACGCAAAATCACCAACATCGTCACAAATAAGAATGCAATAAAACACATTTCAAGCATAACAAATTGGTTAGAGATCGGACCTTTCACAGGTGAAATAAAATTATAAAAATGTGCGAGTGTATCTTTAAAAAGATTAGATAAATACGCAACGGGATAACTGACCGAAACGCTATAACTGGATAACGACAAAAATAAAATAATAAAACATAACCAACCAAGCCAGCGCCAACGACGCGTGGCGCCAGTCTCCATGGCTAAAATAGAAAATGCACCGACCGGATTTTGTTTTCCACGTCGACCAATGATGAGCTCGGCAAATAAAATCGGTAAACTAATTAAAAGTTCACACAAAATATAAAATAAAACAAACGAGCCACCGAATTTATACACGTAATAAGGAAATCGAGTAATATTCCCCAAGCCCACAATTGCACCGGTGGTCACGAGTAGATAAATTGTCATGGAAGACCAGTACGGTCTCGGTTCATTTGTTTTCATGAAGATAATTTCCTTAATTGTCCTGCGGGTGTCAAATCTAAACGTTGTTTCAACACCCCAAGTGTTTGTCTTAAGTCATACGCTAAATCTTCAAATGGATCTTTGTGATGAGCTTTTTTCTGTAACGCTAAAAGTTGTGTTTGATCCGATTCCAATTTTTTTATCATTTGAATTAATTTAGGACCGTCCGCACTCACCGCTTCCTGTTTTACATGGAATAAGCGTGATTTAATTTCAGATAATACTTTTTCTTCTTCGCGTGACAGCTCAAATCCAGCCAAATATTTTTTCATGCGTTTAATTTCTGCGGGTGAGATGGAGAATGGTTCTTCATTAAATTTATATCCGGTATGATTTACTTTTTCTAAATTCGCACCTTTTGCAGCAAGTATCAATAAAAATAAACGTGCTTGCTCAGGATTGCCACATACGTTTTCAAGAATAATTTTATGCGGGGGAATTTTTTCTGCTTTAAATGTTTCATACCAAATCTTCGCCATGTTCAGCACATCTTGATTCCAATACATGACATTACTAAAGTGCTCATACAATTTATTTGCAAACGCTTTTTCGTCATTGACAAAACTTTTCGAAAAAAATCGTCCTGAATTAGGAGGAAGCGTTAATATTCCATCATGAATTAACGGCAAAATTAAATGTTGATAAAGATTATTTTTGGTGACGATTTCGGGCGGTTTAAAGCGTTGCAATTTATCAATATAATTAGTTTTAATAAGATCACGTAAATCATCTTGAGAAAATCGAGCACCTATCTGCGGCGACATTTTTAAAATTTCTTGCGCTAAAATATTTTCAAACGATACATTGGGGTCCTCAAAATCAACTAATTTTGTTCGCCCCTGTTCTTTTACTAATAGTGCACCGGCACCGGTTTTGTTGGCAGGATTTTCTAAAATAATCGCTTTATCCGGCGTGGCAGCTTCACCGATGGTCGTACGTTTTTCACTGATTGCAGCAATGTTGCCGAGTGGAGACGGTTGCGGTTGACTAAAATGTTCGGCGGTTTGTTGAATAAATGTTTTACCCGGTTCTTTTTCCAACGTAACCGTTGTGGTGTGATAGAGTTGTTTAATGCCTCGGTCGGCAGGTTTTAATTCTTCTTCATAAACACTCGGCGCATCAAATAAAGGTAAATCATCGTCATCAGCATATTTCGCTTCGGCTATTTCCGCTACTTTAAGCTGATCGAGTGACACAGCCTCAAAAAATTCGTCGGAAATTAATTGATCGCGTTGTTGATGATACGGATTAATTTGGTATAGATTATTGTAATATTGCATCGATCCCTTATTTTGCAACTCAGTAAATACACGAACAATATTTTCTTGGGTTTCTTGTGGCGCGTGGGCATATAAATTTTGTATGAGTAGGTAAGCATCATCACATATTTTTACTAAATGCTGTCTTCTCGATTTTTTATACTCAGGACTACTGTATTGATCTAAGTAAAACATGCACTCTGCTAACTTTGATAGAAGTGGATTACCATTCAATAGTCCATCTTTTTCTAAAATTTCTTTCATAAAATGTAAACGCGTTAAATAATTGTGTGCGCGAGCACTTTGGTTTTTTATATTAAAATCCTCTTTCAAAAACGGTGTGATTCCTTCATTTTCACCTTTGAGTACCTCGCGCGTTTTGTCTTCGAGTAATTGTTGTAAATTATAACTTTCCCCGCTTACCCAACGTTTATTGTGAAACACATGATAGAGAAAACTTCTCGAATGGCCGTGTGAATCACCCCGAAAATGATGTTTGTTCTCCAGGCAATAATTAGGATTAGCCAAAATAAATTGCGTTAATTTAACATCGTCTGCTTCAAATCGCTTGAGTGCTGGATTGTAGGTAAAACACAAGCTTAATTCGATTTCCATACCAAATTGACGCATATTGACTAAACGTGCGTACATGATTTCTTTCAAAAATCCTTTAGCAACATCCGCACATACATCAATATCATCTTTTGGTAATAAGGAATCATCCACGCCAATGCGTTTTACCATTCTTCTAAATTCATTGGGATCATCGCGATAATTTTCTACTCCAGTATTAATTTCATCATCAATCACTTCATTGATGGTTTCGATAGTCATCACGCCCGCTGTATTTCTAATTGCTTGTGCCATGCGTTCACTACAACGCACGGCTTCACTATATTCGGCTGCATGGTAAGTTGGTTCTGGACTGCGTCTGTCTTCATCCCAGAAATATAAAACAGGGCGCATCGCGCGAATCATGTTATGCCACAGTCCTTGACGATTCGGATGGATTTTACCATCCAGCCAAATCATGCCGCCTGCGTGATCGATATTGAGAAATTGTTTTAACCGCTCGCTGAAACCAATGTTGCCGCTGTGTACATCTGAATCTTTTGTCCACCACGATGCAATTAATGCTTCTTCAAGACCATCATAATTTTCTACGTCATGAAGCTCGGAAATTTTGTCATACACTCTTTTTGCATCGCCACCAAAATATTTTTTTCGCGTGCCGGCCATTTTGACGCGATGATCGAGTCCCGCCAGTTTGTGTGTCTCAGTAAAATCGTCAAACGCCAACGAAACCGCATAGACATTTGCGCCCGTACGTGGTTTGGTTGGATCACGAACCAGATAAGTATTGGCGACAAAATCATGTTGTTGATTGACAAGACTTGCTTTCAAACGTCCACACAATGATTCAATAATATTTTTGCGAAAACAACTTTCGCGTTTAATCATAACGCGTTGCGTGTGAATTTTACCGTCAGGCGTTTGATAACATCCCACATACCAACCACCAAATGGTCCTGCTTGTTGAGCCCCGCCTTCACCTTTCGGTGCAACATAACGATAATGACGCATGTCGCGCGACATATAACGACGTAAATCTCCCTGGCGCGGCGAATCAGTCGGCACGAATGAAACAGGTTGTAAAAATAGATTATTACGATTGATCGGATCAGCCGGAATTGCTTCGATCACCTCTCGCCAAATTTCATGATCGAGGCTGGTCGCTGTAGTTTTGAGGCGTGTGAGAAAGTCTTCTTGCTTAAAGTTTTTAAGCTGCATTTTACAGGCTGCGATTTCTGCCTGGCTTGCCGCAATCACTGCTTCTAATTCTTTAATTTTTTTGAGTGGTAATTTGCGCTCTACTTGATTAAATACCGCTAAATCGTGTTGCGCGCGATGAAGCGCGTCTTGCGCATCCGCTAATTTTGTATAAAGGTAAATGATATCGGTTTCAGCGACACCTGGAGTCAGTTCCAGTGAGATCGCAAATTTATTTTTGAGTGCTTGATAAAAGGCAGCTCTTGCTCGAGGATCGAGCGTATTGGCAATTTCAAATAAACTATCAATCGCGCTATCATGTGACTTTGCATCAGCCAGTTGTGACATCAACATGAAGCCTAGAGTTTGTGAAAGATTGGGTTCTGTCGGTGGTGTGCGTTGAATTTTTTGATTATTAATTTCTAAATCGATTTTTGCTGAGCGGTATTGATCTTTATTCGCTTCCCACCAGGCGGGTAAATCATCCGATATTCTTCCTTCTTTGACTGCTCTTTGCCATTGTTTAAATGCACGCTCGGGTAATGCCAGTGGTTTTTCTTGTTTTTCTTTTTTTAACTTTTTATAGAGCGCGGGCAGTGAAATAATTTTTGCTTGGTTATCTTCTTTATATTGTCGATAAGCACGTGCAAATAAAGCACGTTTCGACTTTTCATTTTTACTGCATTCAACCCACTCGTTTCCTTCTTTGCGTAAAAAAACGCGATCGTTGGTCACCGTTAAATAGACACAGTCTCTATTGTGTTTTGCTTGCGCTCGCATATAAGCGCGTCGTGCGCGCGCGGAGCGCCATTTTCCTAAGAAAAAATTAAACGGATCATATCTTTTTGATTCACAACCAATATGTAGATTGTTGATGGTGATCTTTCGATCCTTGGTGTGCTCATCATTAAATTCACTACTCCATGCACGCGAGTTTCCCATGCGCATCACAGAACGTTTAAATCGTTGTTTTTCAGGTTCAGTTTCACCGCCGACGACTTTACTAAACACTTGTTGCACGTTGTCATCTTTGGCAAATTTGTTAATGGTACTTTCTCTCAGACCAGACACAAAAGTATCAGGGATGACTACATGAAGATTGGGATTTTGCACGACAGCTTCTTGAATTTTCCTTTTCATTTTGAGTTTAGTTTCATCATGAAGATCGTCAATTCCCGGATAACCTTTTTGTAAGGCAAGTTGTAAAAGCAATTGACGCATTTGCGACACTTCGCGTTCCGTTCCGCCATCGATCGAAACGATCGTATTACCACTCAAATCCGTATCGTCTCGTTCCATCACTTCAGTGCCGACATAGTCGACTAATGCATCTGATGCAAAACTTTTACCTGATGCGGAAGGCCCGCCTACCCAGAGCACCAGTCTTTTTTTCCATTTAGGGCCATCGTGATGTGTTGTCGATTGCAAGAAAACTGCATTTCTGAAAGCGGCGCTATTGCGTTCTTCTTCAATCGCGTCGTGATAGAGCTTTAAGCCGTAGCTGCCTAATAATTCTTTCATCGTTACTAAATAGGATTCGGGATCATCTTCTCTGAAGTCACCCTTGGATAAATCAACTGTTTTGCCATTTTCATAAATTTCAGCGAGTTTTTCCAGAAAAAGTGTGCGCGCGGTTTTGTTGTCTTGGGTGGTCGTTTTGTATTGACGTTTAGTGCTATCAAATTCATGTAACGCCTCATAACCCCTGTCACCTAACAATTCTAGAGCCTTCTTATTGGCGTCTGCAGAAGACATGTCCGCGTCATATTTATCGATTTCCGATCGCAACAAGAGAAAAGGATTGTCCGCTTTTACTCTCGGTTTCTGCCTTTGATGGCGGCGCATACGCATATTAATCACCGATCCTTAAAATCGAGGCTTATGTCTCAATTATAGAACATTTTCTGGGCAGACTGGGCGACGCATAAGAGAATTGTTATATTAATCATATAGTTAGTTATTTTTAAGTAATTAAAATCTTGTAAATAAACCATTTTCTTGTCATTCTACATTCCCATCGTTTACAATCATCGCCATTTAAAACTAGGCATTTCTCTATGCGCAAAAAAATGGTTGCCGGTAATTGGAAAATGCATGCTTCTCGCGTAGAAGCACGTGAGTTATTCAGTGCGATTAAAGAAGGTGCGGATGCATTTTCTGCGATCGATATCGTGGTGTTTCCGAGTTTTATCCATTTACAACAAGCAGAAAAAATATTGGCGGATAGTTTGGTTGCGTGGGGCGGACAAAATCTTTATTTGAATAATGCCGGTGCGTTTACCGGTGAAATTTCAGGACCGATGTTGGTGGATTATGGCTGCCAATATGTCTTGGTTGGGCATTCAGAACGACGCATGTTATTTCACGAAGATGTGAATTTAGTCGCCGCAAAATTCAGAGTGGCGCAGCAGTTTGGTTTGCAACCCATTTTGTGTGTGGGCGAAACACTCGAACAACGTCAACAAAAACAAACACAAGATATTATCAAACAACAGCTTGCATCTGTTATAGAAGCTGTTAGCATTGACGCTTTTCGACATGCAGTGATTGCTTATGAACCTGTTTGGGCAATCGGCACGGGCTTAACCGCGACACCCGATCAAGCGCAAGAAGTGCATGCATTTATACGAAATTTATTAGCGGAATATAGTGCAGAGGCGGCTAAAAACACGCGTTTGCTGTATGGCGGTAGTGTCAAGGCAGACAATGCGAAAGGATTGTTTAGCATGCCTGATATTGATGGTGGTTTAGTGGGTGGTGCATCGTTGGATGCGAAAGCTTTTTTAGCTATTTGTCGGGCGGCGTTGTAGAATGTTTAGCAGCGTTGCACCCCTCACCCGTCACACAAAAAAACGTGTGCCGACCTCTCCCACAAGGGGAGAGGTGAAGGTTTTCTCCACACCCCGTGTGGGAGAGGGCGACCCCGAACGCGGCGGGGTAGGGGGGCAGGTAAAA
>CAZOFA010000090.1:0-7500 GCA_964578975.1 uncultured Coxiellaceae bacterium
TTTTGACTGACATGCAAAACCTGGATTGCTTCACTTCGCTCGCAATGACGATTTTTTAGTTGCTACACGATTTTATGCATTTTTTCGATATGTCGGCACAGACGGCGCTAATGAATCTTGTGGTACCTCGACAGAAGGCATTGGTGAGCATGTAAATGCAACATTCTTTCTTACGTTAACAGCATGTCTTTCTGTTATATATTTTCCGAGTTCTTTTACACCATCTTTTAAATGATCTCTTAGTTCCTCAGTCCGCGGTTCGCTTGTTATTTCTTGACTAAGCTCCTCTAGATCCCTTCTAAAGTCATCTTTCTTCCTTTGATTGAACGTTAAAGCAATTGCAATTTCATACATATCTTGTACTTCTTTCACTAAGTCATCTATTTCTGTCGCTAAATCAGAAGATACTGTTCCTTTGTATTTTCGATCTAACCGGTATACAAAACTAATAAGAGCATTAATTGGGTTCAACACAAAATCAGATGAGCTAGACAAAAGGAAAACACGTTGAACCAGGTCATCCAATTTTTTGTAATCAGCCATGTTTTCTTCGTAATTTTGTGTAGACGGATTAAATTTTCTTAGGGCTCTACGGGCCTTACGATCAAGAGCTTCAATACCAGAATATAACTCTTTTGCATCTGCAGGAATTTCATCCTGTATGATATTGCGTAACTGACGCTCCAACATAACACATACGCAATCTAGATCTATGGCATCACATGCTTTTTCCAGATCATTTAAAAAACGGATCATCTTGGAAGATGATGCATTCAACATACAACGCATTACAACTATCGACCAGTCGCCAAGCTCAAAGGTATGCTCCTTTCTTCTCGCAAAATCCAGGATTTTTATACTACCTGCCGTGCTTAATTTCTTTAAGAATGCTTCTGCTCGTAATTCATCACTTTGCGGTCTATTATTGCTCATCATTGACTCCTTCATTTATAATTATGTAAAACGGTGGATAGTATAACCACAATCTTAAGACATTCTTAAAAGCACAAAGATATTTTTTTCACTGTGAGGCTGGTATAATTCTAGAGCCAAGCCCATGGAACGAAATCAGTGATGATAACGAGTAACGAAAAACTCGCCGGTGATGAACGGCACATAACGGATGCCATGCCTGAACACGACTCACCCGATGATGCAGCAATCATCACGTCTGCAGAAGCCGCAAATCATTTATTAGCACGCAGCAAGTTTATTTCTCATCATCCGAAAGCCGGTATTAATCCATTAGTCGATTCAGCGGCCTATTTATTTTCAATCGTTGGCAAACTTAAACAAATTAAATCGTATCGGCATTTAAATAAATTACATAAAGAATTGGTCAGCGAAGTGAATGCTTTTCAAGACGCCGCAAAGTCGCATGGCTATAGTTCCGAATACATTTTAGTGAGTCGTTATGCCTTGTGCGCAACACTGGATGATGTCATCACCAACACATCCTGGGGTGCTCAAGGACAATGGGACAATTATAGTTTGCTCACCACCTTCAACCAAGAATCGGCTCAACAAGAGCGATTTTTCATTATTTTGGAACGCTTGATTAAAGATCCTGGGTTGTATATTGATTTGATGGAATTTATGTATCTTTGCTTGAGCCTCGGTTTTAAAGGCAGTTATCGGTCCAGCGAATTTACCAGTAGCCAACTTGAGCAAATTAGCAATGCGCTTTACAAACGGATCCGCGCGCATCATGGCGATTTCAATAAAACACTTTCGCCCTTTCAATTAAAACCAAACCAAGCAACACCGCTCCACCCACAAAAAAAACCGCCTATTGGATTTGCCTTGCTGACAACAGCAAGCATTATTCTAGCCCTGTTTATTGGATTAGGTTATTTACTCGATACTATTTCCAATCAGGCCTATCAAGAACTAATGCATATTGGAAAATCAATACTCTATGAAAGACACGATCAATAATGCGCACAAAAAATTTATTCTTCCTCTCGGCACACTTGTTATTTTTTCTCTATTGATTTGGTATCTCGGTCCGTTGATCGCCATTGCGAACCGTATTCCGCTCGCACAAATGGAGAAAAGAATTTATATTATTGCGGCATTGTTTCTCATTTGGTTACTCAAATTTATTTTTTTAGATATCACCCCAGAAAAATCACCATCGAAACCTGTTGCGAAACCACTTTCACCTGAAATCACAAAAAAATTACAAATGTTGCAAGGTCGTTTCCAAGGTGCGCTCGATTTTTTAAAAAAAACCATGATTAAAAAACAAGGCGTCGATGTGTCGCTCGCCCATCTGCCCTGGTATCTGTTAATTGGTCCAACCAACGCCGGGAAAACAAGTTTTTTAGCCAATGCGAATATTAATTATATTCTTTCCAAACAGCTCAAACAGGGAACGGCAACCTCCGACGCTTGTGATTGGTGGATCACGCGCAATCTCGTGATGGTCGATGTACCGGGACATTATTTTAAAGATAAAGAAAATCCAATTTTATGGAAAACATTACTCAAGCTGATCAATAGCACGTCCAGCAAAGAATATTTAAACGGTATTATCGTGACATTAAACTTGCCGGAGTTGATGAAAAAAACTAATTCACAACAACGAAATAGTCTCGCGCAAGATTTAAAAAAATATATCACCGACGTTCGTGCGCAATTTGGTACGCAATTACCCTTTCATTTTGTGATTACAAAATGCGATCTTTTACCGGGATTTTTAGATTTTTTTAGTGAAAGTGGGAGTGATGAGTTATCACAACTGTGGGGAATTACGCTACCGCCACTCTCAGAAAAAGAAAAATTACTGGATGTGGTGAGTCATCGTTTTAATGTGTTAATCAAGCGTATCAATAAACAACTCATCTGGCGTTTACATCAAGAACGTAATCCAAATGCACGGCCATGCATTAAAGATTTTCCTTTGCATATTGAACGTTTAAAAGAAGCGATTACGACTTTATTAAAAACCTTAAGCATGCCTGATTTTGCACTCGCGGGTGTGTATCTCACCAGTGCCCTACAACCCAAAAAAGAAGAGACGACAAGTTATGCGCAAGCCGCGACGAATGTCACGCATCAAGCATTAGAAATTATGCAAACACCGCCGATGCCCACACGCGCTTATTTTGTGAAACAACTTTTGATACAAGGTTTTTTGCATACGACTTACGATCCCAAAACATCTGTACAACAAGATTATAATTGGCGTCGACGCGCAGTGTATGCAACGTCCATTGGAATTATCGTGACAGCAGCGATGGTGTTTGGACATGATTTTCAGCAAAGTATTCAAAAAGCGTATTCGATTCAAAATGATCTTGCGCGCTATCAATTATATATTCAACAATCGAAAAATGATGATCGTCTTGTGAAAGCATTACCGTTACTCGATGCATTACAACATGCGGCGCATCATGCCGTTCGTCAAACCTCTTCTTTCGAAAATATTTTAACGTTTTATTCGAATCGCTCACAACAAACGGCAACGGCGGTGTATCAGCAAGCACTACAAACGATTGTCATTCCTGAAATTAAAAATGAATTAGAAAAATATTTACAAACGTCTGCCAACAAAAATCCAGTGGCGGTCTATACTGCATTAAAAGCGTATGTGATGTTAGCGGACGGAGACAATCGTCGCGCTACTTTTATTGCGAATACGCTGAATAAAATTTCAAAAACACCCATGAATAAGCAAGCACTCGCCCAATTTGCTGAGCATATCAACGATGCTTTTACCAATGGGACGGTGTTAATTGAGCTCGATCATGAGCTCGTCAATCAAGTGCGTAAGCAATTAGTTAATTTACCGAGCCTTGAATTAGGTGCTGTGATTTTAAAAAATAATGATACGAACGATAGCACGATTGGTCTCGGGACCAATTTTGGTAGTCCACCCGTTTTTGTCAGCAAACAAATTACGAATCGCATTCCGACCATGTTTACCGTCGATCATTTTCAAAAAATTGTGAATCAAGAAATTGCATCCGCCGCGAATGATGCGCTCAAAGGAAATTGGGTGCTGGGCGTCATGACGCCTTCATTAAATCAGCCGTCAGTGGAATCACTGACAACACAATTACGTAATCAATATATTGCAAATTATGTCGATATTTGGGAAAGCCAACTCGCTAACATTCAACCGTTCACACCAAAAAATTTATTACAAGCGGATGAAATGATCCAAAATCTCACCAGCAATAACTCGCCTTTATTGCAATTATTACAAACCATTAAACAAAATACCGCATTTGCACCGATTAATGCGGCGAGCCCCAAAATTCAAGCGCTCAATGATTTATTGAATCGGGCTGATGATAAACAACAAATGCCGTTGTATCAGGTTTTTGTTAATCTCAGAGAATTACATCAATATCTACAAACGATATTAACGGCATCGAGTACCCATCAAGCAGCGTTTTTAGCGGCCGCTGAACGCATGCAAAATCCGAATCAAGGTCCGATTTTTGCCGTGCATCAATTAGCAGAGCAAAGTCCTGAACCGTTGAAAACATGGTTGAATACCATTGCCAATCAGAGCTGGGGTTTTGTATTGCAAGACGCTGCCCAATATGTGCAAAACACCTGGGCGGGTGATGTGGTCCCAACTTATAATCAAGATATTGCAAATCACTATCCGTTTACTCAAACCAGTCGTGAAGAAGTGGGATTAGCACAATTTACGCGTTTTCTCGGTCATCGCGGGACGCTTGCGAAATTTTATCAAGTGTATTTAAAACCATTTATCAATGACAGCGGTGAACAATGGAGCTGGCGCACCGCGGATAATCGTCGTATTCCATTGACGAATTCTTTATTGATGAATCTGCAATATGCAGCACAAATTCAACAAGCATTTTTTCCGAATGGCGATAATAAATTATTTGTGGCTTTTACCTTGCAACCCATTGCGTTAGATCCGCATCTGAAAAGCATGACGCTAAACATCAACGGACAACAAATCATTTATCAAAAAAATTCTTCACGCATACCGCGCGTGTTAACCTGGCCGGGTAATAATGCGTTCTCTCATGCGACAACCATTCACTTCACCACACCCAAAAACCAATACATGAGTCATATCAATAAAGGCGATTGGAGCTGGTTTAAAATGGTGGCGAATGCGACGCAAAATGTGAATTCGCGCAAGGAATTATTGTTGAATATCACGTTAAATGGTCATTCCGCAAAATATTTATTGTTTACTCAAGGTCACATGAATCCGTTTTTACCGATGAACATGTCGCGCTTTGATTTGCCGCAAGAATTGTTAGATTGAGTGATCGCATGACACAAAAAAAGCTGTTTTTTTATGGTTGCATAATTTTAATTTTTATTTTGTTTATTGCTTATGGGATTCAAATAGTAACTCCTTTTTCGGCTGATATTAGTTATTTGCTGTATGCAACAAATCAGCTACTGCATGGCGGAAAATATGGTTCGGAAATTTTCGAAACGAATCCGCCCATGATTTTATATCTTTATTCTCCGGTGGTGATTTTCACTAAATGGACTGGCATTCCTATCATTAGAATGATGCGTTTTTATATACTTTTTCTTGAGTTTTTTAGCTTAAGCATCTGTTTTGTTTTATTAAAAAAGTTGATCGCTAAATCTGATAAAATTTTATTTTATTTTTTATTTTATACGCTGCTTTCTGCGGTGATATTGTTACCTTCATTTTGTTTTGGGCAACGCGAACATCTTTTACTGTTGTTGATGTTTCCTTATTTGTTATCTGCAGCTTGTACACTCAAAAATAAATCCATTCATCCTGCCTTAGCGATCGTGATCGGTGTGATGGCAGGAATTGGTTTTGCATTAAAACCATTTTTCTTAGTGACACCGTGTTTAATTGAATTGTATTTGATGCTGAAACAGCGACTTTTTTTTGCCTGGCTCAGAATAGAGCCTCTGGTGATTCTAAGTGTGTTAATTATTTATTTACCATCGATTTTTTTATTTCAGCCGGGTTATATACACACCGTTTTACCATTGATCATGCGATATTATTTTCCTGCGATGACAACCAGCTGGGATAAAATTATTCTGAACGTCGATGTATTATTTTGTTTTGCAACCATGCTGGGATATTTCATTTATAACCAATACGATCGTTACCCTGCGCTCGGTCGAATATTGCAACTGGCTTTATTAGGCATGATTGCTGCTTTTTTAATTCCTAAAGCACCTTGGTTTTATCATGTGTTGCCAGCATTTATTTTAGCGTTTTTATTGTTGGCACATATTTTAGGACAATCTATTTCGCCAAAAAACCAGGGATGGAATTTCGATAATCTGATTTTAATGTTGGGCATGATTATTTTATTGATCGGCCCCCTGATTTATCAATATCGTATTGTGAATTATGTTTTTCATTTTCAAAAACTTTATCCGACGAATGATCTTGTGAATTATATTAATCAACAACCCGGTCAGCACTCCATTGCCTGTTTGGGTTTGGGCACGCCGGATTGTTTTCCTGTCGTCACTTATACCGATAGTATTTATGGAGAACGGTATCCTTATTTTTGGTGGTATAACGGAATCCGTGCATTGGAAAAAAATCCGCAATCGCGTGAAGTCAGCGCGCAATTAATCAAAGATAAGAAATTTTTTATTGATAATTTTGCCGATGATTTAAATCAACATAAACCACGTTGGGTTTTGATTGATAACGTGCATTATAAAAAAATTGAGAATGCTCAATTTGAAATTTTGGATTATTTTTCTCAGAATAAAAAATTCCGTGAAGCGTGGAAACATTATCGCTATTTGACGACCTTGGATGCGGTTAAAATTTATGAACGAATTTCTTGAACTCAATAACTATTCATTGTGTCATTCCCGCGCAGGCGGGAATGACAAGTGTAGGTATCACGATTTAAATTTTTTACTTCGGTAAACTTCTCGCATCAGGATTTACGGTATAAACATTTAAAATTTCTTCAACCAATTGATCAATAATACCAAGCTCGGCCGATTCTTCGATCATCCCTTTTTGTTCTTTCACCACCGCTAAACGAGATTCAATCAGTGATTTGACGGAACCGGAGGGAAATAAGTTCGCAAGCACACGACGCGCTTCAGCGGGACCAATCTTTTGATAAAGTTTATTGCGTATCCGTGCATCTTCTGCGGTTGTACTAAATGCCCATAATTCAACAGGACCTAATGTACTCGTGAGTAACTGCGTGTTAATCCCTGATTTGGTGGCAAATTGCGCCAGAAAAGTTGCACCCCCTTCTCGTGGGCCATGCACGCGGGTTTTTAATGCAACACGGGCAGTTTCAGATAAACCAAAAATTTCGGTCGAACGTTTAATCGCTTGTTCTGGACCTGCATCCATGATGAAAATCGACGTACCAAATTCCACCATCACCGGATCAAAATCTTCCAGTGATTGCGAAATTAGTGCAATTTGCACATTCCACTTTCGACCTTCACGCATATCTAAAATCACTTGATCACGCACCGCGCGCGCTTTCGAGGTGCGATGAAATTCGTCGTAAACAA
>CAZOFA010000091.1:0-5364 GCA_964578975.1 uncultured Coxiellaceae bacterium
TTCGCCCTGAGGAGCGCGCAGCGCGTCTCGAAGGGCACTACGTTCAGGATGACAAAATTAACCGCCTGCACTACCATTCCGCAGATTATTAACATCCAACCCATTGGCTTTAACAGTCATATTCTCAATGGTAATTACCGTCACATAATCATCTTTATCTTGTTTGATGTAACCTTGTTTAACTAAGTTAGCAATTTGTTGCATCGCAACATCCACCTGTGACGCAGGTTGTGGTTTTGCAATCGCAACCGTCGCTGGTTTATTGGCTGCATCTTGCACGAGCTGATATTGCGATTTTACTTGCGCGGCGAGCTCGGGGGTTAATTGTTTCAATTGTACAAATTTATCCACGTTACGTCCAAAGTCCGCGGGCGGAATATGGGTCTGTACTAAATCTTTTAATTGAATGCCAATGCTGAGATCCAAACTGCCTTGATTACTCCAGGTGTCAATTTGTTTTAACAAATTTTCTTCTGTGGGTTCGGTATTCACTGGACTCTCTGGCATCGGTAATGATTTCGGCGATTTAAGCTCCACCAATTCCTTAATCATTTGGTTCAGTAACGTGATGCTAATACGGATATCCACTTGCGCTTTTACTTTTTGCGTAATTTCAAAAATTCTGTTGATGGGCGCGGGCCATGAAGATTGTGCCGCTGTGATCAATCGACCGTAAGAAGTATTAATCAAGATATTCGATTTCACCATCGTCTGAGATGTAATAATGGGTGTAATGAGTACATCCAATTGTTTTTGAAATTCTTCAGGCTTCATCGCACTCTGCTGTTTATTAATGGTATTGATTAAGTTCATTAATGCACTGGCTTTTAAATTTTCAAATGATAAATTTATGTTGGATTGAGTAATCGAAAATTCTGGCGCGACAAATTGTCCTAAACCAATTTGAAACTGACTGGAATAAGAATCTTGTGGATTGATCTTCATGGTGTTTGAAACATTAATATCCTTCACTAAAAAATTTCCAGCGGAGATGAGTGTGGCTGATATTTCAGGCGCGAGAAACGAATAAAAACCACTCCATAATCCAGACGGATCAGCCAGCAAATCATATTTGACCGTGGCATCTTTCGTCGCAATAGAAAACGCTTGGTCATTACGTGCTGTCACCGCACCAATCACGATATTGGAAGTCATGTTTTTAATGTGCTGATCGACCAAATGAAAATTCATCGAACCATTCAACCCTTGCCATGTGATTTGACCAATACCGGGTATTCGAATGTTAAAAACAGGCGTGCTAATTTGGTTGATGAAATCACCACCAAACGTTGCCATTCCATTAATCATGACAACACCGCTACTGCTTGCTTGAGTCCCTAACAACAGCGCTTCAAGTGTCGCGGGTAAACGCACATGACTTTGAATAGACGCTAAACCAAATGTTTTTTGATTGCTCACAGGATCAAGCACCCAAGGACCGTGAGTGATATGCTGTTCTAAAATAATGGTTGGCGTTGTATAAGATCCTGTTTGGGGGGTATTAGGCGCGGCTGGTACGCCTGACGACATATTGACCGTGGGTAACACAGACACTTTCGCATCTGAACTAAACCAACCTTGATGATATTCGAGAATTTCTATTTTTGCTTGTTCAGAGGCTTCGAGTGCCTTGACAAAGTCATAATATTGGCGCTTAAACATCATCCCATCGACCCAGGGCACCATAACAATACCTATTGCAATCAGTATGATTAGGGTAATACCCAAAGACATTTTTGTGCGCATATAAAAATCCTCTCTCTGAGAGAAATAATTATAACATAATCTTTAATTTGAAAATGTTGGCCATAGCTATTAAAATGCCTGTGCAAAATCCTCAAGGAGCAGCGGCTTTGACCGAGTATTTGACCGAAGAAGAACAAGTTCAGCAATTAAAAAACTGGATTAAACAATATGGTTTTAGCATTTTGGCGGGTATTTTGATCGCTCTGGTGATCACATACGGATGGCGCTATTGGCAGAGTTATCAAATTAGAATTTTATCGCATGCCACGCTTATTTATGATGAAATGCTGACCCTGCGCGCCCAAAATAATACCGAACGGGCAGGTGTACAGGCAGAAAAATTAAAGAGTCATTATGCCAAAACTCCGTATGCCACCATGGCAGCGCTGATGCTAGCGCGTGAAGCCGTGTTAAAGAAAAATTATTCGGAAGCAAGCACACAACTTAATTGGGTGCTCGATCACAGCAAAGATTCATCGCTGCGAGAAATTGCGCGCATTCGTTTAGCCCGCATCATGATTACAGAAAAAAAACCGGATGACGCGCTTTATTTGTTAAAGAAATTGGATGATAAACAATTTGCTGGATTAGTGGATGAAATACGCGGAGATGCTTATCTCGCACTAAATAATATTGATTCTGCACATCATGCTTATCAACTTGCTTTGAGCGAAATACCCAACGCGGAAGTCTCTCGACCGATTTTAAAAATGAAATATGACAATTTAGCAGTCACGGCATCGTAACAATCCGCCTGCAAAACGATAGGAATAATTATGAAAAAAATGATGCAACATCTTTTTATGTTAATCGCATGCACGTTTACACTGAGTGCCTGCAGTGCTTTTTTTGATAAAGATAATACGCCACCACCGAATCCATTGGTGAGTTTCAAACAAGAACTCAATGTAAAACCGCTGTGGTACACCAGTACCGGTTCGGGTGTGGGAAAAAATTATTTAAAACTGGCGCCCAGCATTCAAGGGCCTTGGATTTTTACCGCAAGTCACAATGGCACCGTTGCGGCGAACGATAAAATAAGCGGAAAATCCATTTGGTATACCCGCGTGCGATCAGCTGGTATTACCGGCGGTGTGCATGCCAGTGGTAATGCCGTGTATGTGAGCACCAGTGATGGTGAAACCATCGCACTCAATCAAGCGAATGGCAACACACTCTGGAAAGCAACCACGACCAGTGAAATTCTTGCGCCCGCCGCCGGAAGCCAGGGTATCGCTGTCGTCAAAAGTATTGATGATCACATCGTGGGTTATTCAGCCTATGACGGACACGTGTTATGGAATTATCATGAAACAGAACCGAGCTTGATGTTACGTGGTTCAAGTGCGCCACAAATTTCGCGCGACTCGGTGTTGGTTGGATTTGAAAATGGTAATTTAGCGAAATTAAATTTGCATAGTGGCAGACAACAATGGAATGTTGCGATTGCAGAGCCACAAGGGATTTTTGCGATTCAACGCATGATTGATATGGATGCGGATCCAATTATTGTCGGCAATCGTGTGTATGCGGCCACGTATCAAGGACGTATCGCGGCAGTCAATCTGGCCAGTGGTGGCGAAATTTGGAGTCACGATATTTCGTCATTTTCAGGATTAGCCTCTGATGGCAACAAAGTATTTGTCTCAGATGCACGCAGTCACATTTGGGCTTTTAATGCATCGAATGGTGCGGATGCTTGGCAACAAAATTCATTATACGCACGCACGATCACCGGGCCTGCTGTCATTGGAGATTATGTGGTGGTGGGTGACGCAGAAGGTTATCTGCATTGGATGAGCAAACAAGATGGGCATTTTGTTGCACGCACCTATGTAAACAGTTCCGGTATTCTTGCCACACCGATTGTGGACAATAATATTTTGTATGTGTATACCAACGACGGCCATTTAGCCGCCTATTCTGTCCTGTAATTTTATGCTACCAGTTATTGCGATTGTAGGACGTCCGAATGTCGGGAAATCGACATTATTTAATTGCCTCACACGCTCACGCGATGCATTAGTCTCTGATCTTCCGGGCATGACGCGTGATCGACAATATGGTGAAGCGGATATTGCTGATCATCGTTTTATTGTGATCGATACCGGTGGATTGACGGAAGAAAAAAATGATCTTGATCTCTTGATGGTGCAACAAGCGCAACAAGCGATTCAAGAATCGGATAAAGTAATTTTTCTGGTTGATGCGCGCGCCGGTTTGACAGCCGCTGACGAGCGTATCGCAAATCAATTACGCAGCATGAATAAAAATATTTTTGTCGTCGTCAATAAAGCGGAAGGTTTAGATCCTTCGATTGCCACAGCAGAGTTTTTTCGTTTAGGGTTGGGCGAACCACAAGTGATTTCGGCGGCGCATCGCAGTGGCATCACTGAGCTGGTGCAATTTATTTTTAAATCAGATCCAGCAATTATTTCAGATACATCTCCTGAATCGGGAATCACCCTCGCGATTATTGGTCGACCCAATGTGGGGAAATCCACCCTGACGAATCGTATGTTAGGCGAAGAACGTGTGATTGTTTTCGATCAGCCCGGGACAACGCGTGATAGTATTTTTATTCCGCTCACGCGTTTTGACAAACAATATACGTTGATTGACACAGCCGGCGTGCGTCAGAAAGGTAAAATTTCTGAGACCACAGAAAAATTTTCTGTCGTAAAAACATTACAAGCGATTGAAGCCACGAATGTGGTTGTATTTGTCATGGATGCACGTGAAGGTGTGACGGATCAGGATTTACGCTTACTGGGTTTTATTTTAGATAGCGGAAAGGCGTTGGTCATTGCCATTAATAAATGGGATGGCATGACTATTGCGGAGAAAGATAAAACGCGCAACTCGATTGATCGACGTTTGAATTTTATATCATTTGCACGCATTCATTTTATTTCAGCATTGCATGGTTCGGGTGTGGGAAATTTATTTGACTCGGTGGATGAAGCGTATGCATCGGCTAATAAAAAATTAGCAACGCCGAAGCTTACCAAAATTTTACAAGAAGCGGTGGTGCAACATAATCCGCCGTTGGTGAGTGGGCGTCGCATTAAATTGCGTTATGCGCATGCGGGGGGAAGTAATCCGCCTTGCATTATTATTCATGGGAATCAAGTGGACGCATTGCCCGATGCTTATCGACGATATTTAGCGAATGTATATCAGACGCGCTTGAAATTGATGGGGACGCCGGTGCGGATTGAATTAAAAAGTGGGGAAAATCCATTTCGGCATAAAAAAAATCCGTTGAGCGAACGGCAGAAAAAGAAAAGAACGCGTTTGATTCGGCATAAAAAGAAAAAATCATAACATTATCGTGAACGTTTGCGCGCCCGCGTGCCGTCCACGTGTCATTCCCGCGCAGACGGGAATCTATTCTGAACATGGCACAGTGCTTATTTTAGATGGATTCCCGCCTGCGCGGGAATGACACGGAGAAGCAACCGGCAACGTTCACAATGATTCAACCCCAACCGTCCGCAACCATTCCGCCGTCGGCAACACTAGCTTTCTGGTTTTCAAATCAAACAGTCCAATCAAAAACTCCGCTGTGCAACAAACTTTCCCATCCCGCACCATTTTCTGCGCCAACTTGCCAAT
>CAZOFA010000091.1:5374-7447 GCA_964578975.1 uncultured Coxiellaceae bacterium
CTCCAAACGATCCTTCATGAACCAGTCGTGGAACTTGCCAATTTTTTTCTCATACGAAATCAACTGCGTCTCAATCACAATTTCTTCATGCAAACGTAATTCTTTTAAAAAAACAATTTTGATTTCAAGAATCGTCGGCCCCAACCCCGTCGCTTTCATTTTTTCTAACCCATAGCCATTTTTTTTCAACATATCCCAACGCGCTGCTTCGAATAGATTGAGATAGGTCGCATTATTGACGTGGCCAAATGCGTCGAGATGGGATTCTTGAATGATTAACGGGTAAGAAAATATTTTCGCGTTCAATGACAACCTCAGCCATAAATGATAAGCGAGTATATTTTATATTTATCTGTTCAAGAGTCTAGTCTTGTTTTGTGCTATTCTGAAACGATGTTACTGAAATGGTTTTTTATATGTATTTATTCGCACTATTTTTTGTTTTATATGAATTCACCACTTACGCATCCAATGACATGATCATGCCTGGCATGATCCAAGTTGTGCGTGATTTTAATGCGCCAGAATATTTTGTCGCCCTCTCCGTCAGTCTTTATATCTTGGGAAATTGTGTCTTTTTGATTATGGCGGGATTTTTAGCTGAGCGTTATGGTAAACGCAAAATAATCTTATTGGGCAATCTGTTGTTTTTGATTTTTACGCTTTTAATTTTGTTCAGTCAGAACATCCATCAATTTATGGTATGGCGCTTAATTCAAGGTGGAGGTCTTGCGGTCATTGCCATTGGATATGCGCTGATTCATGAAAAATTTAACGATAAATCAGCCATTAAACTCGTGGCGTTGATGGCGAATGTCAGCATGCTGGCACCGATGATTGGTCCGGCAATCGGTAGTCTCATGATGAGTTATTTTTCGTGGCAAGCTATTTTTATTTTGTGTGCTGCGTTAAGCACATTTACTTTGCTCGGATTATATCAATTTACACCGCAAGATCGCGTCAACCAGAGTACGTTGACATTTTTCAGTGTGATCAAACAATATGGAAAAATTATTTCTAACAAAGAATTTTATAAAGGCATGGCCTGTTCGGTGCTGATCATTACACCGTTGTTAATTTGGATTAGCCAAGCGCCTAATTTAATTTTATTTAAACTGAATTTAAGTTTTAAATATTATGTCATTTATCAATTGATCAGTATTGGTGGGTTAACACTTTCAAGTATTTTAATGCAGTTTATTGCGGGGAATTTTCGTTTATATTCCATTGTGAGAATGGGTGCTTTATTCGTATTAATTGGCGTGATAATCGTTTTATTTAATAAAAATAATATGGATGTGATCGTCATGGGCATGTTTATTACTTCGTTGGGCGAAGGGCTCGCGAATGGATGTCTGTGGCGACTTATTTTAACGATTCCGGGCTATTCACACGCCATGCTGTCTGCCACCTTTGGATTTATGCAGGCGTTATTATTTGCCATTGGTATTGAAGTGATGAACCGATTTATCAGTCATCATCACTTTGAACTCTGGAGTTTTGCCTACTCGGTATTTTTATTTGGTACGCTGGGATTTTTATTACTTCTCAATTATATTTCTGCTTATAAAAATCGTGGGTGGAATTAGTTTAATCGCTACAAAAAAATAAGGGCAACGAAAGTTGCCCTCAAACTTATAAATTACATGCAATCCTTACAAAAAACCCATCCTTGGACACGCAAAACGAGGAGTGGTTACAGAAATCCTTTCAATCACCATAGCTATCCATTAGCTGCGGGCGATTCTACAGATAAATTTAAAAAAAACATCTAATTATTTGAAAAAATGACAAAATTTATGTTGTTGCTGGGGCTAAAGTCAAAAATTGTTAATACAATCAAATATTTACATGTATTCCGCCTAATTTTGGCTCGCTCACGGCTCTGTTATTTCCTACAGTGCTTGTAGGAAATGTCGCACAAAGTATAAAATGAAGAATAAAAAAAAGGGCAGTCTATTCAACTGCCCAAATATGCTCAACTCAGGTATAGCAGTCCTTGCTAAATAACCCATCCCTGGCATACAAAACGAGGAGTGGTTGCAAGAATCCTTTCAGTAACCGTTGTCATCC
>CAZOFA010000092.1:0-7395 GCA_964578975.1 uncultured Coxiellaceae bacterium
ACCGACCTCAGCATTATGAGTGCCGCGCTCTAACCAGCTGAGCTACATAGCCTTTTTGATAGGACGCCTATTTTTGAAGTTTTAACGACGTCTGTCAAGAACGAATTTAGGTATTTGCATCTTGCCTCAATGTTGCGTAGAATCGGCATCTTTTCGAAGATCATTTAGTGATTTTCTCCTTGCCTTCGCCTGATTATCGTCAGGTAAGGCTATAACCGTAAGGAGTATAAGATGAAACATTATGAAGTTGTGTTTTTGGTTCACCCGGATCAAAGCGAACAAGTGCCTGCCATGATCGAGCGTTACAGCAATATGGTGACGCAAAGAAAAGGTGCGATTCATCGCTTGGAAGATTGGGGTCGTCGTCAGTTAGCTTATCCCATTAACAAAATATTAAAAGCGCATTATGTGTTGATGAACATCGAATGTGATAAAGACACATTAGATGAATTAAGCAATGCATTTCGCTATAACGATGCTGTTATCCGTAATCTCATATTAAATGTAAAACGTGCTGTTAAAGATCCTTCGCCACTGTTGAAAGATAAAGAAGGTCGCGGTGAAACATCGGGTCATTTTGATTCCGAGTCTGGTCACAAAGGTCGCGGTAAAAAAGCGCCAGTGATGGATGAAGTGGATTTCTCAGCGGAAGCTGAATTAAACAGTGCAGACAAATAACAGCGGAGAGCAGACTCATGTCAACCTATTATCGTCGTAAAAAGTTTTGTTATTTTACTAGCAACAAAATCGAAGAAATCGATTACAAAGATATTTATTTATTAAAAAAGTTTATTACGGAAAGTGGAAAAATTGTTCCTAGCCGTATTACGGGAACCAAAGCGCGCTATCAACGGCAATTAGCCAATGCGATTAAAATCGCACGCTTCTTAGCGTTATTGCCTTATTGCGATAAACATTAATTGTGGACTGATTAGTAACGCCTATGTTACTGCGTCGTTTTACAGATTTTATTTTACGAAGTCGCGTATCAGCGATGTCAGTCGCGTTTTTGTTATCGTTTGTTCCGTTGATTGGAGCGAGCGTTAGTATCTTAGTCGCAGCATTAGTGACGTTGCGCAAAGGTGCGGTGGAAGGTTCGTTGGTATTAGGCGCATCGATCGCGCCTTATTTACTGGCTTATGTGGTTGCACCACAGACCGATGATCAGTTTATATTTATCGCCACAGGCGCCATTATTGCGATAAATGTTTTAACCTGGTTGCTTTCGGTGGTGTTACGTCGTTTTGCAAATTGGAGTTGGGTCGTCGAAATTGCAACGTATGTCGGGATCGTGTTGGTGTGTGTGATACACCTGATTTATCCGGATCTCTCAGCTTGGTGGTCGACTCAATTAACAGCTTATTTTAATAAAACAGCTGTGATGGTCGGGCAACTCGTACCGGATGGCGCGTCGTCGACAGAAGCGGTTTCGGCTGAAATGATTGCGAACGTGAAACGCTTTGTAACCGGTTTTCTGGTCGCATCGATTGTGTTTAATGCGTTATTGCAATTGGTGCTTGCGCGTTGGTGGCAGTCGGTGATATTTAATCCGGGCGCATTGCAAAGAGAGTTACATCAAGTTCGCTTGAGTTATATCTCGGTTGCAATGTTTGTGCTGGTCTCCATACTGGCTTATTTAGAAAATGCGCTGGGCTTAGATTTATTGCCTGTTTTGATCACCGCATTTGGCATGTCTGGAATGAGTTTGATTCATCGGTTGGTTTTATCCAATCGAGCAGCTTGGTTTTGGTTAACATTGATTTATATCAGCATCCTGTTAATGTTCCCACTCGGACTGATGCTGGTGGCGATGGTGGGTGTGTTTGATAGCTTATTGGATTTGCGGAAAAAATTTGATTTGAAATGAGAAAGAGGTGACTTGTGGAAGTAATTTTATTAGAAAATATTCGTAATTTAGGCGCGCTGGGTGCAACCGTCAAAGTGAAATCAGGTTATGGCCGCAATTATCTTGTCCCAAAAGGCAAAGCCGTGTATGCCACACCGGATAACATCACAAAATTTGAAGCGCGTCGTGCTGAACTTGAAAAAATTGCAGCAGAACACGTTAAAGCTGCTCAAGAGAGAAAGCAAACACTTGATGCATTGAAGGTGGTCACTATTCAAGCGAAAGCGGGTGACGAAGGCAAGTTATTTGGTTCGATTGGTACACGAGATATTGCAACTGCGATTACCAATGCGGGTGTGCAAATTAATAAGAGCGAAATTCATTTGCCGAATGGTGTATTACGCCAGTTAGGTGAATACGATATTGAAGTTGAATTGCATAGCGAAGTGGTGACGGTCGTCAAGGTTAATATTGTCGCTGAAGCTTAATCCCTTTCTATGATGTGTGTCATGCCAGCTAAAAACATGCTGGCATGACAACTTCTTATTGTATTGTCAATGAACCCCAATAATGCGAAAATTTGTTACCAAACAAATTTCCTTGCGGATCATTATGGACACCCAAAACCCAGTCAAACGTTATAAAAATCGCCTGACAGACACGGATGCAATCAAAGTACCGCCGCATTCCATTGATGCGGAGCAATCCGTATTAGGTGGTTTGATGTTGGATAATCGAACCTGGGACCAGATTGCAGATCGAATACGCGAAGAAGATTTTTATCGACACGATCATCGATTGATTTTTCGCGTGATGGGCAAATTATCTGAGCACAATAAACCGTTGGATGTGTTAACGGTTTCAGAAGCGTTGAAAGAAATTCATGAATTAGATAATGCCGGTGGTGAAGTGTATTTATTTGAGTTAGCGAATAATACACCGAGCGTGGCAAATATCCGGGCGTATGCTGACATTGTGCGTGAACGATCGATCCTGCGCCAATTGATTGGCACAGCAAATGATATTGCGAGTCGTGCATTCAATCCGCAAGGACGCACGAGTTTAGAATTAATCGATGAAGCCGAGCGTCAAGTGTTTGCAATTAGCGAATCGGGCGTGCGCAATGGCGGTCCGGTTAATATCACAGAATTTTTAAGCAAAACCATGGAGCGTATTGATACGTTATCGCATTTAGATGATCCGATCACCGGGATTCCGACCGGTTATCATGATTTAGATGATATGACATCCGGGTTGCAGCGTTCTGATCTCATCATCGTGGCCGGTCGTCCATCGATGGGTAAAACCACATTTGCGATGAATATTGCGGAACACGTGGTGATGAAAAGTAAATTGCCGGTGTTGATTTTCAGTATGGAAATGCCAGGTGAAGCGATCGTGATGCGTTTGTTATCTTCGTTATCGCGCATCGATCAATTAAAAATTCGTACTGGAAAAATTGAAGAACAAGATTGGCCACGCGTGATGTCGACCGTGAGCATGTTGTCAGAGTCGGCTTTATTTATCGATGACACGCCGGCACTGAGCCCTGCTGAATTACGTGCACGTGCACGTCGCCATGTGAAAGAACATGGTCAAGTGGGAATGATTGTGATTGACTATTTGCAATTGATGCAAGTGCCAGGATTTAACGAAAATCGCACCGCAGAAATTTCTGAAATTTCTCGCGCCTTAAAAGCGTTGGCAAAAGAATTAAATGTCCCGGTCATTGCATTATCACAATTGAATCGAGGATTAGAACAACGCGGCGATAAACGTCCGATCATGTCTGATTTACGTGAATCAGGCGCGATTGAACAAGATGCCGATTTAATCGTCTTTATTTATCGTGACGAAGTTTATAATGAAAATACACCTGACAAAGGAACGGCAGAAATTATTATTGCGAAGCAACGCAATGGCCCGATTGGAAAAGTGCGTTTAACGTTCTTAGGGCAATACACTTGTTTTGAAAACTTTACGAGGAATCCATACTAAAAATATATGAGTCGACCGACAAAAATTACAATTGATTTAGGAGCACTGCAACATAATCTACAACAAGTCCGAAAAATTGCGCCCAAAAGTTCAGTGATTGCGATGGTAAAATCGAATGCGTATGGTCACGGCCTGAATCGCATTGCCACGGCGTTGCAGGATGTTGAAGGATTTGGCGTGGCTTGTTCAGAGGAAGGCACCATTCTACGCAGCGCGGGCGTTAAAAATCCGATTGTGTTGATGGAAGGATTATTTGACGCAGAAGAATTATCCCAGGCTGTGGCGCAAAATTTCACGTTGGTTGTGCATCATGTTTCGCAAGTTGAAATGCTCGAAAAAAATCGCGTGAATTCTCCCATTTCCGTTTGGTTGAAGATTGATACCGGCATGCATCGTTTGGGATTTCAACCGCATGATGTGCAAATGATTTATCAGCGCTTAATGAATTGTGTTTCTGTGAAGAAACCGATTGGGTTAATGACGCATTTTGCGGATTCTGATTTATTAGATCGTGCATCCACCGCGCAACAAATTGATTTATTTAATTCACTGACGCACGCATTTTCAGGTCCACGTAGTTTAGCGAATTCAGCTGGCATTATTGCATGGCCTCAAGCACACGCAGAATGGGTGCGGCCAGGTATTATGTTATATGGTGCATCACCTTTTGCTGGATTGCAGGGCGCACAACATGATTTGCAACCGGTGATGTCATTAAGCTCTGAATTAATTGCCACTCATTTCATCGCAAAAGGATCACGTGTCGGTTACGGCGGAACGTGGACATGCCCTGAAGATATGCGGATTGGTATTGTTGGCATCGGCTATGGTGATGGTTATCCGCGTCATGCGCAAAATGGTACGCCAGTTTTAGTGAATGGTTGTATTTGTCCGATTGTCGGCGCTATTTCGATGGATTTGCTTTCAGTTGATTTACGCGCAGAACCCAATGCACAAGTAGGGGATCCAGTTTTACTCTGGGGACCTGGGTTGCCGGTTGAAATGATTGCGCAGCATAGTGATACCACTAGTTATGAATTATTGACGCGCATCACGCAACGTGTGCATGTGGTGGTGAGGTCGGCGACAACTTCTTCCGAGATTTTTTCCACATAATTGTCATTTGGCGAATGTTCGTGCCCGAGCCCGTGTCATTCCCGCCTGCGCGGGAATGACACGTTACTTGTACTTATCCAAATTTAACGACTGACGAATTTTAAAAAATTGTTCCCAAGGATCTTTTTTTAATTTTTTAAGACGCTTGGGCAACGTTGTAATCGTGTAAAACGTATCTTGAAAACGATTGGTTAATTCGTTCCAAGCGAGTGGTGTCGAGACAGGCGCATGTAGTCTTGCTCTTGTCGAAAACGCAGCAACAGCAGTCGCTCCTCGCTGATTACGTAAATAATCAATAAAAATTTTCCCTTTTCTTTGTTGCTTTGATAGTTTGCTGGTGTAGTCGCCAGGATTATTTTGTTCGAGAACATTGACAAATGTTTTAGAAAATTTTTTAACTTTATCCCAATCATATTCCGGTTTAATCGGCACCACTACATGCAATCCTTTGCCGCCCGTGGTTTTTACAAAACTTTTCAGCTTCAATTTTGCTAGACTTTGTTTAATCTGTTTTGCCGCTAACACAACTTTTTTCCATTTTACTTCGGGCGCGGGATCTAAATCGAAAATTAACATATCAGGATATTCAATCTCATCAACACGACTGCCCCAGGGATGAATTTCCAATACACCCATTTGCACAAAAGATAATAAATCAGAAATATCTTTTAAATAAATATATTCAGATCGACCCGATGAAGGATGTCTTTGATAAAAACATTTTTTGTATCCATCAGGACAGCGCACCAACGTTAATGGTCTTTTTATGAGGTAAGGTAAAATCCATTTTTGAATTTCATTATAATAATTTGCTAAATCTTGTTTTGATATGTTGTCTTCTGGGTAGAGTATTTTATCGGGATTTGTCAGCTTTTTATTAGCGATGGGAATTTCTTGCGTGATGTTTTTTGCTTTTTTGTCATTTCTTAATCCTTTAAAACTTGGGTGACGTAAACTGCCATCGGTCGTCCATTCAGTAAATTCGACTTCAGCAATTAATTTAGGTTTGACCCATTTGATTTGCTTCATTCGAGGTGGTTTTGTGGTAAATGGATTGTCTGACGATTCGTTTTGCTTTAATAATTTGTGTAATGATTTTAAAGTCGCTTCAGTAAAACCCGTCCCGACATTGCCATGATAAATTAATTCGCCACGCTTATTGTAAGTGCCGATTAATAGCGCGCCAAAATAATTTCTGGCACCTTGTGGTTTCGTATAACCACCGATCACAAATTCTTGGCGCTTAATGCATTTTGATTTGAGCCAGGTGGTTGTGCGTTTTGAAACATACGGGCTGGTCGAATCTTTTGAAATAATACCTTCTAAGCCGAGCTTACAAGATTTTTCAAATACTTTTTTTCCAGAACCAAAAATATGATCGCTATAAAGTAAAGTATCACTTTTTGTTTTTAATATTTCTTGCAAATATTTTTTTCGTTCTAACAAACTTAAGCTGGTTAAGTTATATTTTTTATAATAGGGAAGATCAAAAATATAATAATAAAATTTATTGTCTATATTATTTTTTATGGCGTTTTGCAACGCTTGAAAATTAGATTTTTTATCTTTATCAAGAACAACAACTTCGCCATCAAAAATAAGATTTTCGATCGGGAGTTTATTAATTTCGTTAGCGATCGAGATAAACTTATTCGTCCAATCAATATTATTACGCGACATTAAGCGTGTTTTGCCTTTGTTTTTAATCGCAATAATGCGATAACCATCAAATTTAATTTCATGTAACCATTTTTTACCTGTAGGTGGTTGATCGACTAACGTTGCTAATTGAGGAAAAAATTCTTTGGGTACAGGGCTTGGTTTGAGGTTAAGCTCAATATCATATTTTTTAATTTCTTTTGCATCGACATCTTTACCTTTAAACAATAACCAAGTTTTATCATTCTTATTGATGCGGATTAATTTCCACGAGCCTTTAAGTTTTTTACCCTTCAGTAAAAATTTCATATTGCCATTTTTATAGGCTTTTTTTGGATTATCATCTTCAGAAATCCATTCGCCTTTATCCCATATCTTGACCGTCCCCGCACCATATTGACCTTGCGGTATGATTCCCTCAAAAGAACCGTATTTCACCGGATGATCTTCAACATGGACGGCGAGACGTTTGACTGTCGGATCAAGACTAGGGCCTTTTGGCACGGCCCAACTTAATAAAACACCATTTAACTCTAAACGAAAATCATAATGTAAATGACGGGCGGCATGCTTTTGAATAACGTATAAAAGTTTCGCCGATTTTTTTGGTTTTTTTGTTTGTCCTTTGGGCTCGCGAGTTTTATTGAAATCACGCTTAATTTTATATTTTGCAAGTGTCATGATCTCTCCATCCTAGATGAGATTTACACACACAAAAACCGTTGTCATCCTGAACGTAGTGCCCTTCGAGACGCGCTGCGCGCTCCTCAGGGCGA
>CAZOFA010000093.1:0-6817 GCA_964578975.1 uncultured Coxiellaceae bacterium
GCGCGGCCCCTTCGGTGGTTTCGTTTGCTCTCCCTAAAAAACCCCCCCCCCCCGGGCCCGCGCCCCCCCCGCGTCTCGAAGGGTAAGGGTTAACTAATCTCCATCATCTCAAAATCATCTTTCGACGCGCCACATTCAGGGCATTGCCATGTCAACGGCACATCGTCCCAGCGTGTGCCAGGGGCAATGCCATCTTCAGGCCAACCCTGTTCTTCATCATAAATATAGCCACATAGCAGGCACATATAACGTTTATATGTCATGTCAATTTCCTTGAACTCAACGACTAACATCAGTACTATTTGGCGCAATATTTTGTAGGAGATTACCTATGCGGTCAAATGATTTATATGCTCGTGCGCAACGCAGGATCCCAGGCGGGGTGAATTCCCCAGTCAGAGCATTTAATGGCGTAGGGGGTGAGCCGCTGTTTATTAAATCAGGACAGGGTGCTTACGTGATGGATGAAGATGGTCGTTCGTATATTGATTATGTGGGTTCATGGGGACCGATGATTGCAGGTCATGCGCATCCCCATATTTTAGATGCGGTCATGTCGCGCATTAAAGATGGGTTGAGTTTTGGGGCGCCCACAGCACTTGAAATTGAATTAGCTGAAAAAATTTGCGCGCTCATGCCGTCGATTGAAATGGTGCGCATGGTGAATTCAGGAACGGAAGCGACGATGTCAGCGATTCGTCTCGCACGCGGTTTTACCCAACGGAATAAAATAATTAAATTCAATGGTTGTTATCATGGTCACAATGATTCGTTGTTAGTGTCAGCGGGTTCTGGTGCGCTCACACTGGGTGTGCCGAGTTCAGCAGGCGTGCCGCATTCGATTGTCGAACATACATTAGTTGCCGAATTTAATCGTCTCGAGACCGTGCAAGCGTTATTTGAAAAATATAATGATGATATTGCAGCAATTATTATCGAACCGGTTGCCGGAAATATGAATTGTGTCCCCGCGCGCGCTGATTTTTTAGCGGGTTTACGTGCGTTATGCGATCAGTATCACAGCGTACTCATTTTTGATGAAGTGATGACGGGATTTCGTGTTGCACTCGGTGGCGCTGCCGCATTTTACAATATCAAACCAGATTTAATCACATTAGGCAAAGTGATTGGCGGTGGTATGCCGGTGGGCGCATTTGGTGGGCGCGCGGATATCATGCATTGCATTGCACCGCTCGGGCCGGTGTATCAAGCGGGAACATTATCAGGAAATCCTGTTGCCATGGCGGCGGGTTTAGCGAGTTTGGAATTAATTACTCAACCGCAATTTTTTGAAACCATCACAGCAAACACATTGCTGTTAACGCAAGGTTTAAAAAAATGTGCGGATGCTCATCAAATTCCATTTCATACCACGGCAGTCGGTGGCATGTTCGGATTCTTTTTTACTGAGGCAAATGACATTGAAACGCTCGCTGATGTTAAAAAATGTGATGTAGAACGATTTAAAAAATTCTTTCACGGGATGTTGCAAGCAGGTGTTTATCTTGCCCCCTCTGCATTTGAAGCGGGGTTTGTGTCGTCAGCGCATGGTGAGGCTGAGATCAAGAAAACACTCGCAGCCGCCCAACGCGTATTTGAAAAACTTTAATTTAATCAATATGATATATAAGTGTCTCTGAAGAATTGCGTCCATTGGAGGCTTGATGTAAGATATTTGATCATTTTGATTAAAAGAGAAGCAATTGTGTTAGCGGATAAAGCACGAAATTTTCTGAAAAAAATCACCACACAATCAACACCACCGCCCGAGCAAATTTTAGATGCGGAAAGTGATAAGGTAAATGATGGTTCGTATAATTCAGTGACTTTTCATCATTTGTTGAAAGAAACGAGCGACTCACGCAAATCCTCATCCTGCTCATCCACGGTAGTCGCTTATTCAAAACCCAAAAAAACGATGCGGCCTTATACGATCCAGCGCGCAATCGGTGCAGAAAACATGATGTTTCGAAAAGGAGTTCCACACGAGTTTAATCAATATTGTATCTATTACTTTCCAGATGGTAGAAAAATTTCTGCTAAAGCAGAAGAGAAAGATTTAAATTTTTATATTGTGAAAAGGCAAAAAAAACTTTCATATAGTTCAGTGATCCACATGATTGCTCAGGCAATTTTAGCGGTATACGATCTTCATATTCGTAACATCGTTCATCGCGATATTAAACCAGAAAATTTTCTGGTTTTTTCTCGTGGGCTTTTAAAATTAGCTGATCACGATACTGCGGCTGAGGTTAATGACGCAGGTCTTCCTTTAATGCCATTGCATATAAATGGTACTGAAAGTTACATGACTCCTGAAATAAAATTACTTCATGATCGTGTTAGATCACTTGAAGCGGATATCGATAAACTTAATCAAGGTGAAGAAAAACCGCAGGTTCAAGAAATAAAAAAATTAAAAACACAAATAAAAAAATGTCTTCGGGAGTATGTAAAATTAAATTTTAAAATCGGCGATTGTTTTGCGTTAGGCAACACCATTGAAAAAATGACTTTGCTTTTGCCAGAGATAGAACAATTAAACCATCCCCTGCTGGATAAGTTATATCAAGGCTTGAAAGAAAATAAATTAACAGTTAACGATGCAATTAATTTTCCGATTTTTGGCGCCACACCCGAAAAAAGACAAGCTTATTTCAATCACGTGCGCGAACAAGCAAAAAAGGGAAGTGTTTTAATTATTGATGGTTATGATTTTGTTCCTGTTGCGCCCGGTGATCCATTCTATATTTTAGATCGTGAGATTAAATACCTGTATCGCGCAAGCCAATTTGCATTATGTATTTCTGAGGAAATAGAGCATTGCCAGGAATCTATTCGTCAAGGATCTGGCCGAAATATTTCAGAAACGATGCGGCAATTTGCATTACTTAATCATAATACTCTTTTATTCTCAACAAAGAAAACCGATGTTGCAAAATATAAAGATGATTTGGATGAGTTAAAGTCAATTGCGCGAACGCAAAGAGAAGAGATTTTAGCAAATTTTTTCAGGGATGAAGACTTAACGACGAGGTTGTTAAAAAATGCGGTGGATGACGCCTATTTTGAATATGTTCACGCGAATGGTTTAGAAGATAAAGACGGTCACCCGGTTACACACACATTTGATTTCATGCATTTGCATTTACCAGCTGGACGTCTTCAAGCGCAAACTTTTCAAAAATTTTTTGAAGGAGCATTTATGCAAGGCGCCAGTCCTCAACATCTTTTTCATTTAATTTATAAACATTATACGACAGGACCTGGCAATACCTATCCGCAGTCATTTAAAACTTTTTTGCATCATCATTTAAAAAAACTGAAAGATGATTCGATGCCGGAATTAAAAAAATATTTTGACACACTCAATCAAAATTCGGGTTTAACAATAGCGAGTAGCACAATCGCCACGAGCCCGACCGTAGGCAGTTCATTCAGCACGCGAAAAAATAACTGACGATGTTGATTTCGATCGTGTTTAAAATCATGGAGTAATTTTCCGAGATAAACGTGGTAAATCACGAGCAATGCTACTAATCCAAGTTTGATTTGAAACCAATGGATTTGCAGAAACTCGCTTGGATTGTAAAGAATAAGCCAAATACCAAAGAAGATTGTTAAAAACGCACCCGGTGTGGTAATCATGTAATACAGTCTTTGTTCCATGATTTTAAAGCGTTCGATGCCGATACGATCTTGTGCTTCCGCGTGATAAACAAAAAGACGTGGTAAATAGAATAAACCACTGAACCAGGTGACCATGAAAATAATATGAAACGCTTTAATCCACAGCATGTTTGTATCCTTGAATGCAGATTGAATGAAAATAGATGCAGCATTATGTATAATGTAATCTCAAAAATATAGGGGTGGACTTGAATGAGTGAAGCTCTCCATTTTACCGAAAGCGCGGCTTTGAAAGTTCTTGAATTAATTCAAGAAGAAGGAAATTTAAATTTAAAACTGCGTGCCTATGTCACGGGTGGCGGGTGCTCTGGATTTCAATATGGGTTTACGTTTGATGAAACCATTAATGAAGATGATACAGTCGTGACAAAAGAAATTGTGGCCGAAGACGATGAAGAAGGTGGCAGTGGAAGTCATGCGGTGCAATTACTGGTGGATCCGATGAGTTTTCAATATTTGGTTGGTGCGGAAATTGATTACAAAGAAGATCTTGAGGGGGCGCAGTTTATTATCCGTAATCCGAATGCAAAAACGACGTGTGGGTGCGGGTCGTCTTTTTCAGCGTAACTTTTTACAACTGCTTGGATCACCATTCGCAGCGCAAATAGAGGCCGAATGCGAATAACAAAATGAAGGAGCCGCGATGGGACAAGGTGGATTCGGTTCACTTTGAAAAATTGTCGCGAGACAACTCGCTTGATTAGCAAAAATCATTCCTTTTTTACAACGGTGTACTTCTGATAATGCGCTGCAAGTGTTTGCGCTAAAATCGAGACAATAAGGTTTATTGGGTGTGATGCCCGGCGGAATACAGGCGCAATATTCTTCGTAGCCTTGAGGGCAGCCGTCTTCGTCGGGGCCGCAGATGAAATAATAGGGGGGTTGGGCGAAGGTGAGTTGGATGGGAAACAATAATAGGATTACGACAGTTTGAAAAAAGCGCATATAAAATTCCTCGTTAAGTTGTAAACCTGGGACTTGCTTCCCCCTCACTTCGTTCGGCGTCGCAATGGCAACGCCCGTCATTGCGACGCCGAACGAAGTGAGGGGGAAGCAATCCAGGTGTTGGGATAAATTGAATTGATACGAATTTGATCTTTCAGGTGGCCAGAGGTGGAATCGAACCACCGACACGAGGATTTTCAGTCCTCTGCTCTACCGACTGAGCTATCTGGCCGAGATGATTTTGCTAAGAGGCGATATTAAACCGATTGCGCGGTACGACGTCAAGTAAAATTATCCATTCGGTGGCACATAACCAGCAGGTTTAGCGCTGCCTGTGCCAAACAAAAATCGTTCCATTTCTTCCGCCAAAAATTTACGCGCATTCGCGTCCAACATGTTTAACCGATATTCATTGATCAACATCGTTTGATGATCCACCCAGAGTTGCCAGGCTTCTTGTGAAATCTCATTAAAAATTTTTTGACCGAGCGCACCGGGGTAAGGAATGCGTTCAAGACCTTCGGCTTCTTTTTGTAATTTTTTACAGTGCACTAAACGTGTCATCACAAACTCCTCAAGATTTTTTTTACTGGTTGTGGCAATCCTACTTTAGGTGATTCCTGCAGGTTATACCAAATTTTTTGTGCGGGATCGATGGGTTTTGTGAGTGTGATCACCGCCGTCAAAATATCTAAATGAAAATGACTGAAGGTATGGCGGAATGATGCGCCGAGCGCAATTTGTTTGATTGAGGCGCGAAAATGTTTTTTACACCATTGCCGAATTTCTTCGAGCGATAAAAATTGCGGTACTTCAGGAAAACTCCATAATCCACCCCATATGCCATCCGACGCACGTTTTTCTAATAGCACGGCGGATTCATGTTTGAAAACAAAAAAAGTGGCTTGACGAATGGGTAAATTTTTTTTGCGCGTCGTTTGCGGAAGCGTTTTTTCAATGCCTAATTTCAACGCTTGGCACATGGATTTCAACGGGCATTGAGCGCAAAGTGGTTTGCCACGCACACACAGGGTTGCACCTAAATCCATGATTGCTTGTGTGTAATCATCTACACGTTTTTGCGGCGTGAGCTTTGTCGCAATTTCCCAAAGCTCATCGGAAATTTTTTTTGCATCAGACGTCAGCGCAAACACGCGTGTCAAAACGCGTTTTACATTTCCATCCAAAATCGTTGCCGGTTTTTTAAAGGCAATCGCTAAAATAGCGCCCGCGGTTGAGCGTCCAATGCCTGGTAATTCTTGTAATGTTTCTAACGTATCAGGAAATTTTTTTTGCGCTGAAATTAATTGTGCGGCGCGATGCAAATTGCGCGCGCGACTGTAATAACCCAATCCGGTCCAGTAATGCAATACTTCATCTTCAGTGGCGTTGGCGAGTGTCGCTACATTTGGGAAATGTTGCATGAAACGCTCAAAATACGGAATCACGGTATTCACTTGAGTTTGCTGTAACATGATTTCAGAAACCCAAACGCGATAAGGCGTTTTATCCTGCTGCCAGGGCAAGTTTTTCCGGCCATGTTGATCAAACCACGTGAGAATGTGCTTAACAAAGCGATTATGGTTCATAACATAATGAAAATTAAAAAAAAATTAGCCAACATTTCATGTATAGAGTGGAGTAAAATAATAACATGAGAGCTCATTTTTTGGGAGGAAATACTCATGAAAACAGTACTTTCATACGTTGCAACGCTCTTTTTGGTCGTCGGTCTTCTTTCCGCATGCACCAACAGAGATATGGCCACTGTCGGCGGTGCGGCAGTCGGTGGTGTTGCGGGTAATGCATTAACCGGTGGTAGTGCACTTGGTACCGTTGCAGGTGCAGTGGGCGGTGGTGTGATAGGTAATCAGCTCGCTAAATAACGGCTAGTGTCATTCCCGAACCCTTCGAGACGGTCGCTGCGGCGACCGTCTCGAAGGGCGCGGGGATGACACTGTGATGTTTATATAAAATTCTCGTAATTAAAATCCGTGCATTGTTGTAATTGATTTGTTGCCACGATGTTTTTCACTACCGCAATATCCGGCGCAAAATAGCGATCTTTTTCATAAAACGCAATGTGTTTACGAATCTGTGCAAATACTTTTTCAAGTAACGGTGAGGTTTTTAACGGCCGACGAAAATCAATTCCCTGACACGCCGCTAATAATTCAATCGC
>CAZOFA010000094.1:0-6635 GCA_964578975.1 uncultured Coxiellaceae bacterium
AAGACCTCATTTTCTTAACCCTTCGAGACGCGCTTCGCGAGCGTCAGGGCGAACGTGGATCTGTGACCGTTCGCCCTGAGGAGCGCGTAGCGCGTCTCGAAGGGCACCTTTTCGATTTCATTACATTAGGTTTTCTATTATAATAATCAACGAGGATCACTTATATTTTAGCGATCCTTTTATTTTTTAATTTGTTGTCAATAACTGAGGATTGTTATGCAAGTATCTGTTGAAGCTTCCAGCAAGTTTGAGCGACGTCTCACTGTCGTTGTACCCGTTGAAAAAATAAATGAAGCCTTTAATAATCGAATTAATCATTTGGCGAAAAATGCAAAAATTGCCGGTTTCCGTCCTGGTAAAGCACCATTAACCGTCGTCAAACAACGCTATGGTGAAACGGCGCAGCAAGAAGCATTAAGTGAAGTGATAAAATCATCTCTCTATGCGGCGCTTGATCAAGAAAAATTAACGCCGATTAGCGTTCCAACTGTTGAGCCTAAAATGGTGATGCCTAATCAACCATTAGAATTTGTCGCGACATTTGAAGTATTTCCGCCGCTGGAAAATGTACGTTTTGAGTTAGCGACACTTGAAAAAGAAGTTGCAACGATTACCGATGCGGATGTCGACAAAGTGCTCGAACATTTGCGCACGCAACATATCACGTGGAAAAAAGTTAATCGTGCAGCGCAAACAAAAGATCGCGTCATGATTGATTTTAGTGGCAGCATCGATGGCGTCGTCTTTCAAGGCGGTGAAGCCCATGATTATCCAATAGTGCTAGGCAGCAAAACAATGATTCCTGGATTTGAAGAGGGTATTGTTGGCATGCAACCATTAGAAGAACGCGTCATTAAAATTACTTTCCCAGAAAATTATTTTTCTAAAGATGTTGCGGGTAAAAACGCTGATTTTGCCATCAAAGTTATCAATGTATTTGAGCCTGAAATGCCTGAGTTAAATGATGCATTTGTGAAAAAACTCGGTGTTAAGAGTGGTGAAGTTGAATCATTGCGCACTGAAATCAGAAAAAATTTGGAGCGCGAACTTAACAATGTCATCAATGCAAAATTAAAAAAACAAGTGTTTGATAAATTGATTGAACTAAATCAACTTGAAATCCCCAAGGTCTTGATTGAACGTGAAGCGGCGCGCATTCATGATCAAATGCATCCTGATCACAAACATGAGCATGCACATAGCCCTGAGGAAATCGCTGCATTTAACAAAGCAGCTGAGCGCAATGTGTGTTTAAGTTTGCTCGTGACGGAAATCATTAAACAAGAAAAATTAGCACCTAATAAAGCACGTGTTCAAGCCGAGATAGAAAAAATCACCTCTGCTTATGAAAATCCTAAAGAAGTGCTGGATTGGTATGCAAAAGACAAACGTGCTTATGCAGAAGTTGAGATGCAAGTGTTAGAACAGCAGGTCGTTGAGAAATTACTAGAGCGTGTACAAGTAACTGAGAAAATGATTAGCTACAGTGAATTGATAACCAATGCTCAAGCTTTATAAGGAAAAATGATGATGAGTATGACATCAACCCTGGTCCCAATTGTGGTCGAACAAACCGCGCGCGGTGAGCGTTCTTTTGATATTTTTTCTCGCTTATTAAAAGATCGAGTGGTATTTCTCATAGGACCACTTGACGATACGGTGGCGAACCTCGTGGTCGCACAGTTGTTATTTTTGGAATCGGAAAATCCAGATAAAGATATTTCTCTCTACATTAATTCTCCCGGCGGTGTTGTGTCCGCGGGACTTGCGATTTATGACACGATGCAATTTATTAAACCGGATGTGAGCACGATGTGTTTAGGTCAGGCAGCCAGCATGGGCGCATTGTTATTAGCAGGTGGTGCGGCCGGAAAACGTTATTGTTTGCCGAATGCACGCGTGATGATTCACCAACCATTGGGTGGGGTGCAAGGTCAAGCCTCTGATATCGCAATCCATGCCGAAGAAACATTAAAAGTGCGTGCACGTATCAATAAAATTTTGGCGTATCACACGAAACAACCGGAAGAAGTGATTGCGAAAGATACGGATCGAGATAATTTCATGAGCCCGGAAAGAGCGCTCGAATATCGATTAATTGATAAAATTTTAACGCAACGCGTGCCAGCAAAGAAAGAAAAGGTAGAGAGTTAAAAATGTTAGATAAGCACTTGAATTTTGGGAAAGAGTCTCCATTTAAGGAATAATGATAAATTTTTATGAGGTCTTATTGTTATGAGCGGTAATGGAGGAAAAGATAAAGTGTTGCATTGCTCATTTTGTGGGAAAAGTCAGCATGAGGTTCGTAAGTTAATTGCGGGCCCATCTGTTTATGTGTGTGATGAATGTGTTTTATTGTGCAATGAAATCATTCAAGAAGACGTTCATAACGCACCTGCAACTGCGGCGGATGCACTTGCAAAATTACCCACACCGATGGAAATTCGCCAAACGCTGGATGAATATGTTATCGGCCAATCATTTGCTAAAAAAACATTATCGGTCGCCGTTTATAATCATTACAAACGATTACGTAATAAACCCAAAGAAAATGAAGTTGAATTAAACAAAAGTAATATTTTATTAATTGGGCCGACTGGAAGTGGCAAAACATTATTAGCTGAAACGTTAGCACGTTTGTTAAATGTTCCGTTTGTGATTGCGGATGCAACGACATTAACCGAAGCGGGTTACGTGGGCGAAGATGTTGAAAACATCATCCAAAAATTATTGCAAAAATGTGATTACGATGTTGCAAAAGCGCAGACCGGTATTGTTTATATCGATGAAATAGACAAAATTTCTCGTAAATCAGAAAATCCATCCATTACGCGCGATGTGTCTGGTGAAGGCGTGCAACAAGCATTGCTGAAATTGATTGAAGGAACAGTGGCATCGATTCCACCTCAAGGCGGACGCAAACATCCGCAACAAGAATTTATTCAAGTCGATACCAAAAATATTTTATTTATTTGCGGTGGCGCTTTTGCCAGCCTTGAAAAAGTGATTAAAGATCGCTCTGAAAAATCTGGCATTGGTTTTTCCGCTGAAATTCACAGCAAAGATGATTCAAAATCCATAAATCGATTATTACACGATGTTGAACCGGCTGATTTGATTAAGTTTGGTTTGATTCCTGAATTAATTGGTCGTTTGCCGGTGGTGGCTATTCTTGAAGAATTAGATAAAGAAGCCCTCGTGAAAATTCTCACTGAACCCAAAAATGCGTTAGCAAAACAATACCGTATGTTGTTTGAAATGGAAGGTGCGTCGTTAGAATTTCGCGACGCTGCATTACATGCGATTGCCGAACGTTGTTATGAAAAGAAAACAGGAGCACGCGGTTTGCGTTCTATTTTAGAAAAAGTGTTATTAGACACGATGTACGAATTACCCTCGCTACAAAATGTAACAAAAGTGATTGTGGATGAATCATCGATTAAAGGTGAAACATCTCCTATTGTGATGTATGAAAATAGTGAACAAGCTTTTGCTGCTTCCGAGTGATAATTTTCTTTAACTCGCATATACTTAAATAAACAGAGCGATATTCTTCTGTTAATGCCATTACTAAGGGGAACTAGAATATGACATCAAATAAGAGTGAAAAGAAACTGTTAGGCGTTCCAGTCTTACCTTTACGTGATGTGATTGTTTATCCATTCATGGTGGTGCCACTTTTTGTCGGCCGTGAGCGCTCCATTAAGGCGCTTGAAGTTGCCATGGCGGCGGATAAACAGATCATTGTGGCCACACAAAAAAGTGCTCATGAAGACCAACCGACCGAGGATGATATTTATCATGTTGGGACCCTCGCCACCGTATTACAATTACTCAAATTACCCGATGGGACCGTTAAAGTATTAATTGAAGGTGTAAAGCGCGCCAAGATATTACGCTTTTTAACTAACCAAGATTATTTTTTATCAGACATTGAATTGATTGATGACACAAATACTCAATCACGCGAAATTGAAATATTAATTCGTTCATTAAAATCTCAGTTTGAACAATATGTAAAATTAAACAGAAAAATTCCGACTGAAATTTTAGCATCCGTTTTAGCCATTGAAGATGGCGGTCGATTTTCTGATACGATCGCAGCGCATCTGTCATTAAAATTAGATGAAAAACAAAAAATATTAGAGGTAACCGATTTAGCGAAACGCTTAGAAAAACTTGTTGGCATCATGGAATCTGAAATCGATTTGCTGCAAGTTGAAAAGAAAATTCGCGGGCGTGTGAAACGTCAGATGGAAAAAACGCAGCGCGAATATTATTTGAATGAGCAAATGAAAGCAATTCAAAAAGAATTAGGTGAATTAGAAGATGTACCGAATGAATTAGAAGCGCTGGCGAAAAAAATGGAACAATCCGGTATGACGGCTGAAGCGCGCGAAAAATGTCAAACCGAATTAAACAAATTAAAAATGATGTCACCCATGTCAGCGGAAGCCACGGTTTCACGTAATTATTTAGATTGGATGTTGGCGTTGCCCTGGAAAAATAAATCTAAATTAACCATTAAACTTGCTGAAGCAGAAAAAATTCTTGAAGAAGAACATTATGGCTTGAAAGAAGTGAAAGAAAGAATTATTGAATATCTGGCCGTGAATAAACGCGTGAAAAAATTAAAAGGTCCTATTTTATGTTTAGTCGGGCCACCGGGTGTGGGTAAAACGTCATTAGGTCAATCCATTGCGCGCGCTACCGGTCGTAAATTTATTCGTATGTCATTAGGTGGGATACGTGATGAAGCTGAAATACGCGGTCATCGTCGTACGTATATCGGTGCGATGCCAGGTAAAATCGTGCAGAAAATTTCAAAAACGGATGTGAAGAATCCATTTTTCTTGCTCGATGAAATTGACAAAATGGCGATGGATTTTCGTGGTGATCCCGCGTCTGCACTTTTAGAAGTATTAGATCCAGAGCAAAATCATTCGTTTAACGATCATTACCTTGAAGTGGATTATGACTTATCCGATGTGATGTTTGTCGCAACCGCGAACACGCTCGAAATTCCGCCGGCATTACGTGATCGTATGGAAATTATTCGTATTCCAGGTTATACCGAAGATGAAAAAATTAATATCGCATTACGTCATTTGATTCCAAAACAATTAGAAGCCAATGGTTTAAAACCGACGGAGCTTGAAATTCCACTCGAAACCGTGCGCTACATTGTGCAACATTACACACGTGAAGCAGGCGTACGTAATCTGGAGCGCGAAATTTCTAAAATTTTCCGTAAAACTGTTAAAGAAATTTTATTGAAAACGAAACCTTTGAAGAAGAAACAAATTCAAATTGGTGATCTTGAGCATTACTTAGGTGTGCGTCGTTTCCGACATGATGTGGCCGCTGAAAAAGATCAAGTGGGCCAAGTGAAAGGATTGGCATGGACAGAAGTGGGTGGTGAGTTACTTGAAATTGAAGCCGTCACACTGCCTGGCAAGGGAAAAACAACCTACACCGGTCAATTAGGTGGTGTGATGCAAGAATCCATCCAAGCTGCATTAACCGTGGTACGCTCACGTGCGCCTCTGTTAGGCGTGCACAAAACGTTTTTTGACAAACATGATATTCATATCCATGTTCCAGAAGGCGCGACCCCCAAAGATGGTCCGAGCGCGGGCATTAGTATGTGTACGGCATTGGTTTCTGTCATTACACAAATCCCTGTTCGTTCAACTTATGCCATGACCGGTGAAATTACCTTGCGTGGTGAAGTGTTGGCGGTGGGCGGTATTAAAGAAAAATTATTGGCTGCACATCGTGGCGGTATTAAATATGTGATCATACCTGCTGAAAATGTTAAAGATTTGAAAGAAATACCTGACAATATCAAAAAAGATTTGGATATCAAACCAGTTCGTTGGATTGATGAAGTGTTGTCGTATGCATTAAATGGCTATCCGGAACGCATACCTGGCAAAGGTAAAAAACGTCGCGCCAAATTAAAAACCATTGTCGGTAGTCAACAAAAACGATTGCGTAAAGGAGAGCGTCCACGTACGCATTAAAAAAATAATGCCAAAGTGAATGACATTGCTTGACACGCGTTTCTCTCAATTGGTATAAATCACACTTCGAACGAACCTGTGAAAAAGACAAGTTTGGATGCGGTAAAGCAGATTTGAAAGAATGGTCAGGAATTTTTGCTGACATTTTCATATTAACCATGGATAGAAAAAAGCAGAGGATTTATGAATAGAGCAGAGCTTATCGAACTTATTGCAGAAAAAGCAGAGGTAACTAAGGCTGCTGCAGAGCGCGCATTAGGTGCCATGATTGAGGCAATCACTTCTTCTTTAAAAAGAGATGAGCCGGTCGTATTAGTGAATTTCGGAACATTTGTCATCAGACAACGTGCTGCAAGAAAAGGTCGTAACCCACAAACAGGCCAAGAAATTAAGATCAAAGCGGCTAAAGTGGTTGGATTCAAAGCAGGTAAAGCATTGAAAGATGCAGTGAAGGAAAAAGAAAAAGAAAAAGAAACAGAAAGAGAATAAAGGTTCTGAAAGTTATTTCAGTTAGAATTCCTGAACTCTTTAGTTAATACCGGTGGTTTCCGCTGACTTGGGTGCTTAGCTCAGCTGGTAGAGCATCGCCCTTACAAGGCGAGGGTCGGG
>CAZOFA010000095.1:0-6610 GCA_964578975.1 uncultured Coxiellaceae bacterium
TGAGGAGCGCGAAGCGCGTCTCGAAGGGCGCGTCTCGAAGGGTAGTCTAGCACCTGGATGCGTACGCTGCTATAATCGCTTCCTTTTGTATTTAAAACATGTCATTCAAAACCGAACTTATCAAAAAACATCCCACTTTACCCGCACGCGTGACCAAGATCACCACCGCGCACGGCGAATTCACGACCCCTGCTTTCATGCCCGTCGGAACACGTGCATTTGTCAACTGCATGACACCGACTGATTTAACCAACACCGGCAGTCAAATTATTCTCGGTGGAAATACCTATCACATGTTATGCGCACCAGGCTTAGACATTCTCGAGAAAGCCGGTGGCATGCATCAATTCATGGGATGGGATAAACCCATGTTGACGGACAGTGGCGGTTTTCAAGTTTTCAGTCTTTCGAAAAACGGTAAGATTTGCAAAATTGATGATAACGGCGCGCACTTTAAACATCCGATCACCGGAAAACTCATTCATTTAACGCCGGCATCTTCCATCCAAGCACAAAAAATTATTGGTGCCGATATCATTATGGTTTTCGATGAATGCACACCGGAGCAAGGTGGGCGCGAAGCTGCATTAAAAGCGATGGAACGCACGCATCGTTGGTTGCATGAATCGATCGAAGCGCATCAAAAACATCCCACGTCCGCTTACGGCTACACCCAAGCATTATTTGGCATTATTCAAGGCGGCAGTTTTGCGGATTTACGCGAAGAAAGCACGCAAGTTATTTTATCCGCTGAACTGGATGGGATTGCGATTGGTGGAGAAGTGATTGGATTTGATATGCAAAAAACAGCGGAAGTGCTGCAATTAATTTGCCCGTTGTTGCCCGATCATAAAACGCGTTACACCATGGGGGTGGGACTGCATCCACAAGATTTAATTGATGTGGTGGCGCGCGGAATTGATATTTTTGATTGCGTCGCACCGACACGCAATGCGCGTCATGGTTCGCTGTATTGCGGTACGGTGGTTGAAGAAAATCAGTGGCTGCGTTTTCAACATGATGAAAACCAGGGAAAAATTTTAATTAAAAAAAGTGTGTATGCAAAAGATGAAAGACCAATCATGGAAAATTGCACGTGCTTTACTTGCAAGAATTTCACCCGTGCCTATTTGCATTTTCTTTTTAAACAACAAGCGCTCACTTACAGCAATCTGGCGTGCATTCATAACATTCATGTCATGCAAGATGTGTGTGAACGGATGAGAAAGTTGATTTTATTTTCCTAAACCCTGTAGGATAGGTTTACATAACATTGGAAGTTAATATGACATTAAATGAATTTCAACCCGATTTAGAAATATTTGCCCGTGTCTTAATCGCTTTTTTGTTGGGCGCGTTAATTGGTTGGGAACGCGAACGTCACGGAATTTCAGCGGGTGTTCGAACTTACGGTGCCATTGCACTGGGCGCCTGCGTATTTGGCGTGCTCTCGATCAGTATTATTGGTGCTGATCCTTCGCGTATTGCAGCGCAAGTGGTCACCGGCGTCGGATTTTTAGGCGGTGGCGTGATTTTTCGTCAAGGTGATTATGTGAGTGGCTTAACCACCGCCGCTACACTCTGGGCGACTGCCTCCATCGGTCTTGCTGTGTCGTTTGGTTTATACTTAACAAGCATTTTGACATCCGTGCTCATGTATCTTTTACTCTATTTGCCACGACTGCCTTGGTGGCGAAAAATTACTGGAAAATAGCTTGATTGTGTTAAAATAACGTCCTATGAAACTTTCATTTTGCTTATTTAATTATTTCCCCTTTGGTGGCTTGGAACGTGATTTTATTCGTATTGCGAAAGAATGCGTGCGTCGCGGACATCGCGTTCAAGTGTATACCATGCGCTGGGATGGGGAACGTGATCCCGCTCTTCCTGTCAAAATTATTCCGACGCGAGGATGGCAAAATCACACGCGTTGCAAAAACTTTGTCGCGCAACTAAAAAAAGAATTGCAACAGGAACCGGCTGATCTTGTGATTGGTTTTAATAAAATGCCTGGGCTTGATGTGTATTACGCAGCTGACTTGTGTATCAAAACAAAAGTCGAAGCCAAATACGGTTTTTGCTATCGTCTTTTGCCGCGCTTCCGTCATTTAATTGGGTATGAAAAAGCGGTATTTGCCAAAAATAATAAAACGGCGATACTCCTGATCGCGCCGCAACAACAAGCAAAATTTATTTTCTATTATCAAACCGAAGTCGCACGTTTTCATTTACTTCCACCCGGGGTCGCAAAAGACCGTGTTGCACCCACTCATTCAGCTGAAATACGCGCGAAAACGCGCGAGCAGTTTCATTTAACGAATCATGATTTTTTATTATTGATGGTGGGTTCCGGTTTTAAAATTAAAGGATTAAATCGCACCCTGAAAGCCATCGCGGCATTACCAGAAGCAATAAAAAAACGCGTGACGTTATTTGTAGCGGGCAAAGCGCATGCAGAGCCGTTTAAACAACAAGCGCGTCAATTAGGCATTTTGTCACAAATTCATTTTCTGGGCGGACGTGATGATGTATTGTCGTTGATGCTGGCGGCAGATCTATTAATTCATCCGGCTTATTATGAAAATACCGGCACGGTTTTATTGGAAGCATTGGTCGCAGGACTTCCGGTGTTAACCACGGACGTTTGCGGTTATGCAGATTATGTAAAACAAGCAACAGCCGGTGTCGTATTAGCATCACCTTTTATCCAAGAAAAATTGAATCGCGCTTTGCAGGAAATCGTATCAATGGATTTATCAACCTGGCGTCACAATGCATTGAATTTTGCAAAAAACGCTGATATTTATAGCATGCCAGAACGCGCCGTTGATGTAATTGAGTCCCTAGAAAATGTTAATCATCGATCCTGACATTAAAGTGTTATTCCCACAGCATGCATTGTTTAATCAAATGATGGCGTTGCAGGGAAAAGTTTATCGCGAATTAGAAAATCGTCGTACCCAACAAATTATCCTGAATGGAAAAAATTATTTTATCAAACAACATTTCGGCGTGGGCTGGAAAGAAATTTTTAAAAATTTGCTTCAATTCCGTTTACCTATCATCAGCGCGAAAAATGAATGGCAGGCATTGCAGCGTTTGCAAGCATTACAGATACCCGCACCGCATGTGGTGGGGTATGGTTGTCATGGCGTCAATCCGGCGAAACGTCGTTCGTTTTTGCTCACCCGAGCATTGCCGCCGCACATCAGTTTGGAAGATTTATGTAAGCAACCAACGGTGTCATTGCAGCTAAAACGCCAATTAATCATTGAAGTCGCACGCATTGCGCGTACGTTGCATGAAAATGGGATGAATCATCGAGATTTTTATATTTGTCATTTTTTATTGGATAAACAATCATTATTGAGCGGTGCACAAGGTCCCGTGATTTATCTCATCGATTTGCACCGGGCCGCGATTCGCAAAAAAACACCATTACGTTGGATCATAAAAGATTTGGCAGGGCTTTATTTTTCGAGTAAAAATAGTGGTTTGACCCAACGTGATTTGTTACGTTTTATGAGAGAATATCGTGGGAAATCTTTAAAGCAAATCTTGATCGAGGAAGCAGTTTTTTGGCAGAGGGTAAAAAAACGTGGCGATAAGTTATATCAACAACATGCAAACTAATCCAGTCAAAGAAATCAGTTGGAAAGAGCTTTATCACGCACATCATCGTGAGACGATCGTGCCTTTTAAAATTACACTGGCAGAAAGTGAGTCGCCCATTCTTTGCGAGCAGATTGTGCGTCTGCTGCCTGGCAAACGCATGGTTGTTTTGGGCACGTGGAATGATCAGTTGGTGGTGATCAAATTATTTTATGGCGGACGTGCTGCAGAACGTCATTTTGAGCGTGATTTATCGGGTGTTGAAACATTGTTGTCATCGGGTATTCCAACGCCAAATTTGCTTTATCATGGAAATGCCTATAAAAACCGCGTGCACATTCTCATCTTCGAACAAATTATGGAAGCGCATAATTTAGCAGATCTTTGGGCGGACAAAACCAGTATTGAAGAACAAGTGCCGTTGATGCACGCAGTGACCATTGAGTTGGCGACGCAACATGTGCTGGGAGTTGTGCAACAGGATTTACATCTCAATAATTTTCTGTTGAAGGGAAAACAAATTTACACGCTGGATGGAGGAAGCATCGAAAATTTTCATGAGCCGCTGCCAAAAAAACCGAGTCTGGATCATTTAGGGTTGTTTTTTTCGCAATTAGGTGTGGGTACCGAAAAACTTCAGTATGCATTATTCCATGTTTATGCACGTGCACGTGGATGGATTGTGAAACCGGCTGATATTGATTATCTCAATGAGGCCACCAAAAAATGGAATATTCATCGCTGGAATCATTATCAAGAAAAAATCATGCGCAATTGCACGGCTTTTGCCAAAATAAATTGGGCCAGTGCATTGATCATGTATGATCGGGATTACGGATCAGGTGCTTTCCTTAAATTTTTAGCCGATCCAGAATCTGTATTTCGTCATGCTGAAACAACAATTTTAAAAACAGGCAATACAACCACTGTCGCAAGATTCGTTATCGATGGCAGGGAATTAGTCATCAAACGTTATAACATCAAAAATACGTGGCATTGGTTGCGTCGTTGTCTGCGTGTCACGCGTGCTTGGGAATCTTGGCGTTTAGCCAATTTACTGCGTTTGTTCGGTGTGCCCACCGCCAAACCAGTTGCGTTCATCGAAAAACGTTTTATCGGATTGCGTAACCAATCTTATTTCATTATGGAATATGTCAATGGAATTGATTTAGCTCAGTTATTTGCAAAATATAAAGAAGATGATGTGTATTTTGAAAAAATGGCGCGACGATTTCTCAACGTATTGGACAATTTAACCAAGTTACGCATCAGTCATGGCGATCTCAAAGCCACTAACATTTTAATTGAGCGTGATCGTCCCATCATGATTGATTTAGATGGGATGAAAGAACATGCGAATCAACTCCAAATAAATCGTGCGTATAAAAAAGAAATCAAACGTTTTCTGCAAAATTGGGACAACCGACCGAGCGTCAAAGCATTATTCCAACGATTGTTGCAATCATGAATTTCAAGGAGATTTTATGCGTTTGCACAACTCAAGGCTTTTTCGTGAAAAATGTTATGTGAATGGGAAATGGATTGTTGCTAAAAATAAAAAAACTATTCCGGTCGAAAATCCTTTTGATGGAAAAATTATCGGTCACATTCCAGATTGTGGTACCGATGAAACAAGAGACGCAATTGAAAAAGCGGAAGCCGCATTTTTGCAATGGCGTCTGCTCACTGCAAAACAACGCGCCGATTGTCTCAACCGTTTGGCAAAATTGATTGATGAAAACAAAGAAGATTTGAGTGTTTTGATGACGTTGGAACAAGGCAAACCCTTAACGGAATCGCGCGGCGAAATAGATTATGGCAATTCGTTTATTAAATGGTTTGCCGAAGAAGGACGACGTATTTATGGCGACATCATTCCCTCCAATAAACCCAACCAACATTTATTAGTGATTAAGCAACCGATCGGTGTGGTGGGTTCGATTACGCCGTGGAATTTTCCGATGGCGATGATCACACGCAAATGTGCACCGGCACTGGCGGCGGGCTGTACGGTGGTGATTAAACCCGCGAGCGAGACGCCATTTTCAGCACTTGCATTGGCGGCACTGGCAGAGCAAGCAGAAATTCCGCCGGGTGTTTTTAATGTGTTGACCGGAGATGCAAAAAAAATTGGTGCAGAACTGACATCCAATCCTATCGTGCGCAAAATTTCGTTTACCGGTTCGACTGCGGTCGGAAAATTATTAATGAAGCAAAGCAGTGAGACATTAAAAAAAGTATCGTTAGAATTAGGCGGAAATGCGCCATTCATTGTTTTTGATGATGCAGATTTAGATCGTGCGGTGCAAGGTGCGATGGCATCAAAATTTCGTAACACGGGGCAAACCTGTGTATGCGCGAATCGCATTTTAGTTCAGGATAAAATTTATGATGCGTTTGCCAAAAAATTGTTGGCGTCGGTTAAAACCTTAAAAATCGGCAATGGCATGGATGATGGTGTGCAACAAGGTCCATTAATTAATACAGCTGCGATTAAAAAAGTAAAAGCACACATTGAAGATGCGGTAGCGCGCGGTGCAAAAATTCTGTGTGGCGGAAAATCACATTCTGCTGGGAAATTATTTTTTGAACCAACCATTTTGACCAACATGACAACGAAAATGAAAGTGGCGCGCGAAGAAACATTTGGTCCGGTTGCGCCGTTATTTCGTTTTAAAACTGAAAATGAGGCGATCCAAATGGCGAATGATACGCAATTTGGCTTGGCTTCCTATTTTTATAGTCGTGATATTGATCGAATTTGGCGTGTGGCGGAGCAATTGGAATATGGGATGGTGGGAATCAACGAGGGAATTGTGTCGACCGAGGTTGCACCATTTGGTGGATATAAAGAATCGGGGATTGGGCGTGAAGGTTCCAAATATGGGATCGAGGAATATGTGGAAATTAAATATCTTTGCATGAGTTGAGTTGTCATCCTGACCCTTCGAGACGCGCCCTTCGAGACGCGCCCTTCGAGACGCGCTTCGCGCTCCTC
>CAZOFA010000096.1:0-6546 GCA_964578975.1 uncultured Coxiellaceae bacterium
CTGGTGTTCAGCCGTTGGCTGTCCCTATATATAAAAAATCCCCGCCCCCCTTGGGGGTGTGGTCGACGCCCAAAGCGGGGCGGGTGAGGGGTAATTCTTAATTCACCTCTCCCCCTGTGGGAGAGGTCGACGCGCAAAGCGCGGCGGGTGAGGGATGATTCTTAATTCACCTCTCCCCCTGTGGGAGAGGTCGACGCGCGAAGCGCGGCGGGTGAGGGGTGCTGGTTTTATAATAATAGCTGCATTCGCTATTGAACAATGAAATACACTAGGAGAACACATGAAACTACGCATGGATGCGATCAAACAATTTTTAATATTGACTTCGTTGTGCGGCATGACAAGCGCTTTCTCAGCGCTTGCCGACAGCACAACACAAGGCAAAGTTTTCTTTCAATTAGGTGCATTTAACGTTTCAAACCAAGGCAAAGCACAACATATCAATATTCAAGATTTAATCGGCGATGATTTTTCCGTCACCAATAATAGCGAGCAAAATGTTTTATTGGGATTAGGCTACTTTTTCAATGGACAACACTTTAATAAAGTGACGATGGAATACGGCATTGATGCGTTTTATTTTGCAGCTACGACAGTCAAAGGAAACGTCACACAAGAAGAACTTTTTAACAATTTATCTTACAGCTATGAAGTGACACATTTGCCGATTTATGCAACCGCAAAAGCATTGTTTAATTTTCCAAATGAACGTTATCATTTGATAATTGATTTAGGCGTCGGCCCGAACTTCATGCAAACCAAAAACTTTTCTGAAAAGTCTCTGGATGGTGGCGTCACGATTCCGGATGATGCATTCAGCAGCAACACGGATGTTGTTTTGAGCGCCATGACCGGAATCGGTATCCGAGTGGATAATGTCTTTAAGCAGGCGTCTTTAGAATGTGCTTATCACTATTTTTATCTAGGGCAGGGCGAATTGAATAAAACAGATCAAGTGATAAATGCGTTGAAGACCGGTCATGCCTATGCGCAAGCATTGAGTTGTGGTATTTTGGCTTAATTATTTCATCAATACACTTAAGGATGAGTTGTGATGAAGAAAATCATAGCTATTTTTTTTGTTATTTTTTTTAATCAAAAAGTTTTTGCCGATACATTTTTTCATGTGACATCCAGTGGCCCTGCCGCTCAGATTTCTCTGACGCTTTGTTTAAATGGAAAAGGTCCGCTGTCTTGTCAAAATTATACGGCGACAGGCTCTAATTTAAGTATCACAACGACGATACCCAATCATAACTACCCGAGTGTGGGCATAAAAATTAATACGCCAGGGTATACACCCGGCGATTGCACCATGAATAGTAGCGGTTATTGTTTGTTTTCTGCAAACAACACTACACCGGCAACGGTTATTTTGACACCATCCACGTGTCTACCCGATGTGATTGCATTTTCTCCGGGCGCGACAGAAGTGAATAATCCAACCGGCGGATCACCGAATCCTCCGCAAACATTTACCATCACCATGACGATGTGTAACTCACAAGGACAGCCGTTGTTCCCGAGCGCCAGTAATCCTATTCACATTAATGTGTATGGTGCACCTAATGGTGTCATCTCACCCACGAGCACGACATCGAGCACCGGTGCAGTTACGTTAACTTATAGCGGTGAGACTTTTCCCAATAATATTTTAATTAATGCCTGGATCAGTGACAGCACTAATAATGGTGCGGCGTTAGGTCAGACACAAGTGCTGAAACAAAATACGCCCACGTGTAGTTATAATCCCACGAGTTATCAAGTGCCATTAGTGGGAACATTACCGGACGCGTTGCAAATCAAGGCAGATGTCGGTCATGACACCGGTGCACCGATTAGCACGCTGAAAATTTTCACCATTGATACAGGTTCTTTAGGTGTTGTGGTTCCTGTGAGTGAACTTCCAAGTAATGCTAACGTGATTGGTCCTGGTGCCCCGGGCGTAAAATATTATGATAGTAGTGGGAATACTTATTCGGGAAATTATTATTTAGCTCCCGTGCGCGTACAAATTTCCGGTGGTGGTGTGGTGGAAACCATGCCGATTATGGTATTAGGTATTAATAAAGCGTATTGTACCGGCCCGACTACAAAATCATGTTATTCACATCCACCCGATCCAACGCTGCATTACATGGGTGTGGGTTTTAATCGCAATAGCACGACGACGAATGATTTATTTAATTCGCCTGCTGCGAATGCTTTTCTTCATATCACAAATAATAATAATGGGACTGATATCACGCCAGGGTATTACCTCACGCCGGGTGATATAGGAACATCGACAGGTCTCACATTAGGAATTAGTAGTATAACTAACTACAATATTGTGGATCTCACACCCAACGCAACGATACCTGGCGATTTCAATGCGCAAGGAGGTTGTTATACTTTCACCGCATCACCGCTGCCAAATCAATTTTGTGGGACGGCTTTATTAGATGTTGGAATTGATTCCATGTTCATTGACTTGCCTTTCGCGCAAAGACCCGCCGGCACGTTTGATAGTAATAACACTGTGCCGAATGGGATCGCGATGTCTATTTTGATGGGAGCAACGAGTTCGCCGGCGATGTCATATAGTTTTTCGGCAGTGCAAAGTAATCCGCCAAGCAATACGCCAACTCCAACGCTGGTGCAATGGATTAACACCACTGCAAGTGGACTGGTTTTTGTAAACACTGGTCGACGACCATTGTATGTTTTTGATTATCTCTATAATGGTCAGTGTGGGCAGGTGGGGTTTTATCAGTTTCCATAGAGAATCCCTTCCGTCATTGCGAGCTCGTCATTGCGAGCGCAGCGAAGCAATCCAGGTTTTGATCGGCACGAAAACCTGGATTGCTTCGCTGCGCTCGCAATGACGAAGAAGCTACGCAGCAATGACGAAGAAGAGGCGCTCGCAATGACGATCTATACGCGAGGCGGCTGTCCTCCTGGTGGCGCAGGCCGTTCCTGTACATTCGCATTCGGTTCCGGCGTAGTTTTCCGCGGATTTTTAAACATAACAAAAAAATCATCTCGCGCTTGACCATCAACAGGATCTCGAAAAACAAGTTGAACAGACTTTGGGAAATTTTCCCGCATAATATAATCCACGTTACGCCCAGGTGGTCGATCAATGAATTGCGATCCAAGTTTCCCAACCCAAATTTTTAACAAACTGGCGCGATACTCATCACGAACTTTTACATCGGGAAAAGGACTGCGACTTTCTAATTGAGCAATAAACGAAATCTCTCCTTCTAATTTTTTACCCCGGATGATTTGCTCATACAAAGCGATATCAGTAAAATCTTCAGGCGCTTGTGATGCGGCAGGAGAACGACATGTGACAAAAAAGTTATCGCCTAATACCAGAGGCGCTTCTCCCTCTGATTTTTGTTCTACGACTTTTTCATCAAGGAGTCGTTGTAAATGAATGGGATTGGTTTTACTGATAAAAATAATATTCACATGTTCGTGCTGTTTTTGAAATGCGCGTAGTTTTGCCGGCAAAGTAGATAAGTCCCCTTGCATCTTATTCCAAGCATCATCAAACTCTTTTTCACTGACCTTGGTTGGGTCTAAGCCTAATATAGTAAGTATTTTTTCTCTAAAGATCTTAGGATCATCATAGAGACCTTTCTTAAATTTATCATCTTCTTCTAAAATGCTTCGCATCAATTTGTTTAAATCAGGCTTTTTTTCTTGTTTTTGTGCTAATGCAATAAATGCAGCGCCAGTTTTACTGTGATCGAGATTTAACAGTAAGCCAAGCGGTAGGATGACTGTACGACGATTTAACATAAGCTCCTCCACCATAGTTTGGTTAGCGCAAGAGTATAATCCAACTTTAGGAAAATGTTTACTCATCATAGAAAAAATCCTTTGCGTGGGCTTACGTTCGATGATGTCGAATCCTTCTTTTAAACCCCATTCTTGTACCAATTCCGCGCGACGTTCCTCTCGATTTTTTTCGACAGCATTAGGATGAAGACTTTCTAGTTGAAGAATGAGTGAAATCGTTCTTTCTGATCTTTTCACGTCTGTAATGCTCTGATAAAAATCAACATCACATTTTAATGGATCAGTCGCAGTGCATGCAGTCACAGAATAAGCTGATGCGAAAAAATTAATACCGAGTTTAAGCGCATCTTTTATTCCTGGCATTTCAAATAGCGTTGTTAAATGAGTGTGATCACTTTTGCTGATCCATATAATATTTAGATGTGCATTTTGATGTTTAAATACGGCTAATGTTGCGGGTAAAATAATTAACTCATCATGCTGTTCAAGATCGCAAATGAATTCTAATGGAATGATGACGGTGCGATCTAACATATTAAAATCCTTTTAACTATTTCCATTTAATATTGCAACCAATGCTGGGGTTTTGCTCTGGATTAATCGGTTTTCCCATCAATAGTGCATCCAATGCATGAGACAAATCATTTCCGGTCACAGCAATTCCATTTCCCGGTGTCGAATCATCAAAACGGCCACGATAAACGCAGGCGAGGGCGTGATCAAATACATACAAATCCGGAGTGCAAGCGGCTTGATACGCTTTTGCAATGGCTTGGCTTTCATCAAACAAATAAGGAAATGTATAACCATATTTTTCTGCTTCTTTGCGCATATTTTCTGGGTTGTCTTGCGGGTAATTTTTAACATCATTTGCATTAATGGCGATAAAACTCACGCCTTTTCCTTGATATTTTTTTACCACTTCAACAAGTTTGGTTTGAATATTTTTGACGTAAGGACAATGATTGCAAATAAACATGACGACAGTTGCTTTATCGGATTTCATTTGGGTGAGTGAAACCATTTTTTGTGTGCGTGTGTCGATTAAATTAAATTCGGGTGCGAGAGTGCCGAGGGGTAACATGGTTGATGGCGTGAGTGCCATATAATCTCCTATTTTAGTTTTGTGCCATCCCCGCATTCGTGTCATACCCGCCGGCCCGGGGATGACACGAACGCGGGAATGACAGCAGACAAAAAATCTTGTTTTGTTAAAAGAATCAGGTATTCTATTCCAACTTATTTCAGTGATCAAATAACGATTATTATTGTCACTGTCTCCGATTGATCTGGAATAAAAATAATTATGGAGAATTCATCATGAAGAAACGAATTCATTTTCGACGTGTTTTTTTCTTAATGTCCACCGCGGGAATTTTAACGCTCTCAACGAACACAGCATTTGCAGCCGCTTATCAATTATGGGAACAAGATGGCGCCAGTGTGGGAAATTATCATGCGGGTCGCGCAGCAGAAGCCGCCGATGCGAGCACTGCTTATTATAATCCAGCAGGTATGGTCAGAATTCATAGTCAACAACTCGTGGTCGGTTTAGATCCCATTCTGACGGATTTTACTTATCGCGGAAGTGTCGATGTGAATGATACATTTCTGCCGATTGATCAAGGTGCGCGCGCAGTGGTGGCGCAAGGTGGTGGTTTTAATATTGTGCCCGATGTGCATTACGTTTCACCGTTGAATGATCGCTTCGCGATTGGTTTAAGCGTGGTTTCACCGTTTGGTTTAAAAACAGATTACGGCACCAATACTTTCGCGCGTTATTCAGCAACGCTCACGTCTCTGCAAATTATTGATGTGTCACCGTCCTTAAGTTTTGCTGCGACGGATAAATTATCATTTGGTGCAGGGTTAGATGTGGAACATGCGCGAGCGGAGTTTGATCTGGTCGCGGGAAGTCCTTTTCTCGATCAAAGTTTTGGCTATAGCGCGGATACACCCTCAGAAAATGTCGGCACCGATTATGGTTATGGCTATCACTTGGGCGTCATGTATCAATTTAGTGAGCAAACGCGTGTGGGCTTGGCCTATCATTCGAAGATTACACATCATTTAAGTGGCACGAGTAAATTTACCGGTCAAATAGCGAATGGTTTGTTAGGCGGGTTACAACAATCAAATAATTTAAAAGCTAACACAACATTACCTGCTACAACGACACTCAGCGTATTTCATACCTTTAATCCAACTTGGGATATGATGGGAACAATTGCGTATACGCAATGGAGTGTTTTAGAAAATATCGTGTTAAGAAACGTTGCTGGAATAGATACGGATGGGAATGTCAGTAATTCTATCATCATCACTGTGCCAGAAAATTATCGTAACACCTGGAATTACTCAGTCGGTGCAAATTATCACTTGAATGAACAATGGATGTTTAGAGGTGGTGTTGGATATGATGAAACACCCTCGAATAATCAAGATCGCAATTTGCAATTACCTGACAGTGATCGTATTGCTGTTGCCATCGGTACACATTATCAACCGACTCCCGCATGGGGTTTTGATGTGGGTTGGACGCATTTCTTTGTTAAGAATACACGAATAAATAATTTAACTCAGCAAGTGGGTGCGCAAACAACACTGACTGATGGGTCTATCAGCGCAAGTGCAGATGTATTCGGTTTGCAAGCAAAGTGGAACATTGCTTAGACTGTTTTATTCGTGCCGCGCGCGTGGCCGGGCACGGAAAATCAACGGATATTTAGGGGATGATTGCCCATGATAGAAATA
>CAZOFA010000097.1:0-6422 GCA_964578975.1 uncultured Coxiellaceae bacterium
CAGCGAAGCAATCCAGGTTTTTGTGTCGATCAAGCAAACCTGGATTGCTTCGCTACGCTCGCAATGACGGCGGCGTCGCGGGACGACGTGGTTTATAAAAGTATCGATTAAGCCAGGCAGTATCCTTCTTTTTAAAAGATTTACACGTAATGCATTTATCTACTGGTTATGGTAGTTATTTGCGCGACTGGATTAAGATTACGGTTCCATTCGTGAGACATTCGTAGGTGCAACTTCTTGCTGATTTTGCGCACCTCTTGATCGCCATTTATTCCAGTGACTTAAAGCCAGTAACGAGGTAACTACAACTGGTGTTATTTTAAAAAGCGTATCTGTCACAGGTATAGATTCATCTTTTCGAGTAATGCAGATATGAGATAAGGTTGCCGCAGTTACATTCGTAAATCCCACATCATAACCTTCCGCATATATAGTCTTTTTAAATTGATAATCACATAAAAAAAGAATACCCGTTGTGGCCATTCCAGCAAATATGCCAAGTCCAAATTTGGTTTTATTCAGTAATTCATATCCTCTAGAAACTACCCAAGCGCTAGCCGAAGTCATGATGGGTGATAGCACTAAACCAGCACCTGCCGCTATTTCGATATAGAGGTTAAGATCAAGTGGTGATATCTGTTCTGGAATACCTAACTTTTTATCAGCGGCTCCTTGCAAACATGCAGCGTTATATTGATTGCTCAGCATTGCGTTATTCATAATGTAAAAAAGAGAATTAAAACTAACAATGATGCTTGTGGCACAACTCGTAGCACACTTATCGACCCTTGGCTTTTCTTCCTCAGTATCATCTAATAAATGATCTCGATCACTACCAATCATTTTAATTCTCCTTATAGTTGTATGAAAAAGCGATTCTATCATAGTAGTTGCAATGTATGATTACAAAAGAATGACAAAATTACCGACGGTATTGCATAGCCTGGCTCTGGTAAATTTGTTTTGCCAAATTTGCTCTACCGGTATTGATAAGAGCGGTCAATTTTATATAAAGACAATCATTGTCTTGAATTTTATTCAACAACAAACTTAACTCATCAAAATGTGCGGCGCTTAAAAGAAAATCAGGCGCATTATTCTGCGTTTTCTTTAATTTATTAAGCACTGCGCTCAGTTGGATCATTGATAATTCTTTATTATTCCACGGCAGGCATTGGGGTATTTTTTTTCCAGCGGCAGATTGGAAGATGTGTTGCGACAGAATATCTTCGATATCTGAAAAATAAATTTGCTCATGGCCGTCATATTTATATTTGCGTAATTGTTCAGTCATAAAAGGTGAATTAGCAGCCATGTTTAATAGATATTTATATGATTTATCTTGAAGTTGCTGTTGGATTAAAAATTTAATTCGATCATCTACTATTTTATTAAAAGTTGTTTTAAATAAATTTATAATTAAATCATTCATGGCACATTGGGGTAATAAATCAGCGCAATGAAATGTTGGTAATAAAAAATCTTGAAATTGACACTCACTAACAGCAGCCCTAAATTGCGCCAAAACTGCAAGAGAAAATTCATTTGCTAATTGCTGAATTCTGTTTGTGACAATCATTTTGAGAGTATAAGGTGAAGATGCGCTTAAACAAGAAAAGCTGGGCGATATTTTTTTTAATTTAGTACATCTTCTAATGATTTTATTCACCATTGATTCGATTGGTTCATCATACTCAAATTTCAACTTATTATTAAAAATTAACAGTATCTCGCACTGCAAAGCATGATGGACAACTAAAACATGCAGTGGATTGGCAAAATTGCCATTTTTCAAACGCCGATTAATTTCATGAATCACCTTAATTTGATCTTGGGTATTGAGCATTGAAAAAAAATCAGCATAGGGATATTCAGGGCTTGTGGTAAAAATATGAATGAGCCCGGCAAAAATATGATTTGTCTGATAAAAATCTGTAATATCGTCGAATTTTTTAATAAATGTAAAAAAATTTCTAATCAGTGATTCAACAAAGTATTCTTGTTCGTGTTCATCTAAAGGTCGTTTTTCAATATGATTTTGACAATTGACTTTAGCATCATAATCATAATCTTCATTTGATGCTTGACGTAATTCAAATGCCCAATATCGACGATTTTGTTTGCTCACTTGATCAACTTCAGGAGGGTAGTAATGAATATTATTCTGTGCGTCATACATTCTGCGCTCAAAGCAATTGACACTGAACGCTGTAATATTAATGACTAATGTATCATCATTAACACTGATCAATTGATCTTTTTTATTAATAGAATGGTAGGCTTCATCTATAATGGCCAATGCATTTGGGCCGCTATCTTGTGAGTCAATTTGCAATGTCACATTCGGATCATAGACAATACAGCCTGGAAAAATCTGTTTAAAAATATTTTTTATTTCATCATTTTTGATTAACTTAGGGCACTTTTTATCGCGCCGCAGTGTTGGAAAAGGGTTGACGCATGTGACTTGTATTTGATTGGTACTATTTTTATAAATAAAATACGCGATAAAATATCCATCTTGTAAATCCATAATGCCTGAAAAAATGACCGCACCACCCGCGGGTAACGCATAACTATTCACTATAGTCGGAATTTTATTTCTGGGCGTATTAATTAAAATATGAAAATAAAACGTGGTTTTATTTGCATGATCATGTTTCATTTCATCTGATGGCGCGCTAAATACATCAGCATATTTGGTCAGTATGCGATTTTCGGCGCTTAAAATATCAAACGCATCATATTGATATAAATTTTCATTTGATATTTTTTTTGGCTCAAGATTGGTTCCAGGCCTTCTATAGCCGACTGGAATTTTAATTGGAATTTTGAATTTAGCGCGTAACGCGTTTGCGTCATCAATTGATTTTTCATCATAGTTTGTTGTTTTACGAATGATGTCAGCCGTTAATAAGTTGTCATCAATCTTAATCGGTTGCCATATATATTGACTTAAGCGATTACGTTTTACTAGTAATTCAACAAACAGTGCGCGATTGCAATTTTCAAAAATTAATTCTAGATCAGTTTTATCTAACGATTCATAAATATGATCAATGCTTAATATGCAAGTTAATAATTTATCGTCATTTAATTTTTTATAAAATATTTTTTTACTTTCCAGCGTCGCGCTCGATTTTAAAGGATGCCAGATACTCGATTTATTGTCTTTGAACGAAATAATTTCACTGCATTCTTCTTTGTAATCAAATTGATTAAAATAAGGAATGGATTCATGTTTAATTTCAAATTGAATTTTGGATTGGCCGCTCGGTGTATGCAGAGATCGACGATAGCGCCTAATCGCGTCCGTGTCTTTTATTTTTTCAGAGCCTGCATTCAATAATTCATCAAAATCAATCTCAACCTCATACAGATGAAACAATGACAGCACCCAATTTGCAGTGTGATAACTCAGCGTATCTAGCCAAGGTAATAGCGGCAATTTATTTTTTTCTATTAATTTAACAACAGTTTCTAATTCATTCTCTGAGAGAATATTTTTCCATAGCATGGGAATGAGTTTAGGGATTAAAACAATAAAATATTCGATGCCTTGATGTAGTCGATAGATAAGATGAAAATAGCGAAAGACAAATTCATAATCGATACCGGATATCAATGAAACAATGGGAGTTCTTTCGACGCCCTTGGCTTCTGGCTCTGGGTTAATTCTTTTGTCTTTTTGATGCACTGCGCCGCTTTCTTCAACATGAATATTTGCTCTGTATAAGCGCTTTTGTAATTTTTGCAATGCTGAATCTGATTTTTCTTCTTCTTGATCTATGGTTGCATCCGTACAAGCAGCTTGAGTATGAAAAGGGATTGTTGGGGCAATCAAATCGCTGGCATCGATGGAAGCGCCCTCTTCTTCACCCAATTTCATGATTATCGTTGTATTTACAATACAGACATCGAGCAAATTAGTGGCTGCTTTGATTTTTGGTTTTATTTTTTCTTTTCCATCAGATTTAGGGAGTTCTGCGAGATAAGCATAAACACTGTGTAATATAATAAAAACATTTTTGGCTGTGCGATTTTGTAAATAGGGGACCAATCGTTTAAATATTAAAGATTCTTCGAAAGCCCCATCTATTTGTATGCCTTCATTGTTGAATTGGGATAATAAATGGGTAAATTGATCGCGATATTGATCGTAACCATCCAAGGTAGGCAGTAAATCTCGAAACATACAATTCCCTGTACTGTCATGCTGAATACTTCAAAGTCATCCTGAGCGTTTATTGTCATCCTGAGCGTTCATTGTCATCCTGAATCCCGGTATGCTTTAAGCCGGGGCTCAGGATGACAATGAAGTGTTCAGGATGTCATCGGAACAACAAAGAGATATTTAAATTAGACCTCAAGTCAACGCCGTGTCATTCCCTGCTGCGGCGGGAATCCTTTTGGATAGATTCCCGCCGCAGCAGGGAATGACACACGTCTTGATAGTTATCATTCTATGGTAACTTTCGCCTGATGCATTAAACTTGCTTTATATAAATCATATTCTAACGTTCCCAGCGAACCCTGCACTTGCTCAGCAAATGCCTGATGTTGTTCTTCAGGGACATTCATGCTTCCATTTTTGACAGCGCTTAAGCCTATGAGTGCCAGACCATTGGTGATCTTTGTCACTGTATACGTCATTTTATTCGCTTGAGGAGCTGGCAGTTGAAACGCGCTATCTAAGATCGCTTGGGAAACTGATGTGGCGTGCCGCTTGATAAAGCCGACATTTTTCCATTGAAAATGGTACTGACTATTTAACTCTGCAGGCGTTAAAGTGCCTTTTTGCAATTTATGTTGCAGATCGTTAGCAAATAGCGCTAATCGATTTTCAGTGGCTTGTGTTTTTAATTTTTCCCTAATCTGATTTTGCACGGTCTCTAAAGCGAGTTGCGTGGCGACAATATGTGATTTTACTCTTAAGACAACAAATGTTTCGGAATCCAATTGAATCACATCACTATTATTTTGCAGTGTTAGCACATCATTACTAAAAGCTAGATTACGAATTTTGGCGCTCGAGGTTATATCTTTTCCGCCCTGATCTTTAGAAAACAACGCGCTCGTATTAACGGGCAACCCTAATTCTTTCGCGGCAAGCTGCAATGTATCCGGATGTTCGTACGTAAGATTTGCTAATTTTTCACGCGCATCATTCATGGTTTCTTCTGCTTTTTGATGTTTATACGCGTCTCTTACTTTATCTTTTACCGCTTCAAAAGTTGAAGCTTGTGGTGCCTTATAACCAGTCACTTTGACAACGATTAATCCGCGACGACTCACGACGGGCTCAGAAACTTGACCCAGTTTAGTTAAACCAGACACTGGTTGTTGTAATTCAGCAGGAAGTGAATTGATACTCATCCAGTCATATGATTTTTCGTTTAACCCATATTGTTTAGCAAGCTGCGTGAAATTTTTCCCATCGTTTGCCGCTTTGGTTATTTCATCCATTTTGTCGTGCGCTTGTTTTATCGTTTGCTCATTTGCATCCGGGGTAAGCGGAAAAATTAATTCCTGCAGCTGCCACTGTCCCGGTGACGTAAATAAACCTGTATTCTCATTATAAAAACTTTTTAACTGTTCATCGGTCGGTTGGATATTTTCCGCCAAATCTTTTGTGCTAAGCGTAATGTATTCGATACTGACTTGCTCTGGCGCCTTAAATTCGTCTTGATGGTCTGTATAGTAGGCAGTAATCTCTTTTTCTGGAATCGTGATGGGCTCTTGATCAAAATAATTTTGTGGAATTTCCCAATATTGGATATCACGTTCTTGGCCAACTAAAGCAATCGTCTCATTAATTTCGTTCGGTAGTGCAAATGAAGTAAAAGCAATTCCTAATCTAGGCTGATCAATGAGCAAAGTGGTTTTAATTAAATCTAAAAAATCAACTTCAGAAAATAACGTGGTCGATAAAGCTTGTTGAAACCGCATGAGTGAGAATTCGCCATTCACCTGAAATTCTGGCATGGCACGCAAAAAATTATCGATTTGATCGATGGTCACATGATAATTCTGTGTGACTGCAGCTTGTTTTAAGATTTGTATGTTGATGAGAGATTGCAACGCTTGTTGCTTTAAATTTGTGTCTGCTGACTCAGGTAAGGCGATTGAACCCAGTTGCATTTGTAACTGGCGACGCAACCGTTCATAGGCTGCGGATAATTGTCCTTTGGAAATTTCGACACTATTCACTTTTGCAATGACATTGTTACTTCCGCTTTCTAAGAAGTAACTGTGAATACCCCACAACGCAAATGAAAGAATCAACAAGGATATGATAAACCCTGCAATCCATCCATGTGTATGATCACGAATGCTTTGTAGCATCTGGAATATCTCACTTTATTTGTTGGCGGAGTGGACGGGACTCGAACCCGCGACCCCCGGCGTGACAGGCCGGTATT
>CAZOFA010000098.1:0-6363 GCA_964578975.1 uncultured Coxiellaceae bacterium
TGTCCAGCAGGTATTTCGGAATGGCGGTGGCATGATGCATGGCGGCTGTCCTCCTTCTCCAGCCGCCAATATGCGTGGCGCTCGCGCGCCCCCTTTATAACAAAAAAATCACCCAACAATTTAGGGCCCCCCAAAAAAACGGGCGCCGGGCCCCAAACGGGGCACGTTCACGATAAACTTCAGGAATTTGCGGGGTCAGCTACCTGCCGATACGCCAAAATATTTTCCAGCATTTCTTGTTTACCTGAAATCGGTTTAGGATTTAACTCTTTTTGCAATGCTAATTCCGCAATTTTAGAAAAATCCATCGCTGGATCATTTAATTGTTTGCCAAATGGCGTTTGCCAATTTGCATAACGTTGTTGCACAAACTGGGACAACTCACCGGATTCCATCAGTTGCGCAGCGATCAATAACGAACGCGCCAAACTATCCACTCCACCGATGTGCCCATAAAACATATCTTCAAGATCAATACTCTGACGACGTAACTTCGTATCAAAATTCAAACCACCCGTCGTAAAACCACCTTGTTGCAAAATCATATAAAGCGCAATCGTCATATCCGTTAAATGCAGAGGAAATTGATCCGTGTCCCAACCCAATTGCGGATCACCTTGATTCGCATCAATACTGCCAAAAATTCCATTGGATAACGCATACGCAACTTCATGCGGAAAACTATGCCCAGCCAATGTGGAATGATTCGTTTCAATATTCACTTTGAATTCATTTTGTAATTGATATTTTTGTAAAAACGCAAACACCGTCGCCGAATCAAAATCATATTGATGTTTTGCCGGTTCACACGGTTTGGGTTCAATCAATAAAGTTCCTTTAAATCCAATTTTATGTTTATAGTCGACGAGCAACGATAAAAAGCGTGCGAGTTGATCTTGTTCGCGTTTCATATCGGTATTCAAAATACTGTCGTAACCTTCTCGACCACCCCACAACACATAATTTTCACCGCGCAATTGATGCGTGACATCAAATGTTTTTTTCACTTGCGCGACGGTATAGGCAAATACTTCAGGATCAGGATTGGTGGCCGCCCCTGCCATGTAACGTCGATGATGCGTTAAATTCGCCGTGCCCCATAATAATTTAATTCCAGTGCGTTCCATTTCACGCGCAATTTTGTCGGCGATGATTTGTAAATTGGAATTAAATTCCTGTAAATTTTTGCCCTCCGGCGCCACATCACGATCATGAAAAGTAAAAAATTTTAAACCTAATTTTTCGATAAATTCAAAAGCAGCTTGCAAACGCATGTCAGCACGTTGCATGGGATCGAGGGCCGCAAGCCAAGGACGTTCAAAGGTTTCTTCACCAAAAATATCATGCCCGCTCCAACAAAAGGTGTGCCACATGCACACTGCAAGACGTAAATGCTCTTGCATCGATTTACCTAACACGATTCGGTTTGCATCATAATAACGATACGCAAATGGATTTTGCGTGTTGGCACCTTCATAGCGAATCGTCGGAATGGAGTCAAAATAATGCGTCATAAAATCTTTTCCTCGAATGAATGAATAAAAAATTCTTCTAAACAGCGATATAATTCACAAAAACGTTGGCGTTTTGCTTGATAAAATTCAACTAACTGAGCATCCGGTTCAACCACCGCTTCAACCGGTGCCATCGTCACTTTAAAATGATGGGTATGCATTGAGGCTAAACGCGCTAATTGTGCGGCACCCATGCATCCGCCCACATCGCGATTTTGGGTATAGATGAGTGGACGATTTAATACAGACGCTAAAATTTTTCCCCAATATAAACTTCGTGCGCCGCCACCCACCACAAACACATTCTGAATGGAAATGCCCGCTTGCAGCATGGCTTCTTGACCATCCATAAATGCAAATGCAACGCCTTCTAAAATCGCGCGTGTCATGTCGGCGCGTGTGGTTTGATGATTCAAGCCAAAAAACACACCACGCGCATGCGGATTATTGTGTGGCGAACGTTCACCGGATAAATACGGCAAAAATAAAATATTTTTTTGCGGTGTGGAATTTTTTTCAACCTCATCTAATAATTCTTTTTCGTTCACTTGCATCATGCGCGCAAACCAACTTAAACAACTCGCAGCACTCAAGTGCACCGTCATGTGATGCCAACGATTGGGAATACTGTGACAAAAACTGTGTACACCGCCGGCGGGATTTGTTTTGTAAGATTCACTTGCGACAAAATAAACGCCGGATGTGCCGAGCGACAAAAATGCACTGCCCTCATCGATCACATTGATGCTTACAGCAGACGCGGGATTATCACCACCGCCACCCACAATTTGCGTCTCGGGTGAAATTCCCCAGGCGTCCGCAATGGCTTGCGTCACCGTGCCGGTGACTTCTGTTCCTTCAAATAACGAAGGCATTTCTTTGATTGATAAACCAGTCGCCGCTAACATCGTTTCAGACCACGCGCGTTCTTGAATGTTTAACCAGCCGGTGCCTGAGGCGTCGGATAAATCGGTCGCATACAATCCCGACAGTTTGAAACGCAAATAATCTTTCGGCAGTAACACTTTCGCAATGCGTTTAAAAATGTCTGGCTCATGTTTTGCAACCCATAAAATTTTGGGTGCGGTAAAACCTGGCATCATGCGCGCGCCAATGATGTGAGAATAATTGGCAAAGTGCGCGCATTCTTGATACGCGCGACCATCATTCCATAAAATGGCGGGGCGTAACACGTCACCTTGTGCATCTAATAATGTCGCACCATGTTGTTGTCCGCTGAGTCCAATCGCTTTCAGCGCCGAAAATTCTCGCGGAAATTGTGTTTTCAATTCGAAAACCGCATCACAGGTTGCAACCCACCAATCATGCGGATGTTGCTCAGACCATAATGCTTGTGGTTGCGAAACGTTAAGGATTTGCGAACTCTGCCCGATGATGCGTTCGTCGTCAGTCAGCAAAACAACTTTGACACTCGATGTCCCTAAATCAATACCTAAATACATATCTTTTTACTCTTCATTCAACGCCAATTGTGGTTGACCGATTTTTTTGAAATTGAGTCCAGCCATTAAATTTAATTCAATTTGCTCGAGGCTCACACCTTTTGTCTCTGGCACGTAAAAATAAATAAATAACAAACTCAGCGCGCCCAACAAACAATAAATAAAAAATGTATGGCTCACGCCAAAAAATTCAATCAAACTTAAAAACGTGAGTGCCACAATCATATTACTTCCCCAGTTCGCCGCAGTCGCCAAACTCGAACCTAAACCGCGCACTTTCAATGGATATATTTCTGCAATCATCAACCACATCACCGGACCTAAACTAAATCCAAAACAAGTGATGTAAGTTAACATGCTCGCCAACGCCGTCCACTTCATGAAAACAGACGATTCAGTTTGCGAAAATATCCAGCCGAGCAATCCTAAACAAATTGTCATGCCGAATAATCCAATGAGCAATAACGGTCGACGTCCGACCGAATCAATCAACGGCAATGAAATGATGGTCGATAACACGAACACGACACCCACACCCATCGTCGCTAAAATGGCATTTTGCGAACCGACAAATCCGGCGAGTTTAAAAATGGTGGGCGCATAATAAATAATGGTATTAATCCCGGTGATTTGTTGAATAATCGCGAGTCCCACACCAATAATCACCGTGGATTTGACGAGCGGATCAAATAACATTTTCCACGTGCCTTGTGATTGATGTAAATTTTTTTTAATTTGCGTTAATTCTTGTTTCGCAATGGTCTCACCTTGCATGCGTTTTAAAATATTTTCCGCCGTGGCAAAATCACCGCGCGCACAAAGCCAGCGCGGGCTATCGGGTAAAAACGACATTCCCAATAACAAACCCAGTGCGGGAATCACACCGGCACCAAACATAAAACGCCAACCACCGTGATTAATGAAAATATAATCGACTAAATACGACAGTAAAATTCCGATGGTAATCGCCAGTTGATTTAATGAAACTAATGCACCGCGATAACGGGTGGGTGCAATTTCTGAAATATACAGCGGTGCAACATAGGATGCGATGCCAATGGCGATACCCACTAAAATACGTCCGCCAATTAAAAACGGCACTGAGGTGGCAAAAGCACTGGCGAGTGTACCGACAATAAAAATGATGGCATCCGCAATCAATAAACGTTTTCGCCCTAAATGATCCACCAGACGACCACTGATGATGGCGCCAAGCAATGCCCCGAATAACACTGCACTGACGACTAAACCGTTGGTTTGGGGAGTTAATTTAAATTCATCATTGATAAACAAAATGGCGCCTGAGATCACGCCGGTATCAAAGCCAAATAAGATTCCTGAAAGAGCGGCAATGGCGAAAATAAGATAGTTTCTCATGTCAAACCCCTTTTTTAGTAGCGATCCATATTACCTTGCCGGTAAAATGATGGCAAAGAATTATAAAGCACTCTGTATCCCTTTAATTATTAACATAATTTGACTTATAGTCATGATTGTGGTAATATTTTGAACAATTTTTGACAATAACTATGATTAATGCTCAGCAGGTAAATACATGAAACGACGACTTATTTTAATCGCTTTTGGCATTTTATTAAGTATGGAATTGTCATTGGCGGTCGCGGGTGATAGCACTAAAGTATTAGCGGTTAACACATCTGCTAATATTAAAAATCCTGGTGGAACTCTGACGCTGGCCTCTGGCACTACGGCGGTTAATCTTTCTAAACCAGGCACATTTACAACTGTTGATCCGACAAAAATTAGATGCCCTGCAAATTATATACCCATCGCAACAGTCGCAACATCTGGAACCCCATATACTCAAGCCGGTGAATTCCGTGCAATTGATGTCGCCTGCTCTACAAACGTTGATCCGGTCACTTACCAAATTTCATGTAACAGAGCCGTTACATGGGGCAATCAATTGCAATCTGTCTATCTTGCTTGGACAATCTATTGCGCTCCCTAAACTTAAGAGCTTGTTAGACCAACACAAAGTATATTATCATGCGCGGCTAACCTGATATGAGATCATGTAAATGGAACATGCAGACCAAATTATCAACGCGAAATGGATTATCCCCGGTGAGCCGCATGATATTTTTGAAGATCATGCGTTAATCATCAAAAATGGCACGATACACGCTATCATACCGACGCACGATGTCGCACAACATTACACAGCAAATACAACAGAAAATTATTCTTCGCACGCCATTATTCCCGGATTAATCAATTCACACACGCACATTGCGATGAATTATTTTCGTGGACTCGCGGATGATTTAGCGTTGATGAATTGGTTGAACAACCACATTTGGCCGGCAGAAAAAAAATGGGTGAATGAAGAATTTGTGCATGACGCATCACTATTTGCGATGGCGGAAATGATTCGCGGTGGTACAACCTGTTTTAATGATATGTATTTCTTTTTGGCTGCAACTGCTAAAGCCGCAGAAAAAGCGGGATTACGCGCACATATTGGCATTTCCGTGCTTGAATTTCCCACTAATTGGGCGAAAACCACCGATGAATATTTTAAACGCGGACTCGAATTTTTCGAGCAGTATAAAAATCACCAACACATTAAAGTGACACTCGCGCCGCATGCACCGTATACCGTCTCAGATCAATCCATGTTGCGCGTGAAAGAAATTGCTGAGTTACATGATTTAAAAATTAATTTGCATTTGCATGAAACCGCCGATGAAATTGATCAATCGCTCAAACAATTTAATAAACGTCCCATTCGTCGTTTGCATGAACTCGGATTAATTTCATCGCGTTTGATTGCCATTCACATGACGCAAATTAATGATGAAGATTTAGAACTGCTGTCGATGGATAAACCGTATGTGGTGCATTGTCCTGAATCGAATATGAAACTCGCCAGTGGCGCTTGTCCGGTCGGAAAATTGAAAGCGGCCGGTATCACGATTGCACTCGGCACGGATGGTGCTGCGAGTAATAATGATTTAAATATGCTGGGCGAAATGCGCTCGGCTGCATTTCTGGAAAAATTAACTCATCAAAATCCAGAAGCATTGCCCGCTCATGAGGCACTCACGCTTGCCACACTGAATGGTGCAAAAGCGTTAGGCATTGATCACATCACCGGATCACTTAACGTCGGAAAATCAGCGGATTTTGCCGCCATTAATTTAAATGAAATTGAAACACAACCGCTTTATCATCCGGTTTCACAAATCGTTTATTCGGCCGGACGTCATCAAGTCACTGATGTGTGGGTGCGTGGCAAACAACTCATGAAAAACCGCAAATTGCTCACGTTAGATGAAAATGCATTGCTGGAAAAAGCGAAGTATTGGAATAAAAAAATCAAAGAACTTGCATAAACCCTTCGAGACGCGCCCTTCGAGACG
>CAZOFA010000099.1:0-6362 GCA_964578975.1 uncultured Coxiellaceae bacterium
ATGGATTCCCGCCTTCGCGGGAATGACATGATGTTAATTAGGTGAATGACACGATGCTAATCTAACATCCCATACTGCTTCAATTTCTTGCGTAATGTCCCACGCGAAATACCAAGTATATGAGCCATTCTCACTTGATTGTAATGCGTAAAATTAATTAAAACTTCAAGTAATGGACGTTCAATTTCTTCTAATAAAATCGAGTAGAAATCAATTGGTTGTTCATTACCAATGTTAGTAAAATAATTTTTTAACGTATCTTTAACTGCTTGTCTTAATGTGATGCTATCTAAGTTTTCTGCTATTGCGATTTTTTCAGCCATAACAAACTCCATTTAATTTACAATTTCCATGGCCAGTTCTATGTGATCCTGAGGAATCCATTGTGCTTGACATGTTAATATAAAACTCCAACAAATCACGTTGTTGGAGTTTGTGAAGCCTAGCAAAGTATCATAAAACTATTTTTCGAATCCACCATGTTATAAAGTCGTAGAATTCTTACTGTGTTTCAACCGTCTCAGTGGGGGAAGACGATATCGTGGGTGTTTCGTTAGATAACTCTTCTGTCATACTGTTGTTCGGCTTGTTGTAGAAATCGGTGGGACGTGATTTTTTTGTTTCTTTCATCTTCGTTTTTGCAGGTTTTTTGTTGTTTTTGACACTGAGCTTTTTTTCGAGAGTCGTTAATTCTTTGTTGAGTGCCATGTATTTCATTTGTTTGGCAAGAAATGCATTTTTAGTTTTGTTGACATGGTCAAGTTTGGCTGCAATTTCTTTAATAATCTTGTCAGCAAGAGCAACTTGTTTTTGCGTGGTGACACGTTTTTTGTGACTGTGAGCCGGTTTTAAGCCTGCTTGTTTCTTAAGTGCAGTTTTTTGGGTGCTTTGCGCTTTTTTGCTATCTGCTTTTAGCTTTTTTTCTTGTTGTTTTAGCGCAACGATTTCCTGACGATATAATTTTGCAAGTTTCATGGGGATTTGGCGAAATTCCTTTTCGACCTTTTCTGCTAATGATAAAACACTTTGCTTAATTTTGCTGGTTTTAGCAATGGTTTTTTTCACTTTAGCATGCTTTTTGACTTTCTGTTTTGCCATGGGTGACAATCCTTCTCTATAAAATTTTAAGACGGTAAAATTTAACATTCGTGCGCACGGAAGTCTAGTATATAAAACGTGATAGTTGATTTCAGCGCAAGAAATTATTAAAGTACTCTACACCAACATTGGTTTAACTTACCTTTAAGTAAAACTTAGCAAAGCGTGAATTGAACTAGGTTTTGAGAGCAGATCCGCCATTAGCATGAATATTCAGGAATTTTATCTTATTAACCCTTATCTCACATATCACACGTGCTACGATGTCATAGGAGTCATTGCATGAGTAATCCAAGTTTAAAAGATCAGCTAAAAGCATTATCCATGGGACTTTCTTCTGCAAAGGAAGATGCAGCGCCACGTGCGAAAAAAGAAAAGAAAAAAATGCATCGACCAGATGCTGCTCCCGATAAAAGTACCAAACAAAAACCTGCTTGGCTGGAGCACGCACAATATGGGGTTGAACTTTTAAAAGCATATTTTCCAAATTGTTTTAAAGAATTAAAGGAAATTAAGCCGTTAAAAGTGGGCATCAAACAAGATTTGGTAAAGCATTTAAGCACTCGGGAAGATATCGTGATTGGGGATAAGGCTTGCATGGTGAATAGTCTGGCTTATTACGTCAATTCAGTCGCGTATCACAAAAGTATGGTATTAGGCGAAACACGCATTGATTTGGATGGAAATCCAGTGGGTTTGGTTGTTGCTGAAGAAGCACAATATTCTGCTGAATGCCGTAAAGCGAAATTGCAAAAAAAGCAATTGCCTCATGCTACACTTCAACAACCGGAGACTGAACTACAAAAGTGAAAGATATGTAATGAGGGATAGATATTGTCATGGAATTAAATAGACGTTTTACTCCCATCAGTTTACTCATGCTGAGTATTAACGGCATGATTGGTTCAGCCTGGTTATTCGCTCCGTTTTATTCAGCAAAAATTGCCGGATCTTCTGCGATTATTGCTTGGGTGATTGGTGGTGGTGCAACTGCAATTGTTGCGCTCACATTTGCTGAATTATCGGTTCTTTTGCCGGTCGCGGGCGGCACTGCGCAAATTCCACAATTGAGCCATGGTGCATTTACCAGTTTTGTGTTGAGTTGGATTGCATGGCTTTCTGCACTCACGATGGCGCCCATTGAGGTGCAAGCGGTGTTGCAGTATGCATCGACTTATTTTACTTCATTAACCTATCAAGAGAATGGCGTCCCGTTACTCAGTGCGATTGGTTTAGTGTGGGCGACACTTTTAATGTTATCTTTCTGCATTATTAACGTCGTCAGTTTTAAAGGACTGATCCGTTTTAATTTTTTATTATTTTTATTTAAAGTCATCGTTATTGTTTTAACCATCGTCACATTAATCAAATTAAATTTTCATGTCACAAATTTTTCAGGACTTGCATCCAGTAGAAGTGTTCAAGGTTGGCAAGCGATTTTGACGGCAGTGGCAACGGGTGGAATTGCATTTGCATTTACTGGATTTAAACACGGCGTTGAGTTGGCGGGTGAAGCAAAAAATAAAGCGATCACCATTCCAGTCGCGATTGTCGGTTCTGTACTCTGTTGTTTGTTACTTTATCTTGGCTTGCAAATTGCTTTTATCGGTGCATTAGAACCGAGTGCATTAATCAATGGCTGGCATCATCTCACTTTTGTCGGCGATGTGGGACCCTTTGCGGGTTTGGTGGCGGGACTCGGCATTATTTGGCTATTGAAAATGCTTTACATTGATGCCGCCGTTTCACCGACTGGTGCGGGGCTGATTTATGTCACATCCACCGCACGTATTTTATATGCGATGAGTCAAATTGGTTACGTGCCACGTTTTCTGACACGACTCAACAAAGAAAATTTTCCAGTTGCCGCAATTTTTGTGAATTTCATCATTGGAATGTTTTTATTTATTCCGCTCGCCGGTTGGCAAGCGATGGTGGGTTTTTTGGTGTCGGGCATGGTGATTTCCTATGCGATAGGGCCGATTGCATTATTGTGTTTGCGTTTAGAATTGCCGAAAGAAAAACGCGAGTTCCGTTTGCCGTGCGCGCACATTAGTTGTTTATTCGCATTTTATTTTTGTAATTTAATTGTCTATTGGACAGGTTGGCAAACCATTTACAAATTAGCGATTGCTATTTTAATTGGTTTTGTTGCTTTCGGAATCGCGTATTTGAGAGGAAATATAAAAAAATCGTTAGGATTAAAATCCGCGATTTGGGTGATGCCGTATTTAGGTGGATTAATTTTATTTTCTTACCTTGGATCATTTGGCGGGAAAAACATTATTCCATTTGGCTGGGATTTTTTAGTGATCGCAATTTTCAGTGTCGTCATATTATATCTCGCGGTGCTCAATCGCGCAGAACAAGTCTCAAAAAATTTTTTGAAGTTTGAGATCAAACAAGAAATGACGTGATACGGTGAATGATTTAAATTTCCCGATTCGTGATAATCACGTGCACCTTATTTCCTTCATGAAATTCTTCGTTTAACCATTTTGCATCGGGAATAAAAAGTCGGATACAGCCATGACTCGCATTGTAACCCGGCACTTCATACGATCCATGTAAAGCATAACCACCGGAAAAAAACATGCAGTAAGGCATTGGTGCGCCACCCCGTCCAATAGGAAATTTACTCGATCGACAATCGCTTCCTTGCTTGCGATAAATATCAAATTCACCGACTTTGCTACGACAACTGTGACCGATGTCACGACACCATTGTTGTCCACCTGAGACCGGGCCCCATCCTTGTAAGGTGCCATCGGTATCATACGCGGCCCACGCTAACACATTGGGATGCGTCGAAATCATAATGGTTCTGGTTTTGGGTGGCTCAATCGTTTTGGGGAAAGGGGAGTAATCCAATTTTGTGCTGGGTTCCAGATTTTTTGGAATCGCAATTTTTATTCCGGGATACAAATGCGTATTCATTCGATTCACACGCATTACAAAATCTCTTTTTTCTCGATCAGGATAGAGTCGCTCCCACGAATCTTTCTTTTTCACGGCATAACAATCATAACGATCTGTCTCGCGACAAAGCTTTTGGCTGAATGTCTCCGCGAAAACAACATCACCACAAAACATGAAACCTAGAAATAGGATGACAGACCTGACAGCATTCATTATTGCTCCCCTTACAATCACTGATTGTGTTGGAGTGCAATCCATGCCGTTGCAACGCAATTCCTCGAGAATATTTCTTAAAGCCACTATTTACACGTACTGTGCTTTGCAACTATCCTGGTACATTTATCAGTATAATCCTAATTTCTATTTTTGAGAAATTGGCCAAAAATGGAGATATTTTTATAAGGATCAAACAGTTAGGCAAACAAGTTCACAAACTACGTTAGGTTAAAATATAACCATTAACTAAAATATAAGCACTTAATTGGACAAAACCATTATGGATAATCAAAATACAGTTTTACCGGTAACACGTCATAAATCGGGCATTTTGCAACTGACCTTAAATCGACCACAAGCATTAAACGCATTGAATGTTGAATTAATGGATGCGCTTTTTCGAACATTCAGTGCGGCAAAAGAAGATCACAGTGTTAAAGCATTATTGATTACCGGTGAAGGAAAAGCATTTTGCGCAGGAGCGGATATTAAACAACTGGCCACACTGAATGGACAAACCGGCTATGCATTCGCTCAACGCGGACAAAAAGTATTTCGTTTGTTAGAGCAATTAGGCAAGCCATCATTGGCTGCCATTAATGGTTTTGCATTGGGCGGTGGATGTGAATTAGCGATGGCCGCCACATTACGCATTGCAGCAACCAATGCAGTGTTTGGTCAGCCTGAAGTAAAGTTAGGTGTGATTCCCGGTTTTGGTGGGACACAACGATTAGCACGCTTGATTGGAAAAGGGCGCGCGTTGGATTTATGTTTGACGGGTCGTTTAATTAAAGCGGAAATGGCTGAGCGTTATGGATTAGTGAGTGAAGTGGTGTCACCCGATGAGTTGTTACCACGTGCGATGACGATTTTATCTGAACTCGTGCAATTAGGTCCCATTGCATTACGCAGCGTGATGACTGTCATTGATGGAGGTTATGATTTATCGCTAGAAGATGCGTTTGAGTTGGAAGCCGTGCATTTTGGTTTGTGTGCTGCCACGCGCGATAAACAAGAAGGGGTCACTGCATTTATTGAAAAACGTGTCGCCACATTTTCTGGAGAGTAACCATGCAAAATATTGCAGAAATTCATTTTGAAGAAGTCACGGGGCGTGATGGCAATTTAGGTTTAATTACCTTAACACGCACGGCTGTTTTAAATGCATTGAATCATGTGATGTTCACTGCGATGAATGAACAATTAAAAGAATGGGAAATGGCAAATCACATCAAAGCCGTTGTGATTCGCGCTGCAGAAGGACGTGCATTTTCCGCAGGGGGCGATATACGTTACGCGTATGAACGCAAAATGGCGCAAGATCCGAATCTCGCGGATTTTTTTCGTGATGAATATCGCATGAATACACGCATTCATAAATTTTCGAAACCCTATATCGCTTTGTTGGATGGTTTGACTATGGGTGGTGGTGTGGGAATTTCAATTCATGCTTCACATCGTGTGGCCACCGATCGCTTAATTTTTTCGATGCCAGAAACTGGAATTGGGTTTTATCCGGATGTCGGCACCACTTATGTTTTATCGAGATTACCGCAGCAAATTGGCTTTTATTTAGGGTTAAGCGGCGCGCGTATTTCGTTGAATGATTGCTTAGCGACGGAACTGATGAATGTGGGCGTGAAGCGTGATATTTTTCCTGAGCTCATTTTTAAGTTAGCGGACACGAGTTTTAATGGGGACGCGCGTCTGAGTGTCACAGAGGTCATCCAGAAATTTGCGCTGCCCGAAGAACATTCCGATTTATGGGATCACCGTGATGAGATTGAAAATTGTTTTTCGAAAAAAACCGTGGAAGAAATTATTTCTGCGTTAGAACATCACACCTCAGCATGGTGTCATGAAGTGGCTGACACGCTTAAAACAAAATCGCCGACCAGTTTAAAAGTGACGTTACGCGCATTGCAAATGGCTGCTGAACTTGATTTTGATGACTGCATGCAAATGGAATATCGCTTAACGACACGATTTATTGAGGGGCATGATTTTTTTGAAGGGATTCGTGCGGCGGTGATTGATAAAGATCATAAACCGCATTGGAAACCGGCGACGTTGAAAGGGGTGACAAAAACTCAAGTTGAAAAATATTTTACGGCATTAGAAACTGAATT
>CAZOFA010000100.1:0-6114 GCA_964578975.1 uncultured Coxiellaceae bacterium
TTGGCATGAACGCGCGCATCCCCGGTGTTAATCTGCTCGAGCTGTTGCGCCGGCGAGATCTTGGCTTCCGGCACGCCCTTGAGCGCGGACGCTGCCCCCGAAAACCCCGTCACGTTGCAGCCCCCCTTCCCCACGCGCCGGGCCGCGGGACGACGTGTGGATGCTAGCGCGTCACGTATAGGACGACAACCTTGGCAAAAAGGTAGAATTATAGATCAATTCTGGCTTTTGTAAAATGCCGACGCATGTTAGGATGAGTCTCATGCTGTATAACTCCTTAAAAATAGTTCATATTCTCAGTGCGAGCATTGTTCTCACCAGCATCGTTTATTGCTTTCATCTCTGGCGCTCGCTCTCCCAGCGTAATACTTTGAGCATCCCAGTGCGCATTCAGCTACAAACCACGTTTATTATTATTCCTTTCGCACTCGTGCAACTCGCCACCGGGTTCACCATGATCAGTTTGCAACACGAAAGTTTTTCGCATTTTTGGTTGGGTGGGAGTGTGTTGAGTTTTGTGATTGCGATCACTTGTTGGTTTAGTTTCATGTATTTTTTATTGTTATCTCAGCGAAGCGTCATCGATGCGAAACAAGATAAAAAGCATTATCGCCGCATCCAGGGATTCATGTTACTGTTTTGCGCTCTCGGATTATTGAGTATGCTGTTTTTCATGGCCAATAAAACGGTGTTAAATTAATGACACTGGAGTTGTCAAATGTCACCGCTGAACGTCATGCTCAACAACTTTTTTATCCCGTTTCATTCCATTTAAATTCCGGTGAATCACTACAAATTTGTGGCGCAAATGGTTGTGGTAAATCAACTTTGTTGCGCATTATCGCGGGTTATCTTGAGCCTCACACTGGCCATGTCACCTGGCATCAGAACAGCATCATGCAATCAGAACTAAGTTACATCGGTCATCACCATGGCAATAAGATGCGTTTAACGGCTCAGGAAAATTTACATTTAAGCGCAGCACTGGCGGGTAAAAAAATTCAACCATCGCAGATAAAAAGTTCTTTGGAGCGCATGGGATTAGATCCAACCAATCGTGCACCGATCATGACATTTTCTGCTGGCCAATTACGTCGACTGGCGTTGGCACGATTATTATTAAATCCAACAACACTCTGGATTTTAGATGAGCCTACCACTTCGCTCGATAGCGCCGGACAACAATTAGTGCAGGATTTGCTAGACGCGCACTTGAAAAACGGTGGCATCGCTGTCATCGTCGCACATCAATCTCATGTTTGTAGAGACGCTAATATATTGCAACTGGATAGTAAGCATCATGCGTGATTTGTTAACCATTATTCGCTACGAAATTCATACCACATTACGACAAAGTTCTTCGATGTATACCCCACTGTTGTTTTTTGTCATCGTGCTATCTTTATTTTCATTTGCACTCGGCCCTGACAATGCCACGCTCATCAAATTCGCACCGGGCATCATTTGGGTGGCCGCATTGTTGGCGATTTTATTATCGATGAGTCATCTTTTTCAAACCGATGCACATGAAGGTTATTTAGATCTCATGCTGCAAAGTCCGTATCCACTCACTTGGTTGGTGATTTGCAAACTCTTCAGTCATTGGTTGATGTATTGCTTGCCTCTCATCTTGATTAGCCCACTCTTCGGATTTTTGTTACACTTCACCGCGCATGAAGAATATGCGCTGATGGTCAGTTTATTATTGGGAACACCCGTGTTAATTCTTCTGGGTGCGATAGGCAGCGCACTCATGGTCGGCATCCACAATCAAGGATTGTTGTTACCGATTTTGATTTTGCCGCTCTATATTCCCGTTTTAATTTTCGGCACACAAACACTTGAAAATGCGCTGGCGTTGCAACCCATCAGCGCTGATCTTGCCATCATGGGCGCACTGTTATTATTGAGCCTTGCATTCGCACCGCTCATGACGGCAATTGCCTTACGCATTGGAGCGAGTCAATAAATGTTACAAAAATTTTTAGCGCCAAAAACATTTTATGCGACCAGCAGTGTATTTCTGCCTTGGATTATTTTCTTTTTTTTACTATTTTTTACTTACGGACTCATCGATGGATTATTCATTGCACCCGCTGATTATCAACAAGGCGATGGTTTTCGCATTATGTACGTGCATGTTCCGAGTGCATTTACCGCGATGGCGATTTATTTGGTGATGGCAAGCGCTGCAATGATCACACTGGTTTTTCGCATTAAAGTGGCTGCGATTTGTATGTCATGCAGTGCGCGTATCGGTGTTTGGTTTACCTTTCTCGCGTTAGTGACAGGATCGATTTGGGGAAAACCAATGTGGGGAACTTGGTGGATTTGGGATGCGCGTTTAACCTCCGTGCTCATTTTATTTTTTCTGTATCTCGGATTTATTGTGTTGCAATCGGTATTCAGCGATCAACACATCAAAGAGCGTGCAAGTGCGGTGATTGCCATTGTTGGCGTGATTAATTTACCGATCATTCATTACTCCGTGATTTGGTGGAACACGTTGCATCAAGGACCCTCGCTCAGCCAATTCAAAACACCGACCATTGCTGCGAGCATGTTGTATCCGCTCTTAAGCATGATTGCGGCGTTTCTACTTTTTTATGTATTAATATTGCTGTTGCGCATGCGTAATCAAATTTTATTGCGCGAACGCAACAGTCAATGGGCGCAGGAGATGTTTGCCTGATGAATTTATTTAATATGGGTGGCTATGGTTTTTATGTGTGGACGGCGTTTGGTATTACGTTTGCCGTTTTTGGCATCAATGTCGCGCTATTTTTCTGGGAAAAAAAACAAGTGAAGCAATATTTTCATGAATCACAAACAAAAAATCAGACTCGTTAGTATTGTTAGCCTATTAATTTTAGTATGCATGGCTCTCACACTTATTTTATTTGCGCTCAAACAAAATATTAATTTATTTTTCACGCCGACAGAACTGCACGCATCTATCATCAAGCCGAATCAAATCGTGCGGGTGGGGGGTTATGTCAAACCACATAGCGTGCATTACTCAGAATCGGGTAACACCGTGACATTTATTGTCACCGATCACGTTCAAGATATTTTCGTTCGTTATCAAGGTGTGTTACCGAATTTATTTCGTGAAGATCAAGGTATTGTGGTCACAGGAATGTTAAGCGAGCATTTTATTTTTAACGCGAGTCAAGTATTAGCAAAACATGATGAAAAATATATGCCGTGGTCGTTAAATAAAAAATTAAATACGCGGAGCGCCGTATGATTCCTGCATTAGGTAGCAGCGCCATTTTTTTAGCGTTTTGTTTCGCACTGATGCAGGGATTCATTTCTCGTCTTCGTTGGGCTGCGTCTGTTGGGCAATTCATTTTTTTGTGTGTGGCGATGCTTTGTTTGATGACAAGTTTTCTGACCAATGATTTCAGTGTGATTTACGTGCGCGAACATTCACACGTTTTATTACCGCTCATTTATCAAATCGGCGCTGCCTGGGGTGGGCATGAAGGTTCTCTGTTGTTGTGGTGTTTAATCTTGAGTGGCTGGACGATTGCCTTTCAATTTTTTGTCGATCCCAATTTATCGTTGCATTCACGCTCGCGTATTTTGATGATTTTAGGTTTCATCAGCACGGGATTTATTTTATTTTTATTCGCAACCTCCAATCCTTTTAAACGCGATGCTCAATCCGTTTTATGGACAGGAAGTGATTTAACACCGGTGTTGCAAGATCCCGGATTAATTTTTCATCCACCCATGTTGTATTTAGGGTATGTGGGATTTGCACTCGGATTTGCTTTTGCAATTTCCGCGTTGCTCGACGGCAAATTAGAGCAACACTGGGCACGTGCGTGTCGACCCTGGATTATACTTCCCTGGTGTTTTTTGAGTGGCGGAATTGTATTGGGCAGTTGGTGGGCGTATCGCGAACTCGGCTGGGGCGGTTGGTGGTTTTGGGATCCGGTAGAAAATGCATCTTTACTTCCTTGGTTATCAGCGACCGCATTATTACACAGCTTAATTGTTAGCGAAAAGCGCGCAAGTTTTAAAGGCTGGACATTATTGCTCGGCATTATCACTTTTACGTTAAGTTTGCTGGGAACTTTTTTAGTGCGCTCAGGTGTGCTCGTTTCCGTGCACACTTTTGCAAGCGATCCGACGCGCGGAATTTTTCTTTTGTGTTTTTTGGCGTTACTGCTCGGCGCTGCATTTTTATTATATGCGCTGCGCATTCATTGTTTTTATCAAACGCCTCAATTTAAATTATTTTCACGTGAAACTTTTTTATTAGTGAACAGCGTGGTGTTAGTCAGCGCCGTTTTTACGATTATGCTTGGGACTTTATATCCCATTATTTTAGATGCGCTGATTGATGAAAAAATTTCAGTTGGTGAGCCGTATTTCAATACGGTTTTTTTGCCGATCATTTTTCCATTATTACTTTTAATGGGATTCGCACCGCATGTGCATTGGAAGCAACAGGCGATTTCGTCTCTTTGGAAAAAATTGCGCCTCACACTGTTGCTCAGTGTCGTCATTGGTTTTTTAGCGCCGATTGTATTTGGTGTTAAATTTTATCCGTTGACTGCAGTCGGCATTACATTTGCGACATGGATTATTTTGTCGACGTTACAATCGTCTTATCGAAAAACACTGGCGTTGCGACAGTGGTCTATGATCACGGCGCACATCGGCATTGCGCTTCTTGCACTCGGTGTCACAATCAATAAATCGTATAGCACCGAACGCGACGTTAAAATGAATCTTGGCGAAACAGTTTCAGTGGCCGGTTATCAATTTACTTTTGCAAATATTGATGAAATACCTGGGCCTAATTATCAAGCCATCACAGCCACGTTTGATGTGCAAAAAAATAATGGCGCGATTCATGAATTGTTGGCTGAGCAACGCATTTATCAAAGCAATCAAGATACGCTCAGCAAACCTGGTATTTTAGTCAATCCATTCCGTGATCTTTATTTAACGTTAGGAAATTCATTTGCGAACGGGAGCTTTGCCATTCGAATTTACTACAAACCGTTTGTGCGTTTTATTTGGCTGGGTGGATTTTTATTATTATTCGGGGGATTATTATCCCTTTTAAAAAAACGAGAACTTAAAAATGATGTTATTTAAAAAATTACGTTTTGCTTTACCGCTCAGCCTGTTTATTTTAGTCATCCTGATATTATGGTGCGGATTACATTTGCATCCCAATCTTATTCCATCACCGTTAATCGATAAACCAGCGCCGACATTTTCATTACCTAATTTATTTGACGTCAAAAGAAATGTTACTAAAAATGATTTGTTGGGACGAGTGACGTTAGTGAATGTGTGGGCGACGTGGTGTGTTTCCTGTAAAGAAGAACACAAAGAATTAATGCAACTGGCATCACAAGAACAAATTTATTTTGTGGGTTTGAATTATAAAGATGATCCGCTGCGCGCAAAAAAATGGTTAAAAAAACATGGCAATCCGTATCAAATAGTTTTACTGGATCAAACCGGCATGGCCGCGATTGACTGGGGTGTTTATGGCACGCCAGAGACATTTGTGCTCGATAAAAAAGGCGTGATTCGTTACAAACAAATTGGTCCGCTAGATCGAAAAACTTGGGAAAATCATATAAAACCACTTATCACTCAATTAAAAAATGAGATTGTATGAAAATAATATTTTGTTTTTTATTATTATTTCCCATCACACTGTTTGCGGCTGAAGATTTCTATCCATTCACCTCGCTTGCACAACAGGATCAATTCAGATCACTTACAATGAATTTGCGTTGTCTGGTTTGTCAAAATCAAAATTTAGCTGAATCCAATGCACCACTCGCCGCTGATTTGCGCGCGCAAATTTATCAACAAGTAAGCCAAGGAAAATCTGATCAAGTGATTGTGAATTATTTAGTTGCGCGTTATGGGAATTTTATTTTATATCGTCCGCCGTTAGATCTCGCGACAGCAGTATTGTGGATAGGGCCATTTTTATTTTTATTAATTGGTGTGGGGTTTGTCATCTTGAACGTAGTGCCCTTCGAGACGCGCCCTTCGAGACTTGCCCTTCGAGACTTGCCCTTCGAGACGCGCTTCGCGCTCCTCAGGGCGAACGGTCACAGATAGCCGTTC
>CAZOFA010000101.1:0-6093 GCA_964578975.1 uncultured Coxiellaceae bacterium
GGTCCCACGCGCTATTGGGCAAACTCACGGCGCGCCCGCGCCTGGAGCTCAGACAACACCCCCGCCGCCCCCTGTTCGGGCCGGCCCCCGCGTCTCGAAGGGCACCACGTTCAGGATGACAGCGGTTTAAACCATCACCAAACTATCAATCTTCCTCACCCAAGGATTTAATTCCTTCAACCCTTGCGGTAAATTGTGTTTGGTCGCGGAGGCTTCATGTGCGGTGATGAAATTTCCGAAGGTCAGAACATACCAATCTTTGCCGTTAAATTGAGTTTGATAAATATGTCCGGAGTTTTTTAGGCGGAGACGCGTTTGCAAACCTTTGACATCGGTTAGGTGATAGCTGCCGAATAATTGCAGCGTAAAATTGCGTTCTGCAACAGAGTTATCGTCATTACGAGGAGCGTTTTGCGCGACGTGAGGATCCGGTTTCTGGATCGCCACGGCTCCTGCGGAGGGTGGCGGTGACGATTGAGGCGGCGCGGAGATTCGCGGGGACGGCTTATGTAACAACGTGACGGGTTGAATATACTTTGTCGTCACTTTTTGTGTGGGTTTTGATTTAATCACTGTCACCGTCGTACGACGTGGTGATGTTCGCACCGTGGATTGCATGATGGCATCACGTTGATCCATCTGACGGCGGCGATTTTCATCTGCAGCTATTTCCATATTATGTTCACGAATAATTTGTAAGGCTTCAATCGCTGGCGGATAATTTTGTTCAGCAGCGCGCGTCATCCAAAACATGCCTGATTCTACATCTTCAGGCACGCCATAACCGTAATAATACATGTAGCCGACAGCATATTGCGCTTGAGGATTGCCTTTAACAGCGATGGGTAATAATTCATGGAATGCATCCTGATATTCACCATTCTCAAATGCGACTTTTCCCGCTTGCATTTCGAGCGGTACCCCATGCGAAGCGCAGGCGAGCAAACAGAGCGAGATGATAATCAATGATGAAAACCGACCAAACTGCACGTAGCTATTCCCCCGTTAATGGTTTCGGCATTCCTTGAAACTCAAGCTGAGTCCGTGATAATGGCAGTTTTTCATACTGCCCTGCGTTATCTAATATTACCCCATCTTGCGTTATAGCATAAATCTTTACGCCAGATGAGGGTAGACGATCGCCGACCTGGTAAATTTTGCCGGGTTGGTTCGATTCAGAAATAATCACGCGCGAAAATTTTTCTGGGGTCGCTTTAATCACGCCAATTAAGTGAATTTGCAAACTGGTCACCGGTAAAAAAGCCGATTCTAAAACACCATATTTCCCGAATAAATGTCGTTCGGGAATTTGCGCGATGAGCTTGCTTAATTGATCCCCTGCTTCCATACGATTTTCATGCAGCGGTTCTGTTTGTGTTAATTGAATGTCATTCTTCCAAGAAAAAATCATGCCAACAAAAGTGATAAAGACAAAGAGAGCCATCACAATCGTGACACCAAGGCCGGCGCGACGTCCCCACGTTGTGGTCAAGAGCGGTGATAACAATTCATCGATCATAACCCACCCGATAAAATAAACTCCCATTATACCGGATGTTAGAACAGGCTTTTAGGTTTTTCTGTAACCTTGTTGATCTGTAGTGAGTCTTTGTACCTGATTAGGCGTTTCAGGGACTTGGCCGCCCAATATTTTTAAAAAAATATCAAAACAACCATCCCAATCTGCACCCCACGCTTCAACATGTTGTCTTAGCATGATAACCATCCTGCAACTTGCTTCGCAAAATACGTTAAAATTCCATCGGCGCCCGCGCGTTTCATCGCCATTAACGATTCTAATACGACCGGTTTTTCATCCAGCCATCCCTTTTCAGCAGCGGCTTTTATCATGGCATATTCACCACTGACTTGATAAACAAATGTCGGCACCTGAAAAGTGTCTTTGGTGCGACGCACAATATCAAGATAAGGCATGCCCGGTTTAATCATCACAATATCCGCGCCTTCTGCAATATCCAGTGCCACTTCATGCAACGCTTCATCGGTATTGCGTGGATCCATTTGATATTGGAATTTATCTGCTTTCCCTAAATTTTTGGCGGATCCGACCGCCTCACGAAACGGTCCATAAAAACTCGACGCATATTTTGCGGAATACGCCAAAATTTTTGTATTCACAAATTGATTTTTTTCCAATGCGCTGCGCACTGCAGCAATGCGTCCATCCATCATGTCAGACGGCGCGACAATATCAGCGCCCGCTTCCGCATGCGATAAAGCTTGTTTCACTAAAATTTCTGTCGTCAGATCATTCACAACATAACCTTTTTCATCGATCACACCATCTTGTCCATGCGTTGTGTAAGGATCGAGTGCTACATCGGTTATCACCCCTAATTCAGGAAATGATTTTTTTATTGCACGCACTGCGCGTTGCACTAACCCTTCTGCATGATACGCGTCTTCTGCTAATAAACTTTTTTTCGCCACATCAATCATGGGAAAAAGTGCAATCGCTGGAATTCTCAAGCGTAAAATTTCTTCTACTTCTTTCAGCAATAAATCAATACTGAGACGCGGAATACCTGGCATCGAATGAATAATCTCGCGACGATTTTTTCCGTCCACAATAAATAGCGGATAAATCAAATCGTCGACCGATAAGGTGGTTTCTGCCATTAAACGACGTGAAAAAGCATCTGAACGCATACGACGCAAACGAGTATTAGGAAATGCACGATTCATGGTGATTATGTTATTCTATGGTTCTTCGAGGAGAACGATTTTAATCTAAAAATGACGATGACGCCAACGATTGCTGTTTTTACCACTCACCCAGAATTAATCGCTGAAGCCACACAACGTGCTAGAGCATTGCATTTGCCGTTTCAAGCAGATGCGCAGTATTTATTAATGGTGACGCCAGAGGGTTTGAGCCTCCAACAACCGGAACAAAATCATTTACCGTTGAGTATTAATTTTAATTCGCATCAAATGAATTATCGCCGTAAGTCATTGAAGCATCATCGCGAATCACTCGTACGCGCATTGGGACTTAAAAAAAATAGCACGCCGTTTTTGGTGGATGCAACAGCGGGGCTGGCGCGTGATAGTTTTATTCTCGCGGCACTCGGGTTTAACGTCCATCTCATTGAACGCTCGAGCGTCATTCACGCATTGATTCAAGATGGCATGCTGCACGCCAAACAAAATCCTGAGATAGCGCCGATCATTGAACGCATGCATCTGATCGCGGCGAACGCCATCGACTATCTCAAGCTACTTGAAAAAAAACCGGATCTGATTTATCTCGACCCGATGTTTTGTTCACGCAAAAAGTCTGCGCTCCCCAAAAAAGAAATGCGCATGTTTCATGATATCGTGGGCGATGATGCGGATAGCGCCGAACTTTTGCATACCGCGCTTGCTTGTGCCGCCGAGCGCGTTGTGGTAAAAAGAGCTCGGTTGTCGGCTGATTTAACCAAAATAAAACCCAGTTTTCGCTTATTAGGCAGCAGCTGTCGATTCGATGTTTATCTAACTAGAGATTGATATGGACACCCTGCATTCTTTAATCCATTTTGTTTTACACCTGGATGAACGACTCATTGCGTTTGTCACCGCGTATGGCATGTGGACCTATGCACTGCTTTTTCTCATTATTTTTTGCGAATCGGGCATTATTTTTGCCGCGTTTTTACCGGGTGATTCGTTGTTATTTGCGACAGGCGCACTCACCGCCAGCATGTCAGGCGTGTTAAATATTCATATACTTTTTATTTTGCTGGTGGTGGCCTCAGTCACCGGAAATGGACTCAATTATTTCCTCGGCAAATGGGTGGGGCCGAAAGTCTTTTTTTCTGGGCATTCGTGGATTTTTAATAAAAAACACATCGAAAATGCGCATCATTTTTATGAACGCTATGGCGGCAAAGCGATTGTGATTGCGCGCTTTATTCCGATTATTCGTACCGTGGTGCCGTTTATTGCGGGCGTCGGCTATATGACTTACCGCTATTTCTTCATCTTCAATCTTACCGGGGCGATCTTGTGGATTGGGGGTCTGGTCTATGGGAGTTATTTGTTCGGCAATATTCCCCTGGTTAAACAACATTTTTCTATTGTCATCTTAGCGATTGTGATACTGTCGTTGCTGCCACCGCTTATTGAATACATCCGACACAAACGTCGATCTTCGTACAACTATCAATAACTTCTATTAACTTCTGACATCTAGACAAAAGAATACGATTAAGGCAGAATGCTTAGCCTGACGAAGAGTATTTATACAATGGCAACGATTTTAGTATTACATGGGCCCAATCTCAATCTGCTCGGCACGCGCGAGCCGACGGTATATGGCTCTGAAACACTAGACAACATCAACCATTCGTTGACATTACAAGCCAAAAGCTGGGGTTATACGTTGTCAACCCAGCAAAGCAATTCAGAATCAGTCTTGATTGAGCATATTCAACAGTGCGCATCCAACCAAACTGATTTCATTATTTTTAACCCAGCCGCATTCACGCACAGCAGCATTGCATTGCGTGATGCGTTGCTGGCTGTCAATAAACCGTTTATTGAAGTGCATTTATCAAATATCCATCGTCGTGAACCTTATCGTCAGGTGTCTTATTTTTCCGATATTGCCATTGGGAATATTACCGGGCTGGGATCACAGGGCTATTTGCTTGCACTGCATTATGCACATCATTATCTAACAACGATGACTCGCTAAGGAGCACTTTACGTTATGGCCATGGACCTGCGAAAAATTCGCAAATTGATCGAACTCATTCAGGAAACTGGAATTGCAGAAATTGAAATTCACGAAGGTGAAGAATCTGTGCGTATTAGCCGTGAAGCGGCTAAAGTCGTGCCTCAACAAATCATTGCCAGCGCTCCGCAAAATTTTGCCTTGCCTGATGTGTCGACTGCCACCAAAGAAGCAGCACCGAGCGCCACAGAATCATCCGCCCTCCTCAATAAACACACGGTCAAAGCACCGATGGTGGGAACGGTTTATCTTTCCCCATCGCCCGGCGCTAAAGCATTTATCCAAGTCGGTCAAACGGTAAAAGCGGGCGACACATTGTGTTTGATTGAAGCGATGAAAATGTTCAATCAAATTGAAGCAGACAAAGCAGGAACGATTGTTACCATTTTAGTGGATAATGGTGTTCCGGTTGAATTTAATCAACCGCTCGTTGTGATTGAATAAAGGAACAAAAAGCGCATGCTAAATAAAGTTGTTATTGCCAATCGCGGAGAAATCGCGCTCCGCATTTTACGAGCTTGCAAAGAACTGGGCATCAAAACAGTTGCCGTTCATTCCACGGCTGATCGCGATTTAATGCACGTGCGACTTGCCGATGAATCGGTTTGCATCGGAAACGCTCCCGCAACTGAAAGTTATCTCAGCATTCCCGCCATCATCAGTGCCGCAGAAATTACCGACTCCGTTGCCATTCATCCGGGTTATGGTTTTTTAGCAGAGAATGCAGATTTTGCTGAACAAGTGGAAAAAAGTGGTTTTATTTTTATTGGACCCAGACCCGATAGCATTCGTCAAATGGGTGACAAAGTTGCGGCGATTCAAGCCATGCGCAGTCTAGGTATTCCCTGCGTGCCCGGTTCCAGTGAACCGATTGGCGATGATGATGCAGCGACAATAAAAATGGCGCGCGAAATTGGTTATCCGATTATTATCAAAGCCGCCGGTGGTGGCGGTGGTCGCGGCATGCGTGTGGTACACACAGAATCACATTTATTAAATGCGATTGCGATGACGCGCACCGAAGCACGCGCCGCATTTAACAATGACAAAGTGTACATGGAAAAATATTTGCAAACACCGCGTCACATTGAAATTCAAGTATTAAGTGATGGTCAAGGCAATGCGATTCATTTAGGTGAACGCGATTGTTCGATTCAACGTCGACATCAAAAAATTATCGAAGAAGCACCGGCGCCCGGCATCACTTTGGAACAACGCACCGCGATTGGCGAACGTTGTGCGCAAGCGTGTCGTGACATGAATTATCGTGGCGCAGGTACATTTGAATTTCTGTACGAAAATAAAGAATTTTATTTCATTGAAATGAATACACGTATTCAAGTCGAACATCC
>CAZOFA010000102.1:0-6036 GCA_964578975.1 uncultured Coxiellaceae bacterium
GATCACCCTGAGGAGCGCGAAGCGCGTCTCGAAGGGTAAGGGTTAAAATTACTTCACCCCAAACCGTTCATGATCCTGCCAGACAATTTCTTCGTAAGTCACTTCTGTCACGTTTGCAAGCGCAGGTCCATTGTGCAGCCATTGATGTAGACGTTTTAAATTTTCTGGCTCACCAAATGCCATCACTTCCACCCGACCATCCGTTAAATTTTTCGCCCAACCCGTTAAATTAAGCTCGCGCGCAATATCTTGCGTGGAGGCACGAAACCACACCCCTTGCACTTTCCCTGAAACAAAACAATGTATACCAAATTTTTTTTGCGTCATCTGGATATTCCTCTATAATGCACAATCTATGTCAAAACTTAAAAAGCAATTAGCGCTCCTCCATCCACTCTATTGGCCAGTTTGGCTCGTGATTGGTTTTCTTTGGCTGATCACACGTTTGCCCCAACGTTTACAATTAAGCTTAGGGAAAAATATCGGTCGATTAATGTATTTAATTCCCAGTAAATTAAAACACATTACTGCAACCAATATAAAACTTTGTTTTCCCAACTTAAACAAAACAGAACAAAAAAATTTAGCGAAAAAAAATTTTGAATCACTTGGCATTGGGATGATTGAAGCGGCGATGGCGTGGTGGTTGCCGGATGAAAAATTACAACATTTATTCCAAATCCATGGCCTTCAATACGCAGAAGAGGCGTTCGCACGCGGCAAAGGCATTATTTTACTGGGGCCGCATTTTACTTGTTTGGAAATGGTGGGTCGTTTGATCAGTATGAAATATTCGTTTGCTGTGATGTATCGCCCACACAAGAAAAAATTGATCGCCTTTTTTCAAGAACGCTTTCGCCAAAAACATTACATGCAAGCAATTCCACGTGATCGCATGCGTGAATTGATTCGTGCGTTAAATAATAATGTCGCCATTTGGTATGCCTATGATATCGACGGTGGAAAAAAGCGTAGTGTTTTCGCACCTTTTTTTGGCATACCCGCTTCTTCGTTAACCTCTGTGTCGCGTATCAAACGCATGAGTGATGCAACCATCATTCCAATTAGTTTTTATCGGCGTGATGATGAATTTCGTTATGATGTCGTGCTCTATCCACCGATTGAAACAGTGCCGAGCGATGATTTACAAGCAGATGCGACCACATTAAATCTTGCGTTAGAGCGCGCGATTAAACAAAAACCGGAACAATATGTGTGGCAATACAAACGTTTTAAAACCCGCCCGCCGGGTGAACCGCGCTTGTATTAACACTCTCTTTTGCTGTAAGTCTGTCATTCTGAATAGTCACCATGGATTCCCGCATGCGCGGGAATGACACGGGTGAAAAAACCACCACATGTTCATGGCCGATTTTACCGTGTAAAATAATATTCATTTTGTTGCGCACATGATTAGGCAATGCCTCGAAATTTTCTTGAGCGGTAATCACCAACGCATGCATTTTTGTGATTTGTTTTACATCAGAAACAAAAAATACATGATCCTCATGTGGCATATTCACCACGTATTTAATCGGCATTCCATCTGGATCTTCGTGATAAAAAACTAAATTTGCATGCTGTAGGGCGCGTATTTTTTCGACTTGAATCACAAACTCGCGTGTGTGATTAATTTTTAAATTAAACGATTCAACCATAAAAATATTAAATAACACAAATAAAAAAACAGCGAGTGAAAACACAACATGTTTGTTACGTGACAAAATCATTAAAAATTGGAACACCACTAAAAACACAATAAACGCCGCATAATTTAATTGCACCGCATGATAATGCAACACAGCCAATAATGTGATGCCCAGCAAGGGTAGCAAGCCGCACAGTCGATAAAATAAAGTTTTAAAAAAATAAAAATCATTCTTTTTAACCAGCGTAAAAAAATACGCGCAGATTAATGCGAGCGCGGGCGCAATCGATAAAATATAACGAACTTTTTTATCGGCTGGAATGCTTAAGCCCGTCATCACAATGAGTATCCAACCGCATAAACTAAATAATAATTTTTTCTCTTGTGAAAGTTTAATTTTATTTTTTGTCAACAGCATACCCAATAACATCACAATCGCTAACGGATAGGTGATGGCATACGCACCAAAGTTTTCCACAAAATAAAAAATGTGTGAGGGCGTTCTAATTTCTTGTAATCGTCCAAACACTTCCATATTCAACACATCATGCATGAATGACGCACCACCCGCGTGATAGGCCATCCACAATAACGTGACGCTACACAATATCAGCAGCAACACTCCCATCAACGCAATAGCGAAAAACGTGCGCCATTTTTTTTCGAGTAAATAGAAAACGCATAACACACTGGTGGGGATGATTAATCCAATCGGCCCGCGGATCGCAAAACAAAAAACTAACAGGAATGCGATGCGCATCCAGGGCAAACGTTTTTGTTTCACTTGCGCGGCATAGGCGAAATAAAAACAAAGCGTGGTGCATGCAGTCACATACATGTCTAATGAAATGGTGCGCGCTTCCGTGATAAAAGCGAGCGTGAAAAATAAAAATCCGACCGCATACCAACCAAAACGTCGCGTGTGTAAGGCACCAATACGAAAAGTGATGGCGACAGTCGCGGCCGCAGCCACAGCACTCGGAAACACTGCAACCAATTTATTCAACGTGCCGGACAAATATGCCGTTAAATAAATTAATAACGTCGATGTCACTGGATAATCCGGATAAGGCGCACCATAGGTGGTTGGAAACCAACTCACACCATGACGCCACATTTCCAACGCAAACAGATAAAAACGCGCTTCAAAACCAATGATTTCTTGTTGTTTTAAACCGATGGTGAAAAGAATCAACCCGATTAAAAAAACAATCATACTGTCGAGTGTGACGCGGCGCTGCAATGTCATAGTAACCCTCTATTTTTCTATGTATTATTGCACTCAACATGCTAAAATCACACCATTTCGTCACTTAGTAGAAAATAATGAAAAATCAATTACCTAATTTTGCAGACGCTTGTGTCTTAGTGATTGGCGACCTCATGCTAGACCGTTATTGGTTTGGCGATGCAGCCCGAATTTCGCCTGAAGCCCCCGTTCCAATTGTGAATATTAAGCAAATTGATGAACGTCCGGGTGGTGCGGGAAATGTTGCTTTGAATATTTCCGCCTTGGGTGCGAAGACCACATTAATTGGCATCACCGGAACCGATGAAGCGGCTCGAACCCTCACTGAGCAACTGGCCTCAGCAGGTGTCAGTCATGATATTCATTGTTTGGCGAATATTCCCACGATTACCAAATTGCGCGTCATTAGTCGTCATCAACAACTCATCCGCATGGATTTTGAAGAAAAATTTCCTGAGTTCGATCCCACAAAAATGATCGACTATTACAAAAGAAATTTGATTGAAAATAAATTAGTGATTTTTTCTGACTATGGTAAAGGAACATTGACTTGTGTTCCGCAACTGATTCAACTCGCAAAAGCGGCGAACGTGATCACACTGGTTGATCCGAAAGGAACTGATTTCAGTATTTATCGAGGCGCCGATATTATTACGCCGAATTTCAAAGAATTTGAAGCCATTGTCGGACCTTGTGTCAGTCAATATGACGTCGTCAAAAAAGGTCGTCAACTCTTGCGTGAACATGAAATTGATACATTGTTGTTGACGCGTGGCGAACATGGGATGACGCTCATTCAGCAAAACGAAGAAGAAATTCATTTACCGGCGCATGCGCGTGAAGTATTTGATGTGACGGGTGCTGGTGACACCGTCATCGCAATTTTAGGCACGGCTTTAGCGGCAGGTAGCTCGTTACCACAAGCGATGGCGCTCGCTAATTTAGCGGCAAGTTTAGTGGTCGGAAAATTAGGCGCGGCCACCGTCAGTGTTGCAGAATTGCAAGTTGCATTAACTGATACGTCGGTGATGTGTGGCGGTGTGGTCAACGAAGAACAACTCAAATTCGCCATCAGCGAAGCACGTCTGCAAGGTAAGCGCATTGTTTTCACCAATGGCTGTTTTGATATTTTGCACGCAGGTCATGTCACTTATTTACAACAAGCAAAACAATTAGGCGATCATCTCGTGGTGGCCATCAATAGCGATGAATCGGTGCGTAAATTAAAAGGTTCCGGTCGACCGATTAATTCTGTTGAACAACGTATGGCGGTATTAGCGAGTTTAGGTGTGGTCGATTGGGTGACATCTTTTAACGACGATACACCTGAACGCTTATTAAGAAAATTTCAACCTGATATCCTGGTGAAAGGTGGTGATTACACCATCGATCAAGTCGTGGGTGCCGATATTGTGCGTGCATACGGTGGCGATGTGCGCGTATTGGGTGCAGTAAAAAATGTTTCAACCAGCGCGATCATTGATCGTGTCGTTAAACAAAAATCGAATGAGTAAGACGCATGTCCGAGTCAGGAATTTTATATGTGATCTCAGCGCCTTCTGGCACAGGCAAAACGACTCTCGTCAAAACACTCGTTGAATCACTTCCGAAAATAACGGTTTCCATTTCTCATACCACACGCAACAAACGACCCGCAGAAACTCATGGCGTGAATTATTATTTTGTTGAACAACATGAATTTAAACAGATGATTGAACGCAACGAATTTTTAGAATACGCGTCGGTGTTTAATCAGTTATATGGCACATCACGTCTCTGGGTTGAAAACACCTTAAAACAAGGGATTGATGTGATTCTGGAAATTGATTGGCAAGGTGCACAACAAATTCAACGCTTATTTAAAGATTGCATCAGCATTTTTATTTTACCACCTTCGTTATCCGCTTTATCTGAACGTTTAACGCAACGCAATCAAGATACGGCTGAGGTGATTCATAAACGTTTGGCGGATGCACGCGAAACGCTTTCTCATGTGGGTGAATATCAATACATCGTGTTAAACGATGATTTCGAGACCGCTTTGCACGATCTTCAGAGCATTATTTCCGCCGGGCGTCTTATAAAACGCCGTCAAATGGAAAAGCTTGCTTCTTTATTAATCAGCTTGTAAGCTCTATATCCTACAAATATTAAAAATCGAGGGGCGCTATGAGTTTTCCAAGACAAGTTTTTATTAATCAGATTACTGCTTATAAACAAAAGCATGACTCGGTATATAAATTTTGGAAGAATAAAGGTAAAAAAAGAGCTGACAACTATTTGGACGAACTCAAAGAAACAACCGACGATCGATTAGAAAAAAAAATATTAAAAGATTATATTCTTACTGAAAAACATCATAGCTCATTAGGGTCGAGTAAAGAATTGCGAGAACTTTTGGGTAGAGTACTTTGTACGCATTATCAAATTACCGAAGAAGAAATTACCGCGAAATCACAAGAAGTTGACAACGACCTGCTTCAACCTCTTAACCCCCAACACCAAAATTTACGTCATGAGGCTATTTCGAGATTACTATTCGAAAAAACTGCATATAAATCTTTTAAAGAGTTTTTGACACCGCTAAAGGATTCCATATATTCAGTGATTGATTCCTTTTCGGATGAAGTTCCAAACATTTCTGCAAAAGATGCTTATCAATTAAAAAATTATCGCCGTGCAATCGAAAAAATTCCCGATGAAAAGTTAGCAAGCCAATTATTAATCGATTTTATTTTTAAAAAAAGCGCTCTAGATTTTAATATCATGTTTCGCGAACAAATTGGTAAGGAACTTTGTATACATTGGGGTATTTCAGTGCAAAGAATAAATGATAAACTTTTATCAAACGCAATAGCGATGAGGACTTCTCTATTTACGCCGAGTAATCCAGAGTATGTAACCACTCAGCATGAAGCAATGTCGTCTCTTTTATTTGATGAGACAAAGAAAAACTTTAAGCAGTTGCAATCTTCTGAAGGAACAAAAACAGTGGTGCCGCAGACTTTCCAAGCGAGAAGTTTAAGTTTAACGATTAATTAAACCACGTTGTTTTTGTGGCGTGGGGATATAACCGGCGCGGGGATGACAAAGATTAAAAACTATTTTATAATGGTGGCAAATAAATTATTAAAAAAAA
>CAZOFA010000103.1:0-5978 GCA_964578975.1 uncultured Coxiellaceae bacterium
ACAAGAAAAAGTTGTGGATTTAATTGCAGCGTATCGTAGCTTTGGTCATTTGCGTGCAAACATCGGTCCGTTGGGATTGTATAAAGGCGGAGAAAATCCCACCTTAGATCTGAGCTATCACGGATTTGGTGATAATGATTTAAAAATTGAATTTGATACGGATACATTTCAAAGTTTAAAAAAACCCGCAGCGACATTACAAGAAATATATCAAACGTTGCAAAAAATTTATTGCGGCACGATTGGTATTGAATACACGCATATTTCACATCTGGCTGAAGTGGAGTGGATTCAACAACGCATGGAGCAAGAATGGTTGAGTTTCGCGCCGAGCAAAAAAGAAAAATTACGCATTTTAGATCAATTAGTCGAGGCGGATGGTTTAGAAAAATATTTGGGTTTTAAATATGTTGGACAAAAACGTTTTTCCTTGGAAGGTGGCGATAGTTTAATTCCATTGCTTGATACGATTGTGACACGCGGCGCTGAAAAAGGTGTAAAAGAAATTGTAATCGGCATGGCGCATCGCGGACGTTTGAATGTATTAGTCAATGTGTTGGGCAAAGAGCCCGCGGAAGTATTCGCCGGTTTTGAAGGAAAAGGCATTAAGAAAACAAATTCCGGTGATGTGAAATATCACATGGGATATTCTTCAAATGTGAATACACCTGGTGGTGACGTGCATCTGGCACTGGCATTTAATCCCTCGCATTTAGAAATTGTTTCACCGGTGGTTCAAGGTTCTGTGCGCTCGCGACAACGCCGACGCAAAGATACTTCACAAAAACTCGTGATGCCGATTCAAATTCATGGTGATGCCGCGTTCGCCGGGCAAGGTGTGGTGATGGAAACATTCAACATGTCTCAAGCACGTTGGTTTACCGTGGGTGGATCGATTCATCTGGTGATTAATAATCAAGTTGGATTTACCATCAGCAATCCAAAAGATGCGCGCTCAGGATTATATTGTACTGATGTGGCAAAAATGGTCGAGGCACCGATTTTGCATGTGAATGGCAACGATCCAGAAGCCGTTTTTTTCGCGGCAAAATTTGCGGTGGATTATCGTGCGCAATTTAAAAAAGATATTGTCATTGATCTCGTTTGCTATCGACGTCATGGTCACAATGAAGCGGATGAACCGTCTGCCACACAACCCTTGATGTATAAAGTCATTAAAGCACTTCCTGTCACTGCTGCGCTGTACGCAGAAAAATTACTGAAAGAAAATGTCATTGCTAACAACACCGAGCAACAACTGGCAGATGATTATCGAAAAAAATTGGATGAAGGAAAAAGTGTTGTTAGTGTCAATAATCAAGATTCTGCTTATGAATTTTCAAACTCATGGGCGCCGTTCGTTGGTACTGAGTGGACTGCAAAAGCAAAAACAGCCGTGCCACTGAAAAAAATTCAAGAAATCGCGCATCAGCTCGAAAAACTTCCGGATGGTTTTGTGTTACAACCGCAAGTTAAAAAAATGATGGAAGCGCGCCAAAAAATGACGGAAGGTGAGCAACTGTTAAATTGGGGATACGCGGAAACAATGGCGTATGCTACGTTGCTTGATGAAGGTTATCCGATTCGTTTGTGCGGACAAGATGCTTGTCGTGGCACATTCGCGCATCGTCACGCCGTTTTGCATGATCAAAAAACCGATGAAATTTATATTCCACTCAGTCATATTTCACCGAACCAAGTGCAAATCAATTTAATTGATTCGCTGTTGTCAGAAGAAGCCGTGTTAGCGTTTGAATATGGTTACGCATCAGCCGAGCCGAATTATTTAACCATCTGGGAAGCGCAATTTGGTGATTTTGCGAATGGCGCACAAGTGGTGATCGATCAATTTATCAGTTCGGGCGAGCAAAAGTGGGGTCGATTGTGTGGATTAGTGATGTTTTTACCGCACGGTTATGAAGGGCAGGGGCCTGAACATTCTTCTGCGCGTCTCGAACGGTATTTGCAATTGTGTGCAGAGCACAATATGCAAGTGTGTGTGCCCAGTACACCCGCGCAAACGTTTCATATGTTGCGACGTCAAATGATTCGTCCCTATCGCAAACCGCTGATTGTGATGACACCAAAAAGTTTATTGCGTCATCATTTGGCTGTTTCATCGCTGGATGATTTAACCAAGGGTGAATTTCAACTGGTGATTCCCGAAATTGATAACCTTGATAAAAATGTCGATCGACTGATTATTTGTAGCGGCAAAGTGTATTACGATTTACTCGAAAAACGTCGCGCAGAAAAAATTACGAATGCGGCGATTATTCGACTCGAACAGTTATATCCATTCCCAGAAGAAAAATTTAAAGAAATTCTTGCGACCTATGAGCAGGTAAAAAACATCATTTGGTGCCAAGAAGAACCGATGAATCAAGGGGCATGGTATAGTATCCAGCATCATTTGTTTTCTTGCCTTTATCCTAAACAACAATTAAGTTATGCGGGAAGAGCAGCCTCTGCGTCGCCAGCGGTTGGTTATAACTCTGTGCATTTGCAAGAACAAGAAGAATTAGTAATGCACGCTTTAACGAAATAAATTATTAAAAGGAAACACTCATGACGATCGAAGTAAAAGTTCCTATGTTGCCAGAGTCGATTGCTGATGCAACGGTTTCAACGTGGCATAAAAATGTCGGTGATCACGTCGCGCGTGATGAAAATCTCGTCGATCTTGAAACAGATAAAGTGATGCTGGAAGTGCCGGCGCCCGCTGATGGAATTTTGAAAGAAATTGTAAAAAAGAGTGGGACGACAGTGAAAGCCAATGAAGTGCTTGCGATTATTGAACCGGGTAGTGGGGGTTCATCGACTAAAGCGAAAGAAAAAGAAAAAGACGAAAAACCAAAAGAAAAAGAAACGAAACCGGCTCAAACATCTGCAGACAAACCCTCAGAAAAAAACACAGCGGCAGCGAGTGCCTCAATCGGTCCCTCTGCACGTCGTGTGGTTGCGGAGCATGATGTGGATGTGTCTCAAGTGAAAGGCACGGGTAAAGATGGACGCATCACCAAAGAAAATGTGTTGGATGCAGTTGCCATGACGACAAAAGGTGGACGTCCGGAAAAACGTGTTCCCATGACGCGAATTCGTGCGCGTATCGCAGAACGCTTATTAGAAGTGCGACAAAACACGGCGATGCTAACCACCTTCAATGAAATTAATTTGCAACAAGTGATTGAATTACGTACTCGCTACAAAGAAAAATTTGAAAAAACACACAACGCGCGCTTGGGGTTCATGTCGTTTTTTGTCAAAGCATCAGTAGAAGCGTTGAAACGTAATCCGACCGTGAATGCATCGATTGATGGCAACGATGTTGTGTATCATGGTTATTTTGATATTGGTGTTGCAGTGTCGACAGAACGCGGTTTAGTCGTTCCAGTGTTGCGCGATGCAGATCAAATGAGTATGGCGGAGATTGAAGCTAAAATTGCCGAATATGCAACGAAAGCGCGTGCTGGAAAATTAACCTTGGAAGAAATGCAAGGTGGAACGTTTACGATTACGAATGGTGGTGTATTTGGCTCCTTGCTTTCCACGCCGATCTTGAATTCTCCTCAAAGCGCAATTTTAGGCATGCACAAAATCGATCAACGACCCGTGGTTGAAAACGGCCAAATTGTCATTCGACCGATGATGTATGTGGCGATGTCGTATGATCATCGTCTGATTGATGGGAAGGATTCGGTGACCTTCTTGGTGGCGATTAAGGAATTACTCGAGGATCCAGCGCGTCTGTTGCTTGAAGTGTGATTCTGAATTACTATTTGCCATTATTTAAAATGTATCATTCCCGAGTTCGTGTCATTCCCGCCTTCGCGGGAATGACACGATGACAAGAATATAACAAGCAGGAAAAAATAAAATGAACTTACATGAATACCAAGCAAAAAAAATACTTGCACAATATGGCTTACCTGTCCCACACAGTGAAGTCGCCTTCAGTGTCGATGAAGCGGTAAATCTCGCCGATAACATCAATGCGAAACGCTGGGTGGTGAAAGCACAAGTGCATGCGGGTGGTCGCGGTAAAGCCGGTGGAGTCAAAATTGTTTCGACCAAAGATGAACTCGCCAAAGCGGCACAAGATATGTTGGGTATTCGTTTAGTGACTTATCAAACCAATGCAGATGGACAGCCCGTCAATCAAATTTTAATTGAAGAACCCTCCGAGATTGAGCGCGAACTTTATTTAGGCGCGGTGATTGATCGTTCATCACAACGCATCGTCTTCATGGCGTCGACCGAAGGTGGCGTTGAAATTGAAAAAGTCGCGCATGAAACGCCCGAAAAAATTCTCACTGCCACCGTGGATCCTTTAGTGGGTGTACAACCGTTTCAAGCACGCCAATTAGCGTTTGGTTTAGGTTTAAGCGGCGATCAAATTAAACAATTTACCAAAATTTTATTAGGTCTCGCGAAAATGTTTGAAGAGCGAGATTTAAGTTTATTAGAAATTAATCCCTTGGTAGTCACCAAACAAGGCGTATTAGTTTGCTTAGATTGCAAAATCAACATTGATGATAACGCACTGTATCGCCAACCCGAAATGCGTGCACTGCGTGATACGTCCCAAGAAGATGAACGCGAAAATCGTGCGCGGGATTGGGAATTAAATTACATTGCACTCGATGGCAATATTGGTTGTATGGTGAATGGTGCCGGTCTTGCAATGGCGACAATGGATCTGGTCAAATTACACGGTGGCGCACCGGCTAATTTTCTGGATGTTGGCGGCGGTGCCACGAAAGAACGTGTGACTGAAGCGTTCAAAATTATTTTGTCCGATAAAAATGTGAAAGCGATTTTAGTAAACATTTTTGGCGGTATTGTGCGTTGCGATTTAATTGCAGATGGCATTATTGGTGCGGTTGAAGAAGTGGGAACACAACTTCCTGTCGTCGTGCGCTTAGAAGGAAATAATGCAGAACTCGGTTCAAAAAAATTAAGTCAAAGTGGTCTTAATATTATTGCAGCAGAAAGTTTTACCGATGCTGCGAAAAAAGTAGTTCAAGCTGCAAAAGCATAAACGAATTCAGAGGATTTTATGAGTATATTAATTAATAAAAACACAAAAGTAATTTGCCAGGGATTCACTGGGAAGCAGGGGACATTTCATTCTGAGCAAGCGATTGCGTATGGCACTAAAATGGTGGGTGGTGTGACGCCGGAGAAAGGTGGTCAAACGCATTTAGGATTGCCAGTGTTTAACACCGTCAAAGAAGCCTATAAAGCGACAAAAGCGGATGCGTCTGTGATTTATGTGCCGGCACCGTTTTGCAAAGATTCGATTATTGAAGCGGTGGAAGCGGGTATTAAATTAATTATTTGTATTACCGAGGGTATTCCAACGTTAGATATGTTGGATGTGAAAGCATTCATGGCAAATCATACAACCACTCGTTTGGTGGGGCCCAATTGTCCGGGTGTGATTACGCCGGGTGAATGTAAAATTGGCATTATGCCGGGTCATATTCATATGCCGGGTAAAGTCGGCATTGTGTCGCGTTCAGGGACACTCACCTATGAAGCTGTGAAGCAAACGACGGAATTAGGTTTGGGTCAAAGTACCTGCGTGGGTATTGGTGGCGATCCGATTCCTGGAACGAATTTCATTGATGTGTTAGCGCTTTTTGAAAAAGATCCGCAAACCGAAGTGATTATCATGGTCGGTGAAATTGGTGGGACGGCGGAAGATGAAGCGGCTGAGTATATCAAAAAGCATGTTAGTAAGCCGGTGGTTTCTTACATTGCGGGTGTGACAGCGCCTGAAGGAAAACGTATGGGACATGCGGGTGCGATTATTGCTGGCGGCAAAGGCACCGCGGCTGAAAAATTTGCGACACTTGAAGCAGCCGGTGTGCATACGGTACGTTCTCCAGCGGAAATTGGTAAAACCGTTGCGAAAGTTTTGCAAACAGTGAAAGCATAACATGTCATTCCCGCGAAGGCGGGAATCCATTCAG
>CAZOFA010000104.1:0-5695 GCA_964578975.1 uncultured Coxiellaceae bacterium
CGATGGGTAGACGCAATAAAATGACCGGCACTGCAGAACAATTTCAATATATTTTGCGTGATGAATCCATGCATTTAAATTTTGGTATTGATGTGATTAATCAAATCAAAATTGAAAATCCGCATTTGTGGACGGAGCCGTTTAAGAAAGAATTGATTGATATGATTCATACCGGCGTTGATCTTGAATATGCTTACGCGGTTGACACGATGCCGCGCGGCATTTTGGGAATGAATGCAGCTATGTTTAAAGAATATTTGCAATTCATTGCTAATCGTCGTTGTGTGCAGATTGGATTAACGCAACAGTTTCCGGGTGCGGCGAATCCATTTCCGTGGATGAGTGAAATGATAGATCTGAAAAAAGAAAAGAATTTTTTTGAAACGCGAGTGACGGAGTATCAAACTGGTGGGGCGTTGAGTTGGGATGAGTAGTCCTTCGAGACGGTCGCTGCGCGACCTCCTCAGGACAATCGGTATCCATCCGTTCGCCCTGAGGAGCGCGCAGCGCGTCTCGAAGGGTCAGTATTCCGTTTGTCCTGAGGAGGTCGCGCAGCGACCGTCTCGAAGGACGGGTGAGGGGTAATAAAAAAATGCTAAAAAACGAATTCAACCAACCCATCGGTCCACACATGGAACACTGGCAATGCGCAAAACGCCCGCCCAAAACCATCATGGAAGGCACCTATTCAATTTTAGAACCTTTAAATCCAACTCTTCACGCACGCGCGTTATTTGATTTATTTACTCAAGATCAAAGCAGCTGGACTTATTTAGCCTATGGCCCATTCCACACCTTTGATGATTTTTATGCGTGGCTGAATGATTTCACCACGACAAATGATCCATTATTTTATGCGATTTTAAATAAAAAAAATTCTTGTCCGTTGGGAATTGCCAGTTACGCACGAATTAATCCCGAATGCGGCAGCATCGAAATCGGTCATCTTCATTTTTCCAATCAATTAAAAAAAACACCGATCGCGACAGAAGCCATGTTTTTAATGATGCAGCGTGCTTTTGAAGAATTAAACTATCGAAGATATGAATGGAAATGTGATGCATTAAATCAAGCATCGCGTCGTGCCGCAGAACGATTTGGATTTACCTTTGAAGGCATTTTTAGACAAGAGAGAATCTATAAAAATCGCAACCGAGATACCGCGTGGTTTTCGATTATTGATCATGAGTGGCCGACCGTCAAAGCCCGTTTTCAAAAATGGTTACATCCAACCAATTTTGACAAAAATGGCTATCAAATCATGCGATTAAAAGAGACATGTGTTTAAGCCCATGAATTTAGGTTTCAAACAAAAAATGGAATTTCGAGTATAATTTAAGAATGGCATGGTATGGAATAGGGAGCGTTTATGCTGAATCATAACTGTTTGAAATTAGTCATTCTATTGATCGCAACGTTTGGCGTGACTCTAGCAGAAGCTCGTAGTAGCTCGGGCGCTTTAACTGCCATACCTCAATCAGCAAATTCCACCACCCAAGTAAGCGGTTATGTTCCTTCTACGACGACACAGAAAGATTATACTCAATTACCTGCTTGCACTGATGCAAGTCATCCAACTTTAACTTGTCCTGAGCTTCAATCAACAGCCATGTTTAATGTCGCTCAATCAGCAAACTGCCCAGATGTTTGTACAGTAACCCGTAATCCAGCTGTCGTTAACTCCTTCATTCAGGGAGATGTGATACAAAACGCGGTTTGTCCTGCAGGATATTCTCAAATCGCAAGTTACAATGTGCAAAATGATATTGTCTACAACCCTCCTGTTGCCTTACAAAACGTTCAGAGTGTAACTCAGTTAGCCACACTTCAACAAAATAAATATGTTCTGTACTCATATAGTGCCTGGAAGGGCTCATATGATAACCCAGGTCTCGGAACGAGTGCTTGCGATCCTCCAGTAACAAAGGGTGGTTATTTTGATGTGAATAATATAATCGCAGCCATGTGGATTGCTCCTGATAGAATGTCACCCGGCGAAACATACAGAATCTATGATTGGACCACTGATTGGGATGGGTGCGCAGGAAGCTGTTTCAAGTGTGCATCCGCTTTCGCCACACATGCCCGTGTTAAAAAAATATATGTTGATAAAATTCTTTACCAAGTCCCTGGCGGAATAACACCGACAGGAAATAAAATCACAGCCTCAGTCGTATGTGGTCGTAACAAACAACAATGGTTAAAGACACAATAAAATATTCGTCATTGCTTCGTGGAGTTTACCCCGGCACGCTTAAGGCCGGGGCTCGCAATGACGAGACTTTATCGTTTTTCTGTTGCCAGTGTCCTTAGTGGTGTGTCATGAACGGTTACGCGCGCTTTTAGCTGGCATGACACTTCGGTTGATGCCGCGAATATTTACTAGCAGCGTTTACATTAGTAAGCACTTCATATCTTTTCCTATCATCTTATTTATTTCCAAATCTTCTTCTGAAAAAGAAGAGGAACGTTTAAATTTTCCTTGGGTGACAAGATTAGTTCTTGAAGTCACTGGTTTTGCTGTTGCATTTAATGTTGGCGCTGGAGAAATAGTAATATTAAAAAATTTAATTATTTCAGCAGGCAGGTTTTCCAATTCTTGTTGAAAGGTTTTTGACCCGCGATGAGATAATGCGAACTTGTTCATCTTATCTATCATTAAAACGGTCGCCAATCTTAGCATGAATTCTTTGGTATAAAGTTCAGCTAAAAATGGAAATTCAGCGCCACTTTCAGGATAGTGAGCTTGATGCATTATCACGATTCCATTACTGTCACTGTCATTATGCTCATCATTAAATATCTTCGATATTTCAGAAACAGGCAGTTTAAAATTTTCTTTATAAGTGGAATTGATAGTCATGTTGCCACGTGAAAAAGTTGCTGTAAAAGAAAAATCGACAGAATGCCCACCAGTGAGACCGAGAACTTGTTCGCAGGTATAGTCCCATTGAATTTGATTAGATTGAGGATCCACTGTTATGCCAGGTATTTTAGATTTCAATAATTCCTTTTCATGTTTTGTATAAAATGAAGTCCAGAAAGCAACGTCTAAATCAAATCTTGTTTTCATTATTATTTCCTTATTATTATTAATTGCACTTCATCATAACCTATCTTGCACAATTTTCAAGACATCGCAACGCATCGTGAATCATTCGACTTCCCTCAAGTGAGCGTGAATGTTCACTCAGATGACGTCGCCAAACTCTCGCGCCTTTTTGACCGTGATATAAACCATAAATGTGACGCGTCATGTTAGATAACTTCACATTGTTTTTTAATTGTTGTTCCACATAAGGAATAAATCGAGCAATCACTTCATGACGTGTTGCAATAGTTTCATCGTTCTCTGAAAAAATATTTTTTTCAATGGCAGCTAAAAAATAAGGATTTGCATACGCTTCACGACCAATCATCACACCATCCACCGTGGTTAAATGTTCTTCGATCGCGTGCACGGTTTTAATTCCACCATTAATCACAATCGTCAAATGAGGAAAATCACGTTTAATTTGTCGCACGATATCATAACGCAAGGGCGGAATTTCCCGATTTTCTTTGGGGCTCAAGCCATTTAACCAAGCCTTGCGCGCATGAATAATAAAAATTTTACAACCGGCCTCGCTCACTGTGCTAATAAAATTCGTTAAAGCGTCATACGAATCTTCATGATCAACACCAATGCGACATTTCACTGTGACAGGAATATTGACTACTGCGCACATTGCACTGACACATTCGGCGACCAGTGTCGGTTCACGCATCAAACACGCACCAAACCTTCCTGCTTGCACGCGATCACTCGGACAACCGACATTTAAATTAATTTCATCATAACCGCATGCTTCACCGAGCTTAGCACACTGCTGCAATTTTTCAGGCTCACACCCACCTAACTGTAAGGCAATGGGATGCTCTAACGGATCAAACGCAAGTAAACGCTGATAATCACCATACAATAATGCATTGCACGTCACCATTTCGGTATAGAGCAACACATGCGGGGCGATCAAACGGAGAAAATATCGCTCATGACGATCAGTACAATTCATCATCGGTGCGATTGAGACACGATAGTTCATGCGACTAGCTTTCCAAACAATGCACAGGCTTCATCGAGCTCCATTGTTTGCAGCCAGGGCATAACCAATGCAAAATCTTACCGGAAAAACCACATGAAATACATTGATAATCGGGTTTATCGGATATCAGTTTTTTTGTTAAATTTTGCAAAATTGTTAAATCATCGCGTGCACGACCTTCGGTGCTCGACATGTATAAAGTGATAAATAAGTGTAACCCTCTGAGCGACGGATAACGTCTGACATAATCCGCGACATATTTTGCGGCTACTTTATCCCCTTTTCGTTTACGAATCCGTTCTGAAAGAATCAATACGACAGGAATATGCGGATATTGCTCGAGCATTTGCATTAAATAACCCACTAACTTTTCTTCTTCATTTAATTCTTCATAACACGACGCAAGATGCTCAATCGATTCGGATAAATAATCCGGATTTTGATGCTTGATTTTTTTCAATGATTTGAGTGCTGCCTTGTAATCATTATTACCCATATCAAGACGTGCTTGCAAAAGACTGGCGCGCACACAATTTTGATCGGTGTCTAACGCTTGTTTTAAATATTGCGTCGCCTGCTCACTCTGCCCTTTATGAAATGCGATATCCGCTAATTCACAATAATAATGCGCAATGACTGGTTGCATATTTTTCCGAATCGCCGTTTCCAAACGATTGGCGGTTTGAATTGCATTTTGCCACGCTTTTTCTTGTTGATAAATATCAAGCAGCGCGCGTAAGGCGGGTACGCAGTATTCTTTGATATTCACCACATCTAAAAAAATACGTTCTGCGCGATCCAACACACCCGCGCTCATATAATCTTGGCCTAATTCAAATAAAGATTGCTCGCGACATGATTTATTTAATTGGGGACGCGCAATTAAATTTTGATGAATACGAATCGCCCGATCGACTTCGCCACGACGACGAAATAATTTTCCCACCGCTAAATGTGTTTCAACCGTATCGCTGTCGACTTCTAACATTTTAATAAAAATGTCGACGGCTTTATCGGGTTCTTCATTTAATAAAAAATTTAATCCCAGCAAATAATCACGCGGTAAATTTAATTTTTGCGCGTTAAAATGACTCTGGCGTGATTGATATCCCAAATACCAGGCACAACTCACTGCAGCAAAGATTAATATTAACCACCAGATACCCATCAATGTCTATCCTGCAATGGAATCGCACGCAAATTCTGCACTTCTTTTTCTGCGACTTTTAATTTCTGTTTTAAATGATAATTTTTTATTTTCACTTTCAGCACCAACCAACCACCGACGAGCAATCCCATCAAGCATCCTAAAGCAAAAATGGAGACCAATAAAAGTGATAACGAAAGCGGTTTTTGCCCGAAGTAATAATTGACGGTGACAATGCTTGGATTCAACACAGCGAAGGTAATGCCAATCAAGATAATAATTAATAACAATAAATACGTGATTATGCGCACGCGTGGCTCCTGTTAAAGCTCATGTTAACTGCTGATCATAAACTGATTTATGCTGGGTTTCCAGCGGCTAGTTAAGCATCGTCATTGCGAGCGCAGCGAAGCAATCCAGGTTTTGTCTTGATCAAGATAACCTGGATTGCTTCGCTGCGCTC
>CAZOFA010000105.1:0-5584 GCA_964578975.1 uncultured Coxiellaceae bacterium
TGACGCTCGCAATGACGAGAAGGATGACGCTCGCAATGACGAGAAGGATGACGCTGGCACTGACGATATAACATTACTTGTCCACTAAACACGTTTCAACAGGTCTTTCATCCAGGCTCATCTCACCCGCATACAACGCCTCAGCCCCCCATTCCGCCCAAGCACCATCATAAAGCGCATGACTCGGATGATTCATCAACTCCAACACAAAATTCACAATCGGTGCCGTCATCCCAGAGCCACAGGTTGAAAAAATCGGTGCAGATAAATCAATACTAATATCACTTAACAGTCGACGAATTTTTTCCAGTGGATGAAAACAGTGTTCCTTATCAAAAAATGAAGTCGATGGAAAACAAAAACTGCCAGGAATATGCCCGCGACGCAAGCCACTGCGCGTTTCAGGGCCGCCCGCATAGCGCACCGGATGACGGGTATCAATCACTTGATGCGTATGGCGACGCACGTTCTCTTTCATTTGCTGTAATGAGCATAAGAATTCAGGATGAAAATGAGCGGAGTAATTTTTCGGGCTTGCCCCTGTTTCACCCGTCTCAGTTTTGCCACCATATTTTTCCCAAGCCGCCATTCCACCATCCAAAATATAAAGTTGATGGGGATTATGCCCAAAGATGCGCAGCATCCATAGCGCCCGACAAGCTGTATGAAGATCACTGTTGTCATATAAAATAATTTTGTAATCATCACGAATGCCCAGCGCCCCTAATTTTTGACTGATGATTTTTTCATCCTGAATCAGCATGTTAGGGAGTGGATTGGTTTGATCATGGAATTCATTCAAATCAAAAAAATGTGCGTCAATAATATGTTTTTCAATGAATTCTTTTTTTCCGTCACGTGCTGCTTCTGGCAGGTGCCAGCTCGCATCCAGAATAATCACGGATTTCTGACTTTTGCGAAATTTATCGAATTGCGAAGCATTTATTAACCAGGGCATTTTATTATCTCGGCTGTGTTTGAGCGCATTATTATAATTTGATTGCTCTTTAAATCAAATCTTAGATAATAGTTGCTCATAATTAAAAACGGAGCGTACTCATGCAAAACACTTCATTCAATAGCCAAGACGTCATGGCTGAACTGGTGCGAGAACTCATCAAAGAAAAGCGCAGCGGTCGTCGCTGGAAAAATTTCCGCTTTATGCTGTGGTTTTTACTCATTGCACTATTGGCTTATTTATTCGTCACGGAATGCTCTTCCTCTTCGGTTTATGAAGGCGAAAATGGTTATGTTGCACTGGTGCGTTTAGATGGCACGATTGGGCCGGGCGAAAATTTTTCTGCGGAAAGTGTGTTGCCTCTCTTGAAAGATGCATTCTCTGACAAAGCAGCAAAAGGCGTTGTGCTAGACATCAATTCAGGCGGTGGTACACCCGTGCAAGCATCAATTATTCATGATGCAATTATTGAATTAAAAAATAAATATCACAAAAAAGTCATTGTCGTGGGCGAAGATATTTTGGCGTCTGGCGCGTACTATGTGGCGGTCGCGGGCGATAAAATTTATGTCAACCCAAATACGATCACCGGTTCCATCGGTGTGATCATGAAAGAATTTGGTTTCCCGGATTTAATTAAAAAAGTGGGTATCGAACGTCGCGTTTACACGTCAGGTGTGAACAAAGATCGTTTGGATCCTTTCCTTCCGCAAAATCCAGAAGACGTTCAAAAAATTCGACAAGTGATTACTGAAGTGCATGGGAATTTTCAACGCGTGGTGGAAGAAGGTCGCAAAGGAAAATTGCAAGGCGATACCGCGCAATTATTTTCTGGTGATTTTTGGTCGGGCGGCACCGCGCAAAAATTAGGATTGGTGGATGCGTTAGGAAATCTTTCGACGGTGGTGCACGATGAATTTCATGTGTCTGGCTACAAAGATTATAGTAAAGAACCATCGTTCATGAAAAATTTGGTTGGCCAATTTGGTACGTCAATGCGTGCGTTGTTGAGTAATGAGCGTGTGCAAGTGTTAGAGCGAATTTAGTATTAACTTGTCATTGCGAGCGCAGCGAAGCAATCCAGAAAAGCGCTAAATATCAAAGCATTCTGGATTGCTTCGCTGCGCTCGCAATGACAAGAGAGGCCTCTGAACGATTACTCCTATCTTAAGCGGTTTGACATTTTCTGAGTCTGTGGTGGCTCAAATGCTTTGAGAATTCTTTTCAATGTCTCAATAAGCGTATCGATTTGCGTAGTATTATTATTTACAGAGTCAATCTTAAGTGCTTCCTCAATCTTTGCTTTATGATTTTTAATTTCTTCTGCATCATCATCATACCCGCAAGCCTTTTTAATTTTTCCAACCAAACTATAAGCAAGTGCTGGTTTAAGATCATTAGGTTCTTTTTCTTCACGTTTTTTAATTTCTTCGTCGAGCACTTTTTTTGAAGAGTTATATTTATTTGTGTCTTCTTGAAATTTTTGTATCGCGTCGGGGTCAAAGAATAATATTTGCGACTCATCAACCATCTCACTCTCAGCAGGTTTTAACTGAGTTAAAATACTTCGCGCCTGACGCAAGTTAGCGAGTGATAGGTGGCTTACAGCTCGAGAATCAATTGTTTTAAATTCAGGAATATTTTTATCTGCACAGGCTCGGTAAAAAGGGATAAGACTAAAATTAAAATATCTCATATTTACTCCTCTTATTATTTTTTTAGGTTAAAATCATAAATTAAATTTATTTTTTTTGCTATGGAAGCGGCGCATTTAAATCACCATTTCCGATGGGTATGTCTCCATAGCTATACGGATTCACTCCGTCAATACAGGCAATATTGATTCCATATTGATTAGGATTACTTCTGCGTTTGTGATGGGTGTAAATGCCGCAGGTTTTACAAAAATAATGCTCAGCAACTTTTGTATTCCATTGATAAAGCGTTAAATTATTTTGTCCTTTCACCACTTTCAAATTTGCCAGTGGCACCATTGCCATGACGGCCCCTTTGCGTCGACATAAACTACAATCACAACGACGAATATTTTCTAAACCATTATCAAATGTTACTTCCACTTCCACTGCGCCACAGTGACACTTCAACATTCTTTTTTCTGACATTTTTTACCTCATTTTATGGAACTCACATTTGAGTAAATCCTAAGTTGTACTTCAGATTTACTCACCTCAATAAAAACACATGTCATGCCAGCAAGCTCTAAGCCGGCACCCAGTGTCTTATGTAACACACTATTGGAACCTTAGATGCCTCCACGCGCAAAAACGCGTGGCTGGCATGACAGTTTTTCTTATCCGGAATTACGTTATGCGTAAAGCTGTTTAATTCAAGAGTTTGTCGGACGTTGGACATCTTCATTTTCTCGAGGAAGTAGTCTCTCCAAGTCTTTCTGACAGTTGAGCAATGTGGCTATTAGTTCATCTAACTCGATACGTTTTTTTGGTTCTTCCACGCAACAACGCATAAGTAATCCGAATAAAAGGTGCGTGTGATTTTCATCTGTCATAAGATGCATCACCTTTCTTATCATCATGGAGCCCAAACCAAAGACATCGATAGATTCATTTGCGATTGTTCCAATTGACCTACATTCTGGAGCAATCATAAACTTCTTTTTTGAAGCTTCGCCTGTAATATATTCATAGAGTAAAACACGGCCTTTCGACGTAGCACAACTCCCACCTAATGCGTAACTTCGTTGCGTCGATGGATCATATAACATTTTATTTTCGTTGATGCATATAAGAATCGTCTGGTTATCATGAAAACGTTGCACTTCTGTTGCCGCAGAAATAAATAATTTTACAGCGTCTAACAAATTATTCACTGCAACATCTCTATATTTTATGCCAGGGTTGGGGTTGACTAAAAATCGACACCTAAACGAGGGTTGAGTGGTGCATATATATCGGGTGTCAGGATATCCGGCCTGATGAAAAGTTACTTTCCCACCGTATATTTCGAGCATTCTATCCCGATCGAGATCGGGGCCTTCATAGGATAAGACGAGTCTATCTTCAGGATTCACTGTTGTATTTGCATTATTAGGTTTTGTTTCAACACGTTCTAGATTGACGTCTATATCGTCCTCATAATTGTCTTCTTCGTTGGAAGATGGTTGTACCATGGATGGTGATGGTGCTTCACTCTTAACAAGTTTTCTTGCTATATGATGCTCGCCAACACAATCAAAGTCCTTAATTTCTTCGGGGGTATATACTGTACCATCATCATCTTCAAATTCTGAATCGTATACGGCTGTTATTTTTTCCTCAGTTTCTTTCATCTCGCTGAGTTGAGTTGTTTCTGAATCTGTTAATGTATCTGTGTTGGGTTCTATTGCTTCATCCGTTTGCGGATTTTTATTTTTTTTAGTGAGTTGAAATCCTTTAAATTCTTTTCTAATAAATACTTCACTAGTGCTCCATGTGTATTGGTTTGATTTAAGCATAACGTCTGCTCCAATAAAAAAAACCCCGCTTAGCAGCGGGGTCTTTTACGAACAAGGATGAATCGAGGATTACATCATACCGCCCATGCCACCCATTCCACCCATGCCGCCCATACCACCAGCGCCCATGCCTGCTTCACCTTCTTCTTTTGGAAGTTCAGTGATCATGCATTCGGTGGTGATCATCATGCCAGCAACGGATGCAGCCAGTTGTAATGCGGTACGTGTTACTTTGGTGGGATCTAAGATACCCATTTCTAACATGTCGCCGAATTCACCGGTTGCTGCATTAAAGCCAAAGTTTGCTTTGTTGCCATCCAGTACTTTATTCACGATGACAGATGCTTCATAGCCAGCATTCGCCACGATTTGACGTAAAGGTGCTTCAAGTGCTTTGCAGGTCAATTGAATTCCCATGTTTTGCCCATCGTTCGCGCCTTTCAATTTCTTCAATGCTTGCAATACACGAATCAATGCAACGCCACCGCCTGGCACCACACCTTCTTCAACAGCTGCGCGTGTTGCGTGTAATGCATCTTCAACGCGTGCTTTTTTCTCTTTCATTTCAATTTCAGAACCAGCACCCACTTTGATGACAGCAACGCCACCAGCCAGTTTTGCGACACGTTCTTGTAATTTTTCACGATCATAATCAGAAGACGTATCTGCAATGCGTGCACGGATTTGTTTGATGCGATCTTCAATTTCTGTTTTTTCACCAGCGCCATCAATAATGGTGGTGTTATCTTTGGTGATGTGAATACGTTTAGCAGAACCAAGATCTTTCAGTGAGGTGGATTCGAGTGTGCGTCCCACTTCTTCGGAAATCACTTGTGCTTTTGTCAGTGTTGCAATGTCTTGCAACATTTCTTTGCGACGATCACCAAATCCTGGTGCTTTCACGGCGCAGACTTTCACAATGCCGCGCATGTGATTTACCACTAATGTTGCAAGCGCTTCGCCTTCCACATCTTCAGCAATAATCAACAATGCACGACCTGATTTAGCCACTGCTTCAAGCACTGGTAATAAATCACGAATCGAAGAAATTTTCTTGTCAACGATCAGAATGAATGGATTTTCCAAGTCAGCAGACATATTTTGTTGATTGGTGATGAAGTAAGGTGACAAGTAGCCACGATCAAACTGCATAC
>CAZOFA010000106.1:0-5367 GCA_964578975.1 uncultured Coxiellaceae bacterium
CAAGTGCGCTACCAGGCTGCGCTACGCCCCGTTGTTTTTGTCATGCCAGAATAATTTTCACTACTGTCCGTAAATACGTCGTCCCGGGGACAAGCCGCGGGACGACGTAATTAACCGGACAGTAGTGAGCATGCTTTTAGCTGGCATGAAAGCATTAATTATCAGGATTGCAATTCTTGCAGAATTCCCTCTAGATCTGCAATCAATTTTTTTAATTCTATGTTTATTTTTACCGGCTGTTTCATTTTAACAACAGATTGCAGTTGGGTACGGGCACCCTCAATCGTAAACCCATCTTCATAAAGAAATTTGCGTATTTTACGAATGAGGTCAATATCATCACGCTGATAATAGCGTCGATTTCCACGACGTTTTGCGGGTTTTAATTGCGAAAACTCGGTTTCCCAATAACGCAACACATGCGGCATCACCGCACATAACTGCGCGGCTTCACCAATCGTGAAGTAATGTTTATTGGGAACTGCCGGCAACGTAGGCTGAATTTTTTGCTTACGTTTGAGATTCGTCTTCTTCTGGCCGAGCTTTTTGGACTTCATTCCCTGTATATACCTCTACACGCGCTCGGAGCTTTTGGCCACTGCGAAATGTAACCACCCGGCGTGCCGAAACAGGAATGGATTCACCTGTTTTTGGGTTTCTTCCCGGACGTTCATTTTTATCATGCAACTCGAAATTGCCAAACCCAGAAAGTTTGACTTGCTGACCACTTTCCAGCGCTTTACAAATTTCTTTAAAATACACCTCAACAATTTCTTTTGCTTCGCGTTTCGTGAGCCCTATTCCATTAAATAATTGTTCCGCTATATCTGCCTTCGTTAGTGCCATATCAGCCCCTTAGTTCAGCAGCGAACTTTTCTCTCAATGTAAAGATGATGCGGTCCATTAAATCCGCAACCTCTTCATCAATTAAAGTGCGTAAGGCGTGTTGCAATGTTAATGCTAAAGCCACACTTTTTTGCCCTTGCGCAACTCCTTTTCCTTGATAAACATCAAACACATTGACATCTTTTAGCCATTCCCCGGCTACAGTTCTTATTGTATCCTGAATTAAACGTGCGGGTATAGCCTGATCGACTAAAATTGCTAAATCTCGGCGAATCTCTGGGAACTTGGAAATTTCACTAAAACGCGGCAACTGAGCAGTCTCGAGCCTATCTAACGCAAGCTCAAACACCATAATTTTGCCTGGCAAATTCAGTTTTTGCATGAGCGAGGGATGCAGTGCCCCTAATACACCGACATATTCTCCCCGGGCGTACAAGTCAGCCGTCTGCCCAGGATGCAAAGCGGGATGCACACCTGGTTTAAATTCAAATTCACTCGACGCAAAGGTTAATTTTAATAAATTCTCAATATCGCCTTTCAAATCAAAAAAATCTGCTTGTCGCGCTGGCACACCCCATTGCTCAGCGACTACGTCACCCCAAATCAAACCGCTCAGACTATTTTGTTCGACAAGTTTTTTGTCTTTTAAAATGTAACGCACTCCCGATTCAAAAATTCTGACGCGTGATTGTTGACGATTTTGATTGTAGAGCAATGTATTGACTAAACCCGGCCATATTGAGGTGCGCATGACTGACATATCGGCGCTAATAGGATTAGTTAATTCTTTAAATTCACTCTCGGGATCAAAAAGACTTTGCATTTTTTTATCGACGAAACTATAGGTAATCACTTCGTGATAGCCAAGATCGCACAACGTATGTCGCAGTGTCGCGAGGGATATTTTTTCCTCTGAGCGCTGCTGCATCATCATTTTCGCGACCGGCACATGTTGCGGCACTTTTTGATAACCATGAATGCGAATGATTTCTTCAATCAAATCAATTTCACTGGTCACATCAAAGCGTCGCGCCGGTACTGTCACCGTCCATCCTGCTGTAGTTTTTTCAGTTAAAAAACTCAGTGAATGAAAAATAGATTCTATTTCATCAGCAGAAATTTTAAATCCTAACATTTGATGAATACGTACTTGTCGCAAATTAATTTTTTTTGTTTGTGGTAATAAATCCGAATACGCAACATCCGTGATAGGGCCTGGCGTTCCGCCGGCAATTTCTATAATTAATTGTGTTGCGCGTTCAAGCGCACGCACTTGTAACTCAGGATCAACACCGCGCTCAAAACGATAAGAGGATTCGGAATTTAATTTATAGTGACGCGTCATACTCGCGACAGAAGTTGGCTGGAAGAATGCGCTTTCAAGAAAAACATCTTTTGTTAACAATGTGACGCTGCTCTCAAGGCCTCCCATCACACCGGCAATGGCAAGCGGTTTTTGTTTATCGGCAATAATTAATGTTTTTGCATCCAGTGTTGCGGTTTGTCCATCTAACAATTCAAGTTGTTCGCCTTTCGTTGCGTGACGCACCTGAATTCCATCGGCAATTTTTGCCAAGTCAAACGCATGCATCGGTTGACCTAATTCGAGCATGACATAATTCATAACATCAACAATGGGACTAATACAACGAATGCCACTCCGACGTAATCGTTCTTGCAGCCAGAGCGGTGTCGCGGCATCAGCCGTCACCCCACGAATAATTCGGCCAGCATAGCGCGGACAACCTTGGGTTTCATGAATGACAATCTTCAGCGTATCTTGCGTTTTAATATCAGTTTTTACAATTTTTTGATTTTGTAATGACGTGTGTGTAATCGCTGCGATATCTTGCGCCAAACCTGCAATACTCAAACAATCGCCACGATTGGGTGTGATAGCAATAGTCATGATGTGATCAGCAAGATTAAGATAATCCCAGACGTGCTTGCCGACTGGTGCATCTGCCGGTAACGAAATAATTCCTTCACTTTCTTCCATCAATCCAAGCTCGCGCGCTGAACATAACATGCCCTGCGATTCCACACCGCGCAATTGACTCGTAGTAATTTTTGTTTTGTTTGCTAACATGGCGCCATCAAGCGCCGCTGCAGTTTTCATTCCAGGTGTCACATTTTTTGCGCCGCACACAATGGTGAGTGGTGTCGCTTCACCAATATTTACCGCGCAGACTTGTAATCGATCTGCTTTAGGATGTTTTTCGACACGCAACACTTCAGCGATCACGACACCCGAAAATTTTTCTGCGACCGGTGACACATCTTCAACTTCAAGTCCTGCCATGGTGAGCATTTCGCATAATGCGTCGCGTGTGATGGAGGGTTTGATCCATTCCTGTAGCCAATGTTCGCTTATTTTCATAGTCTCTAAACCTCATGTGTCATCATGAACGCAGTGAAGGATGACATAATCGAAAACTAAAACTGTTGTAAAAATCGTAAATCGTTTTCGAATAATGAACGTAAATCGGTGATGTTGTAGCGTAGCATCGTCAATCGATCGAGACCGCAGCCAAATGCCCAACCGGTATAACGTTCACTATCAATATTTACAAAACGAAATACATTTGGATGCACCATGCCGCAGCCTAACACTTCGAGCCATCCGGTATTTTTACAAATGCGACAGCCTTTCCCATTACACGGCAAACATCTGATATCGACTTCCGCAGAAGGTTCAGTGAAAGGAAAATAAGATGCACGAAAACGAATCGGCACATCCGTTTCAAAAAATGCTTGTAAAAATTGCGTCAACACGCCTTTGAGATCGCCAAAACTCACGCCCTCATCTACCATCAATCCTTCAATTTGATGAAACATTGGTGTGTGTGTTAAATCAAAATCACGACGATAAACGCGACCTAATGCAATCATGCGCAACGGCGGTTTGCTATGTTCCATAATACGAATTTGCACGGAAGACGTTTGCGTACGTAAGACACTGCTATCGGGAAAATAAAAGGTATCTTGCATCGCGCGCGCAGGATGCATCGCGGGAATATTTAATGCTTCGAAGTTATGATAATCATCTTCGATTTCAGGACCATCCACCGTCATAAAACCAATTTCGGCAAATAATGCTTCAATGCGTTCACGTGTTTTGGTCACCGGATGAAGGCTGCCTAACGATTGACGACGTCCTGATAATGTCACGTCGATCGCTTGCCCCTGAAGTTGTTGCGAAATTTGTTGCTGTTGAAGTAATGCGGAACGCTCTTCAATCAATGCTTGAATTTTTTCTTTAATCGCATTCACCCGCTGACCTGCCAGCGGGCGTTCTCGAGCGGGTAATTGACCGAGACTTTTTAAGTAGTCAGTCAATTTGCCTTTTTTACCTAAATACACAACACGATAATGATCGAGATTTTTTAAATCATCTGCAGCATGAATTTCGTCCGTTGCTTGCTTTAAAATGATATCCAAATCAGTCATAGTGTTATGCTGCGATACTTTGCTTAGCCTGTTCAGCCAATGCAGCGAATGCGGCACGATCATGCACAGCAATATCCGCTAACACTTTGCGATCCACTTGGATTTCTAATTTTTTCATGCAATGCATAAATACGCTGTACGATAAACCATGTTCACGCGCAGCAGCATTGATACGCATAATCCAAAGCGCTCTGAAATCACGTCTTTTCTGACGACGATCACGATAAGCATATTGTAATGCTTTGGTAACCGCTTGCTTTGCAACACGAAACACGCGACTACGCGCGCCATAATAACCTTTCGCTTTTGCCAACACTTTTTTGTGTCGAGCCCGCGCTGTTACACCTCTTTTTACTCTTGGCATACTAGTATCTCCCCATTCGCCTTATTGATCATTCAGCATACGTGCGACTGAACGCACATCGGATGCACCGACGCGACCAGTGGTGCGTAGATGACGCTTACGCTTGGTCGATTTCTTCGTCAAAATATGATTGCGATTGGTGCGACGACATTTGTAGCCACTCGCAGTCGCGCGAAAACGCTTCGCCGCTCCGCGGTTTGTTTTTAACTTTGGCATAATAACTCCACTTACTTGTTAGAAACTAAAAAACTAGGGCAGTTTCGTTACTTCTTCGGGCCAATCACCATGACCATTTGGCGACCTTCCAACTTGGGACGTTGTTCAACGACACCATGGTTAGCCAAATCCACCGTGATACGCTCCATTAATTGCATACCTAATTCAGGATGCATCATTTCGCGTCCGCGGAATCTGATCGTGATTTTAGCTTTATCACCATCACTTAAGAAACGAACAATACTTCGTAACTTAACTTGATAATCCGCTTCTTCGGTAGCGGGACGAAGTTTAACTTCTTTAAGGTGAACCTGTTTTTGTTTCTTCCTCGCAGCTGCTTTACGCTTACTCTGCTGGTAAGTGAATTTACCAAAATTCATCACTCGGCAAACAGGGGGTTTAGCATCGGGTGAGATCTCCACTAAATCAAGACCTGCCTCTTCACTAATACGCCGCGCTTCGCGGGATGAAACAACACCTAATTGATTACC
>CAZOFA010000107.1:0-5298 GCA_964578975.1 uncultured Coxiellaceae bacterium
CGGCATGATTTTTCAGCATTTTAATTTATTAAATTCCCGCACGGTTTATCAAAATATTGCCTTGCCACTTGAATTATACGGCTATCAGCGCGACGAAATTGAAAACATCATTCAACCTTTATTGGAATTAACCGGATTGGTCGAGAAAAAAAATCATTATCCGTCCAGATTAAGTGGCGGACAAAAACAACGTGTTGCCATTGCGCGTGCACTTTCAGTAAAACCAAAAATATTATTATCGGATGAAGCCACGTCCGCTTTAGATCCCGCCACCACGCAAAATATTTTAGATTTATTAAAAAATATTCGTGACACACTTAATTTAACCATTTTACTGATTACGCACGAAATGTCGGTGATTAAAGCTTGCTGTGATCGCGTTGCCATTTTGCAACAAGGAAAATTGATCGAAGAAAATGAAGTCGGCGCTTTTTTTTCACATCCGAAAACGGCCATTGCAAAAGGTTTTATTGTTTCATCGTTGATGCGGACACTTCCCAGTGGTATTGCAGAACATGTGCTAACAGAACAACGTGCAAACACGCATCCTGTGTTGCGTTTATGGTTTTTTGAAGGCACTGCCACGCAACCGATTATGGGACAATTAGTCAATCGATTTAATTTACGCATCAACATTTTGCAAGCCAATGTGGAATATATAAAAAAACACGCGATGGGCATTACGATTCTCGCCATCGATGGAGAAAAAGAAAAAATTAGCAATGGCATTCATTATTTACAAGAATTAGGTGTTCAAGTTGAGGTGCTGGGCTATGTCCCAAACGACATTATTCCTTTTGCATAATTTATCGATTGCAACATTGCAAACCATTTACATGGTGTTTGCGGCGAGTGTGATTGCGATTTTATTTGGCTTGCCATTGGGTACACTTTTGTATGTCACTCGAAAAAATAATATTCTTGAACAACGTTCTCTCCATCAAATGCTTTCTGCCATTGTGAATATTACGCGTTCCATTCCTTTCGTGATTTTGATGATTGCCGTCATTCCGTTTACGCGACTACTGGTGGGTTCATCGATTGGAACCAATGCTGCGATTGTGCCATTAAGTTTGTGTGCGATTCCGTTTCTTGCACGCGTGGTGGAAACGGCACTGCTGGAAGTGAATAAAGGCTTAATTGAAACCGCAACGGCGATGGGTGCCACCGCATGGCAAATTGTGATAAAAGTATTAATGCCTGAAGCACTTCCTGGCATCGTCAGTGGTTATACGCTCACGATTATTAGCTTAATTGGTTATTCTGCGATGGCGGGTGCGGTGGGCGGTGGCGGTTTAGGCGATCTTGCGATTCGTTATGGCTATCAACGATTTGATTTAACCGTGATGTTAATTACTATAGCAATCATGATTATTTTCGTGCAGCTCATTCAATATTGCGGCGATAAAATTACCAAATATTTTTTACATTCTCGAGGTTAGATTCTATGTTCAACACGTTAAAAAAAATTTTTATCGCGACCAGTATTTTTTTTCTTGTCGCGTGTCATGCATCTGATAAAAATAGTTTAAAAGTGGGCACCATTGCAGGGCCCGAGACAGAATTATTAGACGTTGCAAAACAAGTCGCAAAAAATAAATATGATCTTCAGATCGACATTGTCGAATTTACCGATTATGTTCAACCCAATTCAGCCTTAAATGATGGCAGTATTCATGCGAACATGTTTCAACACCAACCTTATCTCGATCAGCAAATTAAAGATCGTCATTACAACTTAGTGACAATCGGAAAAACGTTTGTTTATCCCATGGGCATTTATTCACAAAAAATAAAAAACGCAGCTGATCTTCCTCAGAATGGGACGATTGCGATTCCCAATGATCCCAGCAATGAGGGGCGCGCATTGCTGTTATTACAGAAAATGGGCGTGATTCAATTGAATAAAAATGCGGGATTATTCGCAACTCCAAATGACATTGAAAGCAATCCGAAAAAAATTCATTTCAAAGAATTGGATGCCGCGCAATTGGCACGTAGTTTGCCGGATGTCGATGCCGCTGCGATTAACACAAATTATGCCATTCCAGCGGGATTATCGCCCACCAAAGATGCGGTTTTTCATGAGGGGGCTGATTCACCGTATGCAAATATTATCGTGATTCGGCGTGATGAATTAAATGATCCACGTATGAAGCAATTGGTGTCGGCCATTCAATCCCAGGAAGTCATCGATGCGGCAAAGAAAATTTTTAACGACCAGGCTATTCCTGCATGGTAAACTTTGGGCTGAGACTTTTTTTACTGAAAAGGAACTTAATATGGACATGAAAAAAATTCTGATCTTGGGTCTTTGTTGTATGAGTGTTGGATGCGCGAGTATGTCTTACAACGAGCCATCTGATGCAGCTGATCGTCAACATGCTGAAAGCGGTAATCCTGACCAACTCTATGACATGGGAAACAAATACGCGAAAGGGCTTGGAGTACCACGCGATTACAATAAAGCGGCGGCCTATTATCGTGGGGCGGCATTGCAAGGCAATGCAAAAGCGCAGTTCGCATTGGGTTATATGTATCGCACCGGACGTGGCGTACCGCAAGATTACAACACGTCTGCACGCTGGCTGGAACGTGCGGCAAAACAAGGTAATTCCGATGCGCAATATAGTTTAGGTGTGCGTTATCTGTTAGGCCAAGGCACGCCAGAAAATGATGCCCAAGCGATGGAATGGTTCCAAAAAGCGGCGGCGCAAGGCAATCCCTTTGCAGAAAATCAATTAGGCTTTATGTATGCCGCTGGGAAAAGTGTCCCGCAAAATTATACGACTGCGATTGAGTGGTATCAAAAAGCCGCCGATCATGGTTTGGCAAGTGCCCAATATAATTTAGGCTTAATGTATTCCAACGGTGTGGGTACGCCAGTTGATAAAGCCAAAGCAGCACAGTTATTCAGTCAAGCAAAAGCGAATGGATTTAATCCGGCAAATGCGAATAAAACTGAAGATTAAATTGAGCGTCGTTTAAGTCAGATAACGTCGTACCGCGTATCAAGCGCGGTACGATAACGTTGGACGACGTGGGAGTAACGCCATGCATATTGTGCGCAAACGTTTCGGCCAGCATTTTCTTCATGATAAACAGATCATTCAACGTATTGTGGATGCCATCAAGCCACAAGAAAAACAACATGTAGTTGAAATTGGCCCGGGGCAAGGTGCTCTAACATTACCGATTTTAAAAAAAATTGGCAAACTGGAAGTGATTGAGCTTGATCGTGATTTAATTCACCCGCTAAAAACACGTTGCATTGAAAAAGGTGAATTAATCATTCATCAAGCGGATGCGTTGAAGTTTGATTTTGCTCAATTGACCCATGAAAAAAAATCGCTGCGTTTAATTGGAAATTTACCCTATAACATTTCAACGCCATTAATTTTTCATTTATTGGAATTTGCAGACCTCATCATTGATATGCATTTTATGTTACAAAAAGAAGTGGTTGATCGAATAGCTGCACGCTCAAACACCCATGCGTATGGACGACTGAGCGTGATGGTGCAATATCATTGTAGTGTGATGTCATTATTCCACGTCGGGCCTGATGCTTTTTCTCCACCGCCACAAGTGGAATCCAGCATCGTCAGATTGATTCCCCATGTTGAATTGCCGTATAAAGCGCAGGATTATGAGCATTTTGCGCAATTAGTTCGAACTGCTTTTTCGCACCGACGTAAAACATTACGCAACAGTTTACGTAATTGTGTCAGTGATGAAGATTGGGAAAATGTGAATATTGATTCTCATTTACGTCCTGAGCAAATCAGTGTAAGTGAATATGTAAAATTAAGTAATGCATTGGTGAGTGGACATGGCAACATATGCAATCGGTGATATTCAGGGTTGTTTTTTTGCGTTAGAAAAATTACTGCAAAAAATTAATTTTGATGCGAAGAAAGATACGCTTTGGTTAACGGGTGATTTAGTTAATCGTGGTACGCAATCATTAGAAACGTTACGTTTTGTAAAAAATCTTGGGAAAAAACAAAAATGTGTGTTGGGCAATCATGATTTACATTTACTGGCGCGAGCACATGGTGCTTCTCATGTCGGTCATCGTGATGACACACTGCAACCCATTTTAGCAGCACCCGATCGTGACGAATTAATTGATTGGTTGCTGCATCAACCGCTACTGCATCATGATGACAGTTTAGGATTTGTGATGATTCATGCCGGTCTCGCGCCGAGCTGGGATTTACTTACAGCAAAACGCTTAGCGCATGAAGTGGAAAACATTTTACAAAGCGAGCAACGCCATGAATTTTTTCGTCACATGTATGGTGATGAGCCTGCGCAATGGAATGAAGCATTGCAAGGTTGGGCGCGTATACGTTGCGTTATCAATTATTTTACGCGTGCACGTTTTTGTTATGCTGACGGTCGACTCGATTTAAAGACAAAAGAAAATATGTCAGTTGCAGACACTCATCTCATCCCCTGGTTTAAATTACCAAAATGTGCTCATGCTGATTTAAATATTATTTTTGGTCATTGGGCGGCACTGGGTGGTGTCACTAATACGCCTCATGTTTTTGCATTGGATACCGGTTGTGTGTGGGGATATAGTTTAACCGCCATGCGCTTAGAAGATGGTGAGCGTTTATCGGTTCAATGTTAAACGCTACAACCTGTCTAATGTTAAAAAACTAATTGAATAATTATTTTTATCATCTTGAGGATGCGAGCCGTGACTGGATTCTCGCCATTCGTCAGGATTAATTTCAGGAAAATACGCATCGCCGACAAAATATTGATGCACAATGGTGAGATAAATGCGTTGGATGACCGGCAACATTTCACGATACAGTTCTGCACCGCCAATCACAAAAATTTCATCACTATAATCGACCGCTGCAAGTGCCGTATCAATCGAATTCACCACCACACAACCGGGCGCTTCTAAATTCACGTCGCGCGTAATGACAACATTACAACGCCCCGGTAAAACACGTCCTATCGATTGATGGGTTTTTCGACCCATCAAGACGGGTTTACCCATGGTGATTTCTTTAAAATGTTTTAAATCGGCAGGCAAATGCCACAATAATTGGTTATTGTTTCCGATGACGCGATTTTCAGACATCGCAACAATGGCAGAAATTAGCATACGGATTACCTTCTGTAATTTGAATTAGAATACCTGAATTAAACATGAATTTAAATTGCTTATCATTTGATTAACTGACCCTTACCAGTATTCAAAATCTTCTGCTTAGCAGGTCTTCCCACGCAGGGGGAAGATGCCCAAAGGGCAGATGGGGGAATTAAAAACAA
>CAZOFA010000108.1:0-5265 GCA_964578975.1 uncultured Coxiellaceae bacterium
TATCATACCACCTCCTAAGCAAATGTCGCCTTCATAAAATACCACAGATTGACCTGGGGTGATGGCACGCTGAGGCTCTCCAAACTCTATTTTAACCTGTTTTTCATCGATTGGATTAATCTTACAAACTTGGTCTTTTTGCCGATAGCGCGTTTTGGCCGCGGCTTTGAGTGGAAATGTGTGTATCGCCCCATGAATCCAGTGGATGTCCTGTGCGATAAGTGAGTCGGTATAAAGCAACGGATGTTCTTCGCCTTGGACCACTACCAAGACATTACGCTTGATATCTTTGCTCACGACATACCAGGGCGCTTCGCTGCTATTTTTCAATCCGCCAATTTTCAACCCTTGGCGTTGTCCGAGGGTATAAAACATCAAGCCATCGTGTTGTCCGATGATTTTTCCCTCAGCCGTTTCAATGTCACCCGGGTGCGCGCGCAAATAATTACTTAAAAAGGGTTTAAATTTTTTTTCACCAATAAAACAAATGCCCGTGCTATCTTTTTTCGCATGATTGTTGAAACGCGCTTTTTCTGCGATCGTGCGGACTTCTGATTTTTTTAATTCGCCGACGGGAAATAAACTTTGTGATAATTGTGCTTGGGTGAGCGTATACAAAAAATAACTTTGATCTTTGCTGGCATCGAGACCTTTGAGTAAATGAAACTGGTTGTCGCGAAATTGACAACGTGCGTAATGCCCTGTCGCAATAAAATCGGCGCCCTGTTGTTTTGCGTAATGCAGAAACGCTTTAAATTTAATTTCTTTGTTGCATAAAATATCTGGGTTTGGTGTGCGCCCAGCTTTGTATTCAAGCAAAAAATCGGTAAAAACACGTTCGAAATATTCGCTCGCGAAATTCACGCGTTTTAATTCTATTTGCAGTTGATCACAAACCGCTTGTGCATCTGCCATGTCTTGCCCGGCACTACAAAACGTTTCCGTGTCGTCTTCTTCCCAATTTTTCATGAAGACGCCAGTGACGTGATGGCCTTGTTCTTTCAATAACAATGCAGCCACAGAGGAATCAACGCCTCCAGACATGCCGACGAAAATGTGTTTACGTGTGATGGTGTTCATAGAAAAAATAATACCCAAGCTTTAAAAGCTTGGGTATTTTACGCGACTTAACAGAAATGGTTAACCGAAATTGTAACCTAAGTTAAGTGAGAGCATATCCGCATTTGGGATCGCAGACGTGCTGGTTTTGACATTGCCGCTGCCTTGAATGCGTGACAATTCAACATTCGTGGTGATGTGTTGGTTCACATCGTAACTCACGCCCACGCCATACACTGGACGAATGCGGTTGGTGGTTTTGCTGTTCACAACCATTTGTGGAGGTAAGTTGACGTTATCAATATGCAACTCACTTCTCACTTCCGCTAAACCGCCTAACACATAAGCATTGAAGCCTTCTGCGAATGGTAAGTAACCTTTAGCAACCACGCTTAACGCATCGAGTGAGTATTTAGCGGATTGGCTAGAATTGCCAAAAGATGATTTATATTTTGAGTTTGCATAAGTAGCTAAAGCCGCTTCAAGTCCAAAGTTGTTATTGAAGTTATAACCACCGAAAATGCGACCACCTAAACCGCCAGTATCACGTGAACTTGTGACGCCTGGTGCAGCGGGCCAAAGATTTTGGTTGGGAGTTCTGAGTGTACTTGCTCCAAGACCTAACCCTGCATAAGCCCCAGGAGTTGCTGCATTAGCTGCAGTTGCTAATGCAAGCGAAGTTGCAATTGCTGCAGTAATTATAGTGATTTTTCTCATTTGTTTATCCTCATTAATTGTATGCAATTTATAAAATGCCCGCGCAGTGTATCATTTGTAGGCTCACATGTAAAATTTAGACATTAACAAAAATAAAGGTCATTTTTTGTTGAGAAATAATTGCTCAATGCGAATTGCATTGTTGAGATGAAAACAGATTGCTAACATGTGCTTCTTTCAGAAATCAAGGAGTGTTTCAATGGCGTACCAACATATTCAAGTCCCCGCCGAGGGCCAAAAAATTACAGTTAACAAAGATTTCACGCTCAATGTGCCAGATCAACCCATCATTCCTTTCATTGAAGGCGATGGGACGGGTGTGGATATTACCCCGGTGATGAAAAAAGTCGTGGATGCGGCTGTGCAAAAAGCCTATCTCGGTAAACGCAAAATTCATTGGATGGAAATTTATGCCGGTGAAAAAGCGACAAAAGTCTATGACAAAGATACCTGGTTACCGCAAGAAACCTTGAGCGCATTGAAAGAATTTGTGGTGTCGATCAAAGGACCTCTCACCACACCAGTCGGCGGTGGCATACGCTCGCTCAATGTGGCCTTGCGTCAAGAGTTAGATTTATATATTTGCTTGCGTCCGGTGCGTTATTTTCAGGGCGTGCCCAGTCCGCTGAAAGAACCTTGGCTCACTGACATGGTGATTTTCCGCGAAAATTCAGAAGATATTTATGCGGGCATTGAATGGTCTGCAGACAGTAGTGAAGCCAACAAAGTCATCAAATTTTTACAAGATGAAATGAAGGTTAAAAAAATTCGTTTCGCAACGCATTGTGGCATTGGTGTCAAACCTGTTTCAAAGCCGGGGACATATCGTTTAGTCAAAGCAGCGATTCAATACGCCATCGATCATAATCGTGATTCCGTCACACTCGTGCATAAAGGCAATATCATGAAATACACCGAAGGCGCTTTTCGTGATTGGGGCTATGAAGTGGCACGCGAAAAATTTGGCGCAACACCTCTAGATGGTGGGCCGTGGCATGTATTAAAAAATCCTAACACCAAAGAAAATATAGTTATCAAAGATGTGATTGCCGATGCATTTTTACAACAAATTCTGACTCGTCCTTCTGAATACAGTGTCATCGCCACGTTAAATTTAAATGGCGATTATGTGTCTGATGCGCTAGCGGCACAAGTCGGGGGGATTGGAATTGCACCGGGTGCTAATTTAAGTGATGATGTTGCGATGTTTGAAGCAACCCACGGCACTGCACCGAAATATGCAGGCCAAGATAAGGTAAACCCAGGGTCACTTATTTTATCGGCTGAAATGATGTTAAGGCATCTCAATTGGCATGAAGCGGCAGAACTTATCATCAATGGAATCGAAAGCACGATCATGGCAAAAACCGTTACTTATGACTTTGCCCGTCAAATGGAGGGTGCTCAATTATTGAGCTGTTCAGCATTTGGTGATACAATAATAACCCATATAAATAAATAGCTTAGTCTATCAAAAACAGCGCTTTTTTGGGGGTGCCCAGAAAGCGCTTGTTTATTCTTTATCCTATACTTATCAATATGGATAAAGCGCACGGATTTTTGCATTAAGTAATAGATTTTTTGGTCGAATAAGGAAAAAATTAAAGATATAGACTATAAGTAAGGTAAGGGTATGAATAGTGGCGTCATGACAAAATCGATGGACTTGGAGGTACAGGAGGCGAAACCGCAGTTAAAACAGCCTGCGCTGTATCAGATCGTCATGCATAACGATGACTTTACGCCCATGGAATTTGTGGTGGTGGTTTTAGAACTTTTTTTCAATTTGGAAAGAACCACTGCGACGCGTTTGATGTATGAAGTACATATGACTGGAAAAGCAATTTGTGGAATATTTAGTAGAGATGTAGCAGAAACAAAAGTCGATCAAGTAACGGATTACGCAAGGACGCATGAACATCCTCTATTATGCAGCATAGAGGCAATGTAACCCTCACAATGGGAGGTGTGACATGCTAGACAAAGAGCTTGAGTACACATTGAATTTGGCATTCAAAGAAGCTCGCGCAAAACGTCATGAATTTGTCACAGTCGAGCATCTACTCATTGCATTGCTCGAAAATTCCTCCGCAGTCGATGTCCTCAAAGCATGTGGCGCCAACATCCATCGTCTGCGTAATAATCTGATTGAATTTGTTGATCGAACCACACCATCGATTCCGTCTCATGTACATGATCGTGATACACAGCCAACATTAGGTTTTCAACGTGTTTTACAACGCGCTGTTTTTCATGTGCAATCATCGGGTAAAACCGAAGTGACGGGTGCAAATGTACTCGCTGCTATTTTCAGCGAACAAGAAAGTCAAAGTGTTTATCTGATCCGTCAAGAAAATGTCAGTCGTCTTGATGTCATCAATTATATTTCACATGGCTCAACCAAACCACGTGGCGCAAGTAATGGAACGCGTGAGAATGATCAATTTGGCGGACACTATATGGAAGAAAGTGATGGATTACAAGATGAAGGTGCGAGTCCACTGGAACAATTCACCACAAATTTAAATGCACGCGCCAAATTAAATTTAATCGATCCATTAGTGGGGCGTGAAGATGAAATTGAACGCACGATTCAAATTCTCTGTCGTCGTCGTAAAAATAATCCCTTATTGGTTGGCGAAGCCGGTGTGGGCAAAACTGCAATTGCTGAAGGTTTAGCACGTTTCATTATCGAGAAAAAAATTCCCAGTATTTTAGAAGACAGTGTGATTTATTCGTTAGATTTAGGCAGTTTGCTCGCGGGTACGAAATATCGCGGTGATTTTGAAAAACGCTTAAAAAGCGTCTTACACCAGTTAAAAGAACAAAAAGGCGCTATTCTTTTTATCGATGAAATCCATACCATCATTGGTGCAGGTGCGGCATCAGGTGGTTTGATGGATGTGTCCAATTTAATTAAACCGTTACTGGCCTCCGGCGAACTCACTTGTATTGGTTCAACCACGTATAAAGAATATCGTGGTATTTTTGAAAAAGATCATGCATTAGCAAGACGTTTTCAAAAAATCGATATTAAAGAACCCACCATTGAGCAAACGATTGAAATTCTGAAAGGATTACGCAGTCGTTTTGAAGCACATCATAAAGTTAAATATACCGATGAATCATTAGATGCAGCTGCGAAATTATCAGCGCGTTACATCTCAGATCGTAAGTTGCCTGACAAAGCGATTGATTTAGTCGATGAAGTCGGTGCTTATCAGTATTTGTTGCCTGAAGCAAACCGCAAACAAGTGATTGAAGCAGCAGATATTGAAAAAGTAGTTGCAAAAATTGCACGTATTCCTGAACGTACGGTTTCTACATCAGATCGTGAAGCCTTAAAGAATTTGGTGCGTGACTTAAAAATGATGATCTTTGGTCAAGATGAAGCGGTGGATACTTTAGGTGCAGCTGTGAGATTAGCACGTTCTGGTTTGCGAGATCCTAGTAAACCCATTGGATCATTTTTATTTATTGGCCCTACTG
>CAZOFA010000109.1:0-5200 GCA_964578975.1 uncultured Coxiellaceae bacterium
CCTTCCCCCTGCGTGGGAAGGACGTTCTAAGCAATAAAAACTCCGAACTCGGGTTACGTAAACTCTCGTCAGTGCGAGCGCAGCGAAGCAATCCAGAAAAGCGCTATATCAAAGCATTCTGGATTGCTTCGCTGCGCTCGCAATGACGAGTTGTTCAGCAGGGGTCCAACATTTTGCTAAATAAGACACTGGGTGCCAGCTTCAAGCATGCTGGCATGACATTAACGATGTTGAGGATGAGGAGTAGGTGGTCTACTAACCCTGGGTTTTTTTGAGTCCTGCGTCACAGGGTTCGCTGAAGGTTGTTTATAAGCTTCTGGAAATAAATACGATAAAGGTGGGTAAGAATTCTTTTTAGGTTGATCCGTACATTCTTTTTTTTCACCGCTCATTGCATTAAAAGTATCAACCATTTTTTGACCATGTGAACAAGGTTCATCCACAAAACACAGCTGACGTTTTCCCTCCTGAGAACTTGTCATCCAAAGAGTCGCCCACTCATCTACAGCAGCAGACACATGGTCTTTCTTTAATTGATTTCCTTCATCAACAGTGGGGGGTCGCTTGGAGGGGTGACGAAGTGCAAAAAAATCGCCGGTATTTCTATTAAACAAAATTACGAAACTTTGTTTCTCATTGTCTGCTAATAAAGTACGAAATTTGTATAAATTAATTCCTGCGTTAAAAGGGCCAAGCATTGGGAACTCCTTGTAAAATATTTTTATTCTCGCCTTTCCACCGCGACAGCACTGCTGTCCTGTCTATTACGGGATTGAGTCAGTTGCCGCAGTAGGGAATGACAGAGAGAGCTCAAACCACTTCTTTCATGCTCAATCGAATTCGACCTTGTTTATCAATGTCTAGCACTTTGACTTTGACCACTTGGCCTTCAGCCAATTTATCCGTCACTTTTTCGACGCGTTCTTTCGCAATCTGAGAAATATGCACGAGACCTTGTTTGCCAGGTAAAATGCTGACAAATGCGCCGAAATCAGCGAGCTTCACCACCGTGCCTTCATAGACATCGCCTACGACAACATCAGCGGTCAATCGTTCGATACGACGTATCGCTTCTTCGCATGCGGTTAAATCAGCTGCGGCAACACGTACTTCACCGTCATCGCTAATATCAACCACTGTGCCCGTTTCTTCTGTCAAAGAACGAATCGTCACACCACCTTTTCCAATCACATCACGAATTTTGTCGGTTGGAATGCGCATATGTAAAATGCGCGGCGCATACGCTGACATTTCAGTGCGCGCCGTTTGAATCGTGCGATTCATGATTTCAAGAATATGCACACGGCCTGCATGTGCTTGTTCTAATGCTTGATGCATGATTTCTTCGGTAATGCCGTTAATTTTAATATCCATTTGCAACGCAGTGACACCTTGTAATGTGCCCGCGACTTTGAAATCCATATCACCGAGATGATCTTCATCACCTAAAATATCAGTCAATACAGCAAAACGATCACCTTCTTTCACCAACCCCATGGCAATACCCGCCACATGTGTACGCGTTGGCACACCTGCATCCATTAATGCAAGACTGCTGCCACACACACTCGCCATGGAACTTGAACCATTGGATTCTGTGATTTCAGACACCACACGAATCACGTAAGGAAATTCTTTCGGTAATACTGCTTTAACACCACGTTTCGCCAAATTACCATGACCAATTTCACGTCGTTTCGGACTTCCGACAAAACCAACTTCGCCCACCGAAAACGGCGGGAAATTATAATGCAACATGAAGTTTTCTTTATGTTCGCCTTCTAATGCATCAATCGTTTGCGCATCACGCTCTGTGCCTAAAGTTGCAACCACTAATGCTTGTGTTTCACCGCGCGTAAATAAAGCGGAACCATGCGTGCGTGGTAACACACCTACTTGAATGGAAATGGGACGAACGGTTTTTGTATCACGACCGTCAATGCGCGATTTGCCTGCGAGAATTTGACCGCGAACAATTTTGCTTTCTAAATTTTTGAAAACATATTTGACGTCATCTACCAATTGGGCTTCATCGTCTTTGTTGGTATTTTCAGCCACGATGGTTTCAAGCACGCGATCACGTAGTTCTGCAATGGAATCTTGCCGCTGAGGTTTATCTTGAATTTGATACGCGTTCGCGAGATCCGTTTCAATGATTTCAGCCACACGTTTTTCGATGGTGTCATTGACTGATGGCGCTTCCCAATCCCATGCCGGTTTGCCTGCCTCAGCCACTAATTCTAAAATAGTTTTAATGGCCAGCTGCATGTGTTGATAACCAAACATGACAGCGCCTAACATCACCGATTCCGGTAATTCTTTTGCTTCAGATTCCACCATGAGCACCGCTTTGTCGGTGCCGGCAACCACCATGTCTAATTCAGAGGTTTCCAGTTGGGAGAGCGTCGGATTCAGCACATAAGCCCCATCGAGATAACCAACCCGTGCAGCCCCTAAAGGACCCAGAAATGGCATACCGGAAAGAGATAACGCGGCTGAAGCGCCTAACATGGCGGGAATATCAGAATCAATTTCCGGATTCATCGATAAAACGGTCGCAATCACTTGTACTTCGTGATTGAAGCCTTTGGGGAACAATGGTCTGATCGGTCGATCAATTAAGCGTGAAGTTAATGTTTCTTTTTCACTGGGCTTACCTTCGCGTTTGAAATAACCCCCAGGAATACGTCCCGCTGCATAGGTGCGTTCTTGATAATTGACGGTAAGAGGAAAGAAATCGCGATCATCGCTCGTCCCTTCTTGACCGACAACGGTGACTAATACCACGGTATCATCCATGCTGACTAATACAGCTGAGGTTGCTTGACGTGCCATGACACCGGTTTCAAAGGTGACTGTGTGATTACCATAACGAAATGCTTTTTTAACTGCTGCCACAAGAATTATCCTATGTTAACGATTGCCATGCCCCGGGAAATACGTGGGGCTGGCAATGACAAGAATTTAGTAAGCGATTAACCGCGAACATCCAATTTTTCAATCAATTTACGATAAACAACGGGGTCAACACGTTTTAAATAGGTCATTAATCGGCGACGTTGGCTGACTAATTTGGTCAATCCATAACGGGTATGATAATCGTGTGGATTAGACTTCATGTGCTGTGTTAAATATTCAATACGCGCGGTCAATAAAGCGATTTGCACTTCAGATGAACCGGTATCACCCTCTGCTTTTTGATATGTTTTAATAAGTTCTGCTGTTGCGGCAGTGGTTAATGCCATGTATAAAACTCCCAATTTACTATTTATAAAACTAAGTCGCGTATTGTAGCGGGGAGAAGGGATTTGGACAAGCGACTTTTTATGGCCATGGCAAGCTACTGGTAAAAGACCAGTTTTTTGCCTTTTAAGAATTCCTTAAGTTTTGAATGATAAACATGGCAACGAACTAATAATTTTAATAAGGATTATAAAAATGATAACGAGTAGGTATTACGAGCTTTTAAAGACTGCAATTGAAAAGGATCAAGAAGTAGGAGTAGCTCATTTAGTAGCCTCCAAGGCTTTTGCTCTTGATAAATCAACCGTCATCTCAGATTCTCTCACAGCAATCGAATTTGCTGTTCAGAAACAAAAACCAGAAATAATTAAAATATTGCTTAATGAAAGTTTCACCACTGCTGCCGCTCTTCAAAAAGCAATTGAAGCTGCTGCTAACGCAGGATATTGGGATTGCGTAAAGGTTTTTGCAGAAACGCCTAATCTCCAAAATTGGACAGCTCAATTAGCTGGTTTAACCAGTGCATTACATTTAGCCTCATCTGCAAAAAATCTACAAATGATTGGAGATTTATTAGATGCAGGAGCCAATGCTTCGGCCGAAACTAAAGCAGAAAATCAGAAAAAAGGATTAAAGCCAATCCAACTTGCATTCCAAAATTTTAATGACGACTCAGCACAAGCAGCCATCGTTTTTATCAGTAAAATTAAAAGTGATCCAAAAAACCAATATGCATTTGGGGATGTTTTAGTTATAGCAGCTCAAAACAAAAGAGCTAACTTAGTCGATCTATTTCTGGGTGCACAAACAGTCGTAACATGTACCGATGAACTGGGAAATACACCTTTACATTGGGCTGTAAAAAATAAAAGAAAAAAAATGGTTGAAGATTTGATCGCTGCAGGCGCTATTCCATCTGTGGGAAACTTAGAGGGCGAAACACCTTTGAGCCTTGCTGCAGATAATGTGGAAATTATGGTGCCGCTTTTAGCTGCTCAGGAAAAAGTGGAACAAATAAAAAAAGATGAAGAAGTGCGGCGCATCCAACGAGAACAAGAAGAAAAAAGATTATTAGAAGAAAAACAAAAACAAGCGAAGGAAACGATGCGTCAAGAAAGTTTTAAGTTTTTATCTCGTTCGAGTGATAAAACGCTGATTAAAGACGCGGCACGCGAATTTTGCAATGCAGGTAGTGTGACTGCAACGCAAGGATTGGCAAAATATTTTCAAGAGATGAATAATAATGCGGATAAAAAGCTGATTTGGACTTATTTGTTTGCGCTCTATTGCCCTGACAATCCGACAGCCCAGAAATATTTAGCAGACATTGAGAAACAAAAAAATTCGGATATGCTTCATGAATATTTTATTGAGAGCAAAGAATTTTTGCAGGGGTTAAAAAAACAATTCCCAAACATGGAGCCAATTAATTTGCTATTGCTTGCCGTAAGGAAGCAACAACAAAGCGGCCCCGCTAACATGTTTAAACCATACGAATTGGTAAAATTTAAAATTGAAAATTGCATATCCTCAATGATGGGTGATGAAGCCGGATTTACTCTAGAAGAGAGTAGCCGTTTCATGCAGGGTAAAACTAGTATAGTGGATCGATACTGCGAAATGACTAAGCCTGTTGCTCCCCAAGAAGGTATGACAACCGCCAAGCTATTAAGAGCTATGCCACCAGGGGCGAAAATCGAGCCCAATTCTTCTGTTGCATCTGCTGCTAAAGTTGTAACCCTTGAAAATGATGAGGCTTCTACAGTTAAGCAACCAACAGCGCAACCCAATCAACCTACATCAACATCTCTCTATCCAAGGTTTTCATAAAGAAAAATGGTGGGCAAAGCACAACGTGCCCACCTGCTTGTCATCCTGAACTAGTGCCCTTCGAGACGCGCTGCGCGTCTCGAAGGGCACAAGGTGAGATTATTTCATCAAGCGACGCGGAACCAAA
>CAZOFA010000110.1:0-5180 GCA_964578975.1 uncultured Coxiellaceae bacterium
TTAACGGTGGTTACTTATGCTTTTATTTGTGAGCTCAGGTAACCTATCCTGGTTTTTGTGTTTAGCATGAAACCCTGCATTGCTTCGCTGCGCTCGCAATGACGAGTGAGCGACCGAGTAGACGTTTAATGCAAGTAGTGTTTTTAATAGTGGTAAACAATATGAAAATAAATATTTCTAAAAACCAATTCATGTTATGGGGTGGTGTCTCACTGATTGTTATTTTGCTGTGCTACAGCGTGATGCTGTATTTCGAGCGTCATCCCAGTACAGACGATGCTTATGTACAAGCGAATACGATTAACATCGCTGCACAAGTGACCGGTCCTGTGGCGAATATTTATGTGAAAGATCATCAAGTCGTACAAAAAGATCAATTGTTATTTACCATTGATCCAGAACCCTTCCAAATTGCCGTGAATAAAGCAACCGCTGCGGTTGCGGCGGAAAAGGCAGCGTTAGTTTTAGCGCAACAAAATGCAACGCGTATTTTGCATTTAGTAAAAATGGGGCAAGAATCAAAAGCAGTCGGTGATCAAACGCAGTCAAAATTAGATAGTGAAACTGCGAATTTATCTGCACTCAATGCGCAACTTGCTCAAGCGAAACTTGATTTAGCGCATACGCGCGTGAGCGCGCCCAGCACCGGTATTATCACGCAATTTTTATTACGCCCTGGTAACAATGTGGTGGCGAATACCACTTTATTTATGATTGTAGAACAAAATAATTTTTGGGTGGATGCGAACTTTAAAGAAACGCAAGTTGCACGCATTCAACCGGGTCAGTCGGTCAAAATTATTTTAGACATGTTTCCGCGTCATGTGTTTCGTGGCACAGTGGATGCAGTGAGTTCGGCAAGTGGCTCGATATTTTCTTTATTGCCGCCGGAAAATGCGACTGGAAATTGGGTGAAGGTGACACAACGTTTTCCCGTAAAAATTTTAATTTTAAATCCTGATCCAACATTTCCTTTGCGTGCAGGTGCGACCGCAACGATCACTGTGGATACAACGAAAAAAATAACTGTATGAGTGAAAAAAATCCGTATCGTTGGTTTATTGTGGCGGCGGTGATGTTATCCACTGTCATGGAAATTTTAGACACGACCATTGTTAATGTGTCTTTGCCGCATATGATGGGTTCGCTGGGTGCCGATCGCAATCAAATTAGTTGGGTGTTGACGTCGTATATCGTTGCATCCGGCATGCTAATGCCTTTAACTGGATTTTTAGTCAATCGACTGGGCAGTAAACGATTATTATTAATTAATATTGTTGGATTTATGCTGGCGTCAGCACTCTGCGGTTTATCCACAAATTTATTTGAAATTGTTATTTTTCGTTTGATGCAAGGTGTGTTTGGCGCATCATTAGTGCCGTTATCACAATTTATTTTGCGGGAAAATTTTCCGCCGGAAGAACAACCCAAAATGATGGCGATTTGGGGCATTGGTGTGATGGCAGCACCGGTGATGGGTCCAACGTTGGGTGGTTATATCACTGATACACTGAATTGGCGTTGGATTTTTTATATCAATGTGCCGGTTTGTATTCTCAATTTTTTCTTAGTGCTGGCATTTATCAAAGAAACCATTATTAAAAAAACCGCCATTGATTGGAAAGGATTAATTTTAATTTTGCTCTGGGTTGCGTCGTTGCAACTTTTTCTTGATCGCGGTGAAGTAGAAGATTGGTTCGCATCGCCCATGATTCGCGTGTTATGTATTACATTTATGATCAGTTTCATTTTATTTTTGCTGCATAGTATAAAAAAGAAAAATACCATTATTAATCTTCGTTTGTTCACCGATACAAATTTTGCGGTTGGCACGCTCGCCATGGCTTTTTTTGCGGCCGCGTTTTTAGGTACCTTAACCATTTTTCCGCAAATGCTGGAAACGTTATATGGTTATTCATCCGACTTAGCGGGTCTGTCAATGGCTCCGCGTGGTATTGCGAGCGGAATCATGATGGGCGTTGCATCGCAGTTGTTATCGAGACGTGTCGATCCACGTTTGTTAATTGGGCTAGGCTTGCTGATTAGCGCCATCACCACTTGGATGATGTCGAATATGACATTAGATACAAGTATCGGTTACATCACGCTGTTGGGTTTTATTCAAGGGTTCGGCATTGGCAGTTTTTTTATGCCGCTCAGTACGATTATTTATGCCACCTTGCCGCGCAGCTCGATTGCAGAGGCCACCGGTTTATTCAGTTTTGGGCGCAATATTGGCAATGCGATTGGGATTTCATTGCTAGTCACTTTTTTGGATCGTGATACACAAACCAATTGGAATATTTTAGGGGGGCATATTCAAAAATCGAGTCAGGGATTGGCGCATTGGCTCAATGCCCAACAGCTCAATCTACACGATCCTCAAACCATTGCGCGCTTGGGCAATGAATTGAGTAAGCAGGCAAATTTTGTGGCTTATATGCATTCGTTTCGGATTGCGGCGATTGTTTTATTTATTGCGTTGATTATGGTATTCTTTTTGCGATTTAATAATAAGCAGACTACTTTTGAGACAGTAGCTGCGCATTAATAATTCACATGATATAGCGAGGAAATAAAATGTTTAGTCAACCTAGAGAATTTAGAGAGAAGCTAAAAAGTGAAATTCAGAGTTATATAAACTGGAGTAAATATATCCCTGGTAAAAATACTGAAAGAGCAAAAAAATATCTAGAGAAAATACAAAATTTATCAGGAGGTGACGAGGACTTATTTTTGCAAGTAAAAAATGATTTTCTCCAAACCGAAAATAAAGATACAAGTAAAAAAGGTGATTTAGGCACTAGTAAAAATTTGCGTGGACGTATTGGAAAACTTCTTCGTCAATATCTTAACATTGATGAAAAAATATTTAACCAAGCTGAGCAAGATGCGCAGCTAGCAAATTCGCTTGCACCACCTATAGCTAGGAAAGATGAAGCATATATAACTTTTTTAACGACGAAGGATGTATTACAAAATACAGATAAATTTCGTCACTCAGTAGGTCTGAAAGAAAAATCCAGACAAAAGAGTTTCAATTAAAATCTTTTGATATACCGATGGCAATAAGGTTGTTTTGCATTTTTTGCATAATAATCTTGATGATAATTTTCCGCTCGGAAAAATGCACTGGCTGGAAGAATCTGTGTTGCGATAGCTAAACCATTTTCTTCTAGCTGATGTTTTAATTTTTCTGCTGTGTTTTTCTGCGTGTCATCATAATAAAAAATCACACTGAGATATTGTTCACCGATATCGGGGCCTTGGCCGTTTGCTTGTGTGGGATCGTGAATTTCAAAAAAATATTTGACTAACTCGGTATAAGAAATTTTTTTCGGGTCATACACCACGCGGATGGCTTCCCGGTGTCCGGTATTGCCCGCGCAGATGTCTTCATAAGTGGGATTGAGGGTGTGACCTCCGCTGTAACCCACTTCGGTTTTTAACACGCCAGCGCGTTTTTTAAAATAATATTCCACACCCCAAAAACATCCAGCGGCAAATAACGCTTCTTCGGTGTCGAGGACGGATAAATTAGGGACGAAATCTAAACTGGCTGAATTGACACAATGACGCAGATTTTTTGCGGTATAGCCTTCGCCACTAAATACATGACCTAAATGCCCATCGCAACGCGCACAGACGATTTCCATGCGACGACCATCGGCATCGGGAATACGTTTCACCGCTTGAGCTATTTCTTCATCAAAACTCGGCCAACCGCAACCGGAATGAAATTTTGTTTGTGAGCGAAAGAGGGCGAGGCCACATTGACGACAGAGATACGTTCCAGGTTCATTGTTTTCATTATATTCGCCAGTAAATGGATATTCTGTTGACTTGTCGCGAATAATGCGAATAATTTCTGGGGGTAGGGTTTGAGTTTTAAGCGTCATGGGAATGCCTTATCTTTAAGATACCAATTATATAGGATACACGAATGAAAACGGAATTAATTCAAATCGTCCTCGCATTTTTAGAAGGTTTTGCGCTAATTATTTCGCCGTGTATTTTGCCCATTTTACCCATTATTCTGTCAGGCTCACTCACGGGGGATAAAAAACGTCCGCTTGGTATTATTATCGGTTTTGTACTGATCTTCGCGCTCTTCACTTTTTTCTCGCGCGCATTAGTGCAACTCTCAGGAATTAATCTCAATGCCGTGCGCATCACTTCATACGTTTTGTTATTGTTGTTTGGTATCGTGATGCTTTCAACTTATTTGAGCGAACAATTCGCGCGCTTCACGGGACGTCTTACGCGTGTCGGATCCAATGTATCGACTCAGGGCGGCTTGATGAGCGGTATTGTATTCGGTGGACTCGTCGGATTGATTTGGACGCCTTGCGCAGGGCCGATTTTGGCAGCAGTCATCGTGCAATCCGTGATGCAGGCCACAACCGCCATCAGTTTTCTCATCATACTGTTTTTTAGTATTGGTGTTGCGGTTCCTATGCTGTTAATCGCCGGGTTGGGAAGAAGCATATTATTGAAAATGAATTTCTTCCGTCAACATGCGATTTTGTTAAGAAAATTATTAGGCGTGATTATTATTCTCAGTGTGATTTACACGATGAGTCTGGATGGAATATTTGCGCCAAATGTGTCGATTCAACGAGCGCCCATCACCACTCAAATGCATTTTGGTTATGATGAATCCGTTCTTTTCAAAAGCCCCATTCCGATTAAAAAAAATCTTCCACAACGGTATTCCTATCCCGAGAGTTTGCCGGCGAATACTTGGGGCTTGAAAGGCGATTGGATTATTTTGCACGATAAAATTATTTCAGCGAGTCCGGATGCGGCCATCAAAATCCATTTTTATTCAAATCAAGTGAGTTTATTGATGGATAGTCAAGCTCATCAGCCGCTTCAGGTTAAATTAGTATTTAATGGGGAAGAGCTCATCTCAGCAAAGGGGAAAGATGTTGTTCAAAGTGGTGCTGTCATCACTTTTTACAAATCATATCAATTGATCCAGCGTGAATTTCCTGCGAGTGGTGTGCTTGAAATCACGACAGGGCCTGGGCTTGTTATCTATACTGCATTATTTGATTAACTCACCTTGCGCAGCATATTTGTCATCCTGAACGTAGTGGCCCATCGGACGCGACGGGGGGGGGGGGGGGGGGGGGGGGGGGCGGGGTGAGGGCGCGGGGGGGGCGACGGCGGCGGGC
>CAZOFA010000111.1:0-4925 GCA_964578975.1 uncultured Coxiellaceae bacterium
GATCAAGCAAACCTGGATTGCTTCGCTACGCTCGCAATGACGGCGGTTTGATGAATAGCCTAGAGACAACCTGTATCTTCTCAGGTAAAATTCAAATCTTCAAAACATTTTCAAGTGCCTCTATGCCAATACCAAATCGATTGCAACTCATTCAAAACAAAGAAGTTTTTATCTCCTGCATCGTGCCCGTGTATAACGAGCAGGTAAATGCGGAAGCATTTTTTTCAAAACTTGCAACCTGTTTAAGTGAGATGACTAAACATTTTGAAATCATTGTAGTGGATGATGGCAGTCGTGATGCGACCGTTGAAACCATCTTGCAATTACCAGAAACGTATCACATTAAATTACTCGGATTTTCCCGTAACTTTGGTAAAGAAACCGCACTCACAGCGGGGCTCGATCATTGCTCGGGCGATGTGGCCATTTTAATGGATGCTGATTTTCAACATCCGATCGAAACCTTGCCCGCATTTTTAGCCAGTTGGGGTGAAGGTTTTGAAATGGTGTATGGTGTACGAAAAAATCGTGACAATGAATCGCGTATTAAACGCAGTTTTGCGCGTTGCTTTTATTGGTTAATGGCGAAAATCACGCACATTGATATTCCAAATAATGCTGGCGATTTTCGGTTGCTCGATCGCAAAGTGGTGAATGCGATTAACAGTTTTAAAGAGCGTACTCGCTTCATGAAAGGATTGTATGCTTGGGTGGGATTTAAAAAAACCGCCGTGATGTTTGATGTGCAAGATCGAGTGGCGGGAAAAAGTTCTTGGGGATTCGTTAAATTAACAGAACTCGCCATCACCGGCATTACCACATTTTCTGATGTGCCGTTGCGTGTGTGGGGATTTGTTGGTTTTGTGGTGTCATTAATTTCGTTGATTTATGCCATTTATTTTTTAGTGGCCACATTAATTTTAGGGACTGATTTACCAGGATTTCCGAGCATTATTGTGGCGGTGATGTTTTTAGGTGGTATTCAATTATTATCGATCGGCATATTGGGCGAATACATTGCTCGTATATTTACTGAAGTAAAGCAACGGCCTAAATATATTATTGAAACTCAATATGGTTTTGATGAAGAGTAATTCGTTCATGCGCCCAATCGTTCACGTTCAGGGTTGACAGAGCATCACTTATCGATTACTCACCCAAACAATATCACTATGTTTCCAAATTTCTTGCGCACCATTTTTGGCTTTAACCATAAACTTGGCATAATCATTTTCGCTCATAACTACATACAAGCGCTTGTCACTATTCCAGCGTTGCCAAAATGTATTTTCGTTGATTAACCAATCTTGCGTATTTTGAAACGATTTTCCGTACCAAAGTTCGCGTAACCAATTATCTCTGTTTACGATACCCGGTGCATTCCAGTCTGCAACAATTGTAATGCGGCGTTCAAAATAAATCGGCAAATCTTGATAATATTTGTTATAAGCGACAATTTCGTCTGAAGGCGTTAATTTTGGTTTAAGCATTTGTGCAATCGGCTTAACCGATTTTTCATTCATGATTGACGTGCTGGAAGATAAGGTGAGCAACCCCAGGATTGCGACGGCAAAAAAACAATAAATGATTTTTGTGACTTGATTACGTTTCAATAAGATAAAGTTGGTGAGCGTGGCTAATACAAATAAACACGCGATCAATATCAAATAAGGAAACGAAGATGCGGGTAATTTATAAAAAGCAAATAGGCTGCCGGCAAAAATCATTAAACTTACCAGAATAAATGCATTTACGCTTAGGCGAAAACTTTTGGTCGAAACACCATCCAGGATGCCATCTAAATAATGACCGACGAAAAGTGCGAGCGCTGGAAAAATTGGAATAATATAACCTACCGTTTTGGATTTTGGGATAGAAAAAAATGTGAAAATCATCACAAACCAAATTAATAAAAATAGTTCAACACTGTATTGTTGACCACGCTGCCAAATGGTTTTAATGTTTTTGGTGATCGCTTGAATTAAGAAGAGCGACCATGGAAAAAAACCAATAAAAATGACTGGAATGTAAAACCAAAAAACCGTTTGATTATTATAATCACCCTGAGTTAAAAAACGTGAAACTTGTTGCGTGACAAAAAAGAAATGTAAAAATTCAGGGTTGGCTTGTTGAACCAGATAATACCAGGGAATTGTGATCGCGAAAAAAATAATGAGTCCAGTGATTAAGCGGAGATGTTTGATTTGATTCCAACGATTTAATAATAAAATCCAAAGACCCACAATCATTGCGGGGAATACAATGCCAATCAATCCTTTCGTCAGAGCCGCAAGACCACAAAAAATATAAGCAAAAAGTAATAAAAATTTTCGTTGTGGAAAAGATGAATGCAATGCCCACATAAAAAAGTATAATGCGCTGCTAATTAATACCGCGACTTCAAGATCGAGATTCGCATAATGGGCGGCACCATAATAAAGTGGGCTGGTCGATAAAATAATGGCAGCCAGCAAACCTGTGCGTCGATTAAAAAATTTCCGACCGACAACGTACGTGATCAAACAACCGAATATGCCGATCAATGCAGGCCAAAAACGTAACGCCCATTCTTTTAAACCAAATAATTTGATCGCGGAGGCTTGTAGCCAATAATACAATACGGGTTTATCGAGAAAAGGTACGCCATCTAAACGTGGAGTGATGAAATCACCGCTGACAACCATTTCCCGCGCCACTTCTGAATAGCGCCCCTCGTCGGGGGTAAATAATGCATGACCGCCTATCCACAACGCATAAAAAACGCCAAGTAAAACGCCAATAATAATGAGATCAAACAGATAAGATTTCGATTTTCGTATTGATAACACGTATTGTTTCCCGTAAATTATTTCGATGAAAAAAATCATTCTTTGCGCCGACGATTATGGGCAAAATCAGTCCATTTCTCAAGCAATTCTTACATTAATAGAAAAAAAACGTGTATCAGCAACGAGTTGCATGACCACGAGTTCCCATTGGCCGGAACATGCTCAGTGGCTAAAGCCGTTTAAGGGCCAGGTGGAGCTTGGATTGCACTTTAATCTGACCGATGGCGTGCCTGTATCAACGCTGATTAAACAAGCGTATTTGCACAGGTTAAAGGCGTCTGTGGTTGAGGCAGAGCTTCATGCGCAACTGGATCGGTTTGAAACGGCCATCGGTTGCCCGCCCGATTATATCGATGGTCATCAACATATTCATCAATTACCGATCATTCGAGACGTGTTGTTTAACGTGTATGAACAGCGCTTGCGTCAATACCAAACCTACATCCGTTGTGTGTATGTTTCGCGTGTGTTATTGAAACGAAATATTAAAATGCTCATCATCCAACTTTTATGTGGATCAGCACACTTCAGAAAAGAACTCATCAAGCGAAAAATTCCTCACAATGCTTCTTTTGCTGGGATTTATTCATTTCAACACTCGGCACAATATGCGGATATTTTTCCAAGTTTTTTAACACAAATATCCGATCACGGTCTTATCATGTGTCATCCAGGTTTAGGTGGTGATGCGCAATCGGATGCAATTGCGCGTGCGCGTCGCGATGAATTCCACTATTTTGCGAGCGAGGGATTCCTTGGTGCTTGTAAAAGAAATGATATCGTTATTGAAAAAAGTTTGTTAAAGTAAGAATGGTTTTAATTGAAATGAAGGTTAACTAAGTATGTCAGCACGTGAAAATGGAACCGTAAAATGGTTCAATAATAGTAAAGGTTATGGATTTATTCAACGCGACCAAGGTGGCGATGTGTTTGTGCATTTCCGAGCTATTCGCGGCGATGGATACCGCTCATTAGAAGAAGGACAACGCGTCGAGTTTTCTGTTGCGCAAGGCCAAAAAGGCTTGCAAGCAGAAGATGTTTCTGTTGTCGAATAATTCTAAGTCTTAATGTTGACCCTGAGGTTTATACTTCAGGGGCAATGCTTATTTATTTTTGTATCTCAAAATATGTCAAAAGAATCTGCAGTCGAAAAAAAATTATTACATTATACGGGGAAGGCGATCGCCGATTACCAAATGATTCATACGGGCGATCGCGTGATGGTTTGTCTTTCGGGTGGGAAAGATTCGTTTACGTTGATGCGTATTCTGCAATTACTGCAACGACGCACGAATAATAAATTTGAATTGTTTGCGTTTACGCTCGATCAAGCACAACCCGGTTGGAATGATAATGGATTACGCGCTTGGCTCGAGGAGCGTAAAATTCCGTATGAAATTTTAACTGAAGACACATACTCCATTGTGAAAGAAAAAATTCCGGAAGGAAATACGTATTGTTCTTTATGTTCGCGCTTACGTCGTGGGATTATTTATCGTTATGCAGAAGAAAAGGGTTTCAATAAAATTGCCTTGGGTCATCATCGCGATGATTTGATTCGCAGTTTGTTGATGTCCATTCTTTTTAACGGAGAAATTCGTTCGATGCCGCCCAAATTGCTGAGTGATAATAAGCGTCATATTTTAATTCGTCCGTTAGTCTATTGTCAGGAAAAAGATATTATTGAATATGCGAAAGAACAGGCCTATCCCATTATTCCGTGTACGCTTTGTGGTTCACAAGAAAATTTGATGCGGCAGCGCGTGAAAAAACTCATTGACCAACTTGCAGTAGAAAATCCCAAAATTCCGAGTAATATGTTGCATGCATTGACGAGTGTGAAGTTGAGTCAATTGATGGATCGGAATCGTTGGGATTTTAGAAATTTAGAGAAACAGCAGGAAATGAATAATAGAATGACGGATGTTGAAATAGATATTTTTGCCGGTGAGTTATTTTAATTTTTTTCTTCGTCATTGCGAGCACAGTGTCATTCCCGCGAGGGCGGGGATCCAGCTAGCTTGGTACCCCCCGGCCGGGGGACGCCCCTGTGCGGTCCTGGTCGGAGTCGGGGGTTAGGGTGATCTCTATTAAAAA
>CAZOFA010000112.1:0-4636 GCA_964578975.1 uncultured Coxiellaceae bacterium
TGTCTCAAGCAGACAGGTTGTTGTTAAAAAAGATGGGATTTAAATTTGGATGAAGTTTGTCTGAACGGGTGTGATCTCGATTTACCGTCATTGCGAGCCCACGCTTTTTGTGGGCGCGGCAATCCAGAAAAAATTCTGGATCGCCACGGCTAAACGCTTCGCAGCCTCGCGATGACATTGATAAAATAAGGTACATCAATGCGAGGTCACACTCGTCTGAACTATTCCAGGTGGGGTTGTAACTGATAATGTTGAGGTGTGGTACTATGAAAATCATTCAAATAAGTGATACACATTTGTTTGCTGATGATGCTTCTGAAATTTTTGGCTCAAAAAGCAATATCAAATTTAAAGAAGTAATAAATAAAATTATTGATGAGGATGGTCATGATGCTGATATGATTTTTCTTACTGGCGACATTTCTCAAGATGAATCAATACAGTCTTATCAGAAAATTGCTGATTGTCTTTCAGGTTTAAATCTTCCTATTTATTGGATTCCGGGGAATCATGACAACCTTATCCAGTTAGAATCCGTTTTTATGGGCACAAAGAATTTTAATCGAGTCACTCATCTGTCCTTACCTCATTGGCATTTTATTTTTATTAATACAAAAATTAATAATAGAGATGATGGAGAATTATCTTTATCAGAATTAGAAATATTGAAAAATGAAATAATGGCGGCGCCAATTAATAAAAAAATTGCAATTGTTATGCACCACCATCCTGCTCCTGTTGGAACCCCATTGATTGATAATTATATTTTGCAAAATGCTAAAGATTTTTGGGATATCATTTCAGGGACTCACGTTGAACTTATTATTTGTGGTCATGTTCATGGTGATTATCAATTTAAATACAATAACATTATGATTGAAACATCGCCAGCTACGTGTCTTCAATGGGAAAAAGGAGCTAAAGATTTAAAAATCAACCTCCAAATAGGCTATAAAATTTATCGTTTTGGAAAAGAAGGCTATAGGGCTAATGCAAAAATATGGAACTAATTAAATTAATTAAAAAACTAAAACATTTTTTTAAAAAAATCAGGCCTAGATACCTTTTATTGCTTCACCCCACAAAAGGCGTAGGGTTCGCAATGACGGGCGTTGCGTAATTCGTCATCGCGAGCCTCCGAAGGAGGCGTGGCGATCCAGTGTAGCCAATTTCAAAAATAATGGCCGCATTCTGGATTGCCACGTCGCACAAAACGCTCCTCGCAATGACGATGTTGCATAAAAGTGGTTTATAATGCCGCAATCCGGTGATAAATCAACACAATCGAAAGATATCAAGAAAGCACGACAATATTGGCAAGATTATTTAATGAGGTGAATATGCCTAAAAAAATAAGTTATCAAAATTATTTAATAGAATCTTTAAAAGATTCTGAAGAGGCGGCAGGTTATCTTAATGCTGCGCTAGATGGAGGAGATATAAAAGTATTTCTTTTAGCTTTACATAATGTGATTCAAGCTCAGGGAGGTGTGGCTAATGTTGCTTATAAAACTGAAAAAAGTCGTACGAGTTTATACAAAGCGCTTTCTCTTAAGGGAAATCCTTATTTAGAAAGCACTCAAGCTATTCTGGATGCTGTTGGTCTTCATTTGCAGGTGGTATCAAAAAATCATCGTAAAAAAACTAAAAAAGGAAAAGGACCCACTGTTAAAGCAGCATAATTATTCCAATAACAGTAAAGCAAACCAATATTTTAATACAACCCGCCATTCTCCGTCGTAGTCGCTTCAGGCGTTGTGGTTGCCGGTGCAGCAGGTGGTTGCACGGCAGCGGCAGGCGATGCAGCGGCCGTTTTGCTGTCATCATCCGGCACATACGGTGTCATGAAATATTCAAATTGCGCAACCGGATCATTAGACGCGGCACGTTTGCCAGTCAATGGATCAATCTTGATGCTGACAATGCCGGGAGGTTGATCTAAGGGTTTATCCGGTTTGCCTTTGAGCGCTTCATGCATGAATTCCATCCACATCGGCAAAGCAGCCTGATTGCCATATTCATGCAGGGATTGCGGTTGATCGAAACCCACCCAGGCGAGCGTCACATAATCCGGATTGTATCCCACAAACCAGGCATTCATCTGATTCTGTGTGGTACCTGTTTTTCCGGCTAAATCCTGTCGTTTCAAACCGCGTGCAACAATGGCCGTACCGTGTTGAATCACATCCCGTAATGCCGAGGTAATCAAAAACGCGTTTTGCGCACTGATCACGCGTGGTGCATGCGGTATAGTCGGTGATGGCGCTTGTGTGGGCGAGCAATCACGGCAGACGGTTAATGGTTTTGCCTGATACAGCATTTGACCTTGTGAATTGCGAACATTATCAATCGCAAATGGCACTACCTTGAATCCGCCATTCGCAAACACGGCATAGCCTGTTGCCATTTGCAGTGGCGTAACGCTGGCTGTTCCTAAAGCCAATGATAATGTCGGTGGTAATTGCGAAGGACCAAAACCAAAACGCTGCGCAAAACTCACAGCGTACGGTGTCGTAATTTGATCTAATAACCGGATAGAAACCAGATTCAGCGAGTGAATCAAGCCTTCACGCAAACGCGTGGGTCCGAAAAAGCGTTTTTCATCGTTTTGCGGCCGCCATAAGCTATTATCAGTTGGGTTTTCGACAACAATCGGTGCGTCATTAATCACGGTTGCCAATGTATAACCCTGATCAAATGCAGCGGAATAAATAAATGGTTTAAAGCTTGAGCCCGGTTGGCGTTCAGCCGTCGTCACGCGATTAAAACTACTGCGTTGAAAATCAAATCCACCGACCAGTGCCAGTATTGCACCGTCCCATGGATTTAAGGTGACCATGCTCGCTTCCGCTTTGGGGATTTGTGCGAGACGCCAGCTTTGGTTGAATGGCATAATTCGAACCAAGTCGCCGAGTTTTAAAATATCGCCGGCACTGTGGGGTTTTCGACCCAGATAGTTAGCATTCACTTGAGGTCTTGCCCAGGAAAGTCCCTGCCACGGTATGACGGCCAGGTTTCCATTGGCTCGAAGCACTGTAACGCTCTTGTTCGCCATGTCCACTACCGCAGCAGGCTCGAGACCGCCAACGACAGGTGTATTACTGAGTGTCTTTTCCCATTCCTGCATGTGTTTCAGATTGGGAGCACCGAGATTTCTCTCCGCGCCACGATAACCATGCCGTTGATCATAATCCAATAAACCCGTAAACAGAGACTGGTTTGCCAATTCTTGCAAATGACTGTCAATGGTTGTGTAAATGTAGTAACCATCCGTATAAATGTCATCACCATACATTTGCTCGGCTTGCTGACGAACGAGCTCTGCGACGTAAGGCGCTTTCACCTGCGTTTGTAATTCATGGTAATGGGCATTGAGTGGCGTATTAATCGCTTTTTCATAAGCCGCCTGATCGATGTAATGCACTTCCAGCATACGAAGCAACACGTGGTCACGACGTTTCTTTGCCGCCTCTGGATTGGCAAGCGGATTTAAGGCAGAAGGTGCCTTCGGTAAACCGGCCAGCATGGCGTATTGATCCAGTGTTAATTGATCCAGTGTTTTTCCATAATAAATTTGCGCGGCTGCACCCACACCATAAGCACGATTACCAAAAAATATTTTATTTAAATACAGTTCTAATATTTTTTGCTTGCTGAGCTTATGATCAATCTTTAACGCAATGAGAATCTCGCGTAATTTGCGGCCAAATGTTTTTCTGGGATTCAGGTAAAAGCTGCGTGCAACCTGCATGGTGATGGTGCTGCCGCCCTGGACTTTTTTACCTGTCGTAATCAGTATGAGGCTGGCACGGACGAGTCCTGGAATATCAATGCCGGGATGTTGCCAATAGCGCTGATCTTCTGTGGCGAGCACCGCTTGAATGAGCGGTGTTGGAATTTTTGCAAAAGGAATGGGAATCCGTCGTTTTTCACCATATTCTGCGATTAATTTTCCATCACGGGTTAAAATTTGCAAGGGCACTTGTAATTGAATGGTACTGAGCTCGTCGATATCCGGTATTTGAAATTCAATATAATAGCTGACACCAATCACAACGATGCCAACCGAGACGAGTAATAACAAGACTAATTTTTTAAAAAAACGCCAGAAATATGTCATATACAACGCAATTAATAATAAACTTGCATTTTACTATAAATCTGTCCAAGATATTAAGCTATTTTCGATCATAACCTCTTGTTTGACTCAATTATTTCATTCTTCCTGCGCGATCGGCCTGACTGTTCGTCGGCGTATCACTCTATTTTCCTCCCATTTTCCGGCATTTCTCATTCATTCGTCACGCTTTAACAGGAAACCCAATGACACCTTTTTTTCGCAATAAACCAGCCAGTTATGTTGGATTGGCCGTTCATCATGAACGATTAAGCATGATTAAACTAAAACGTATCCGAAAACAGATGATTATCGAAAGCGTTGCCATGCTCGCCTTGCCGGCGGGATCCATGGTGGATGGCAGAGTGAAACATTCCGATCAACTGGTTCAGCTGATCAGGCGCTGGGTCGAGGGGAATCGACTTACGCATTGCACGGCAGCGTTGGCTTTGCCTGTTTCTCAGATGATTAATAAAAAAATCAGAGTAGCCGCCTATTTGAATGAAACCGAACAGAGCG
>CAZOFA010000113.1:0-4531 GCA_964578975.1 uncultured Coxiellaceae bacterium
AATGACGATTAGGGTCCAAACGTGCATTGCGAGGAGTGTTTTTTACGACGAAGCAATCCAGGTTTTGTTAATGCATCATGTAATAATTCAAATTCCACATAATCCAAACTGTGCCCACCACAATCGTCAGCAAAATCACCATGGTTAGAACAATCGACAGGACATTGACTTTTGCGCGTGGCGTCTGTGTGTTTAAACGCAGAAAACAAATCACTTGCACGAAAAATTGAACGATTGCCGCACTATAAATAACCGTAAATATTTCCATTCTCGTGAACTGTTTCGCCATCACCATGCCGAACGCAATCACAGTGAGGATGACGCAGCTTGCGACACCAAATAAATAAATGCTTAATTTCTTTTGACCGGTACCATAATCAGGTTGATCCATGTTAGATGGCTCCCATTAGATATACAACCGTAAATACAAAAATCCAAACGATGTCGAGGAAATTCCAAAACAAGCCTAAATACGTCATGCGGCGTAACATCGTATTTGACGTTTTAAAGAAAAATAATTGGAAAATCATCAGTAAAATCCAAATTAATCCACAGCTCACGTGAAATCCGTGCGTGCCCACTAAAGTGAAAAAGGAAGAGGCAGATCCATTTAAATCCCAACGAAAACCGTCAGCGGCTAAATGAATAAATTCTTTTACTTCCAGATACACGAAGCTTGCGCCCAAAATAAAAGTTAACAGCAACCAAAATTGTGTGAGCGGAACATTTTTTTTGTAAAAACTTAAGATGCTCAAACAAAAAGTGAAGTTTGACGCTAACAAGAAAAATGTTTCAGTTAATACGACTGATAAATCAATATAATTTTTTAAGCCATTGATCGTCATCGCTTGATAATTCAATACCACGAAGGCGGCGAACAGTGTCGCGAACAAGACGCAATCGGTCATGATATATAACCAAAACCCAAAAATATCATTTGCATCAGCATCATGATGATGCTCATGCTCATGATGTTGCATTACCATTTCATTTTGCATGGACGACTTCCTTTAGATGAGCAAGTTCTGTTTCTTTTACTGTATTTGCATCGATGTAATAATCGATATCACGCTGGAATGTTCTCCCCACCCAAGCAAGAACCATTCCTAAAACACCAATGATGCCTGGAATCAACATATGCCATATGAGGGCAAAGCCTGCTAATCCCGCGAACATTGCAATCAGAAAACCAGCAGGCGTATTTCTTGGCATATGGATCGGATGATAATGCATTTCTTTTGGATGCACGGAACCCTCTGCTAAATGTCTTTCCTTTTGCGCCCAAAATTCATCTATCTCATGAACAACCGGCAACTCAGCAAAATTATAAATGGGAGCAGGGGATGACACTGACCATTCCAGCGTGCGACCGTTCCAGGGATCGCCCGTGTGATCACGTAATGCTGCACGATTTTTTATGCTGACAATAAGTTGGATAATTTGCATGATAATCGCAATAAAAACCAACGCGGCACCCAGAGCTGCGACGATTAAATACGGTTGAAATTTCACATCCGCATAATGATAGGTGCGGCGCATAAAACCATTTAAACCTAAAACATACAGCGGCATAAACGCGACATAAAATCCGACCACCCAAAACACAAATGATCGCACACCCCATTTTTCATCTAATTTAAAACCAAATGCTTTGGGGAACCAATAAATAATGCCGGCAAAAAACCCGAACAGCGTTCCGCCAATCAGCACATTATGAAAATGCGCAACTAAAAACAAACTATTGTGTACTTGGAAATCGACGGGCGGTACTGCCAACATGACACCGGTCATTCCACCGATGGCAAACGTGGTGAAGAATGCAATCAGCCAGAGCATGGGTGTGGCAAGAATAATTCTTCCTTTGTACATGGTGAACAACCAATTAAATATTTTCACACCGGTCGGAATGGCAATCAACATGGTTGTGATGCCGAAAAACGCATTCACATCCGCGCCTGCGCCCATGGTGAAAAAGTGATGCAGCCAAACAATGAATGATAAAATCGTAATAATCACTAGCGCAAACACCATGGTGTGATAACCAAATAATTTCTTTTGACTAAAGGTTGAAACGACTTCAGAAAAAATACCAAAGGCGGGCAAAATTAAAATATAAACTTCAGGATGTCCCCAGGCCCAAATTAAATTGACGTACATCATGACATTGCCACCGGCAAAGTCAGTGAAAAAATGCATTCCAAAAAAACGATCCAATTCTAATAAACCCAGTGTGACGGTTAAAATTGGAAATGCTAATGCGACTAAAATCATCGAACAAAGTGCAGACCACGTAAAAATCGGCATTTTCATCAGCGTCATGCCTTTGCAACGCATGGTCAAGATCGTTGCGATAAAATTAATGCCGGCGAGTAACGTTCCTATACCCGCAATCTGCAAGGACCAGATGTAATAATCCACACCAACGGTTGGACTATAATAAATTTCCGATAACGGTGGATAAGCAAGCCAACCGGTTGCGGCAAAATCACCAATCACCAGTGAAACGTTACACAACATCGCACCCACAAAGGTCAACCAAAAACTCAAATTGTTTAAATAGGGATATGCCACATCGCGTGCACCAATTTGCAACGGTACGGCAATATTAATTAAAGCAAACATCATCGGCATGGCCACAAAGAAAATCATGATGACACCATGTGCCGAAAAAATTTGATCGAAATGTTCAGGGGGTAAATACCCAAAATTCTGACCCGCGGCCACTGCTTGTTGAGAGCGCATTAAAATCACATCAGAAAAACCACGCAACAACATGACCACCGCTAAAATCAAATACATGATGCCAATTTTTTTAGCGTCGATACTGAATACCCATTCGTGCAACAGATATTTCCATTTGCCGTAATAAGTAATGAGACCAAGCACCAGTAACACCACTAACGCCATAAAAATACCGGCGCCCATAATCACGGGTGTGTGTAACGGGATGGCGTCCCAGTTTAATTTACCAAAAATTAAATTTTCCATATTTTAGTTCTCTTGATTTAGCATAGATTGAAACTTTGCTTGTTGTTCACGGGGATGCAATGCACCAGTGCTACTAATATAAGTATTGACGACATTTTGGAAAAAATAATTTTCCACATGACTATAAAGTTGCGGTTTATCATTAATGGATGAGGCCAATAATTTTTTGTACGTATCGTGATCCAGTGACAGAGAAGATTTTTCTGCGCTCTCGTACCAGGATTGCATTTGATCGGCGGGCACTGCATGCACCATGAACTGCATATCAGCAAATCCTCCACCATTAAACATCGTATTCATTCCCAAAAATTCGCCTGGCTCATTGGCCACGACAAATAATTTCGTGCGCATGCCCGCCATCGCATAAATTTGACTGCCTAATTGCGGAATAAATAAGGCACTCATGGGAACATTGTCTGCCGTAATCCAAAACTCAACCTGTTGGTTGACGGGAATTTCCACATAATTTAATGACGCGACATTTTTATCCGGATAAATGAACAACCATTTCCACGGCAAGGCAATCGCTTGGATGATTAAAGGCGTTTCATGATGCGTGGGAACTTTGGTGTAAGGATCCAATTCATGAGTTTTTTTCCAGGTTAACACCGCCAACACGACGATGATCACACAAGGAATTCCCCACCAAATGGTTTCTAAAAAATGGCTATGCGCCCAGTTGGGTTTGTAATCGCGGACTTTGTGTTGCGAAAATCGATAATGATAAACGAACGTCAAACTCATGATCACCACGGGCAACACGACGATCAGCATTAATGCTAATGTATCGAAGAATAACTTACGTTCTTCCAGCGCAATCAGCCCTTTCGGATTCAGCATGCCATCCACATTATGTTGGCAAGCCGCAAGACTGAGAAGGAGTGCGAGCCCAATTACTTTTTTTAACGATGATTTTAAAAAAAGGTAAAACCGATAAAAATAACCTTGCATATCTGTTTCCATGTTTGTTTATATGGCTTTCAAATAATAGAACGCTAATGGTATGATCACAGAGGGGATTTATCAATAAATTTTGTCATGGATGATTCAAAATGAACTACATAGTCTTTGCGCGTTGGTTTGGTTTGGTATCGGTTATTCTTTCTTTTGGTATCCTTTTTAACCTTGAAGATGCCCGCGAAATGGCAAGAAACTTGGTGAAATCTGAATCAGGTTATATCATGGGGGGCGTTTTACCCGTCATTTTTGGTAGTTTATCGCTCATGTTTGCCAATAGTTTCGAGATGGGCTGGCCCATGCTCATTACATTAGTCGGTGCTACTACCTTTGTGATCGGAACTTTCAGGGTGATTTTCGTTAAACAATGGAAAATTTTGATGTCTAAGCATATCGAGCAGATACCGTTTTTATTTAGCTTGTTTGGTTTGATGTTAGGGGTGATCTTGCTGTATGTCGGGTTTATTGCGAATGCAGTTGAGGTGACGATAAGCTAATAATGATTTTTCGTGCGACGTGCCCGTGTGCGTGGCCCGGGCCGGGTTTTGTGCGCCCCTGGGAAAAACCGGCCCCGGGCCCCCCCCCC
>CAZOFA010000114.1:0-4393 GCA_964578975.1 uncultured Coxiellaceae bacterium
TGCGGTGGCCCTAAAACTGTTTTTGGTTCTCCCCGCCCCCAATTCAGGTAGGGGCTCCGCTCGCAATGACGAGAATATCAACAAACGAGGCAACCCAAATGCACCACATATTATTTGAAATCTCAAATCCAGTCGGCTTAGTCGGCGTGATTTTACTTTTAATCTCTTATTTTTATCTCAGTATCGGACGCTGGATATCGCATAGTTTGATTTATCAAAATTATAATTTACTTGGCGCGTTAATGATTCTTTTCTCACTTTATTTTCATTTCAATTTATCTTCATTTCTCATTGAGTTTGCTTGGGTGGTGATAAGCTTGATTGGAATATATCGGATTCTGCACCCTTCGAGACGCGTCCTTCGAGATGCGCTTCGCGCTCCTCAGGACAGCTCCTCAGGGCAAACGGATATTCGTGACCGTTCGCCCTGAGGAGCGCGTAGGCGCGTCTCGAAGGGCTGCTTCCATAGTTGCACCTTTTGCTAAGTCGACTAAGCGAGTAAATCTCGTCAGGTTAGGAGATTTACCATAGCAGTGCTCGGTGTAATCCGTCTCGAATAAATCAGGATAACGGTAAAATGTAATTACTTTATTATTTTTCAGAACATGATGTTCATCAGAGTAACTCAACTGAGATTTTTCCTCGGCTTCATATTTTTTGTGTAGGTTTAAAGGCTCTAAACTGGATGTTTCTAAATCTAATAAAAATACCTCATTGCGTTGTCTTGCAAATAATTGTGAAGACTCTGGGCAAGCTTGTAGCCTCAGATCTGATAAACAAAAATCTTGCGGTTTTTTGATATCATCCCAGCTCCAGGTTTTTAAACAGTCAAAATTGCGACTGTCCCATAATTGTAAATTCCCCAGTGCATGATGATAAGTTATCAAATTACCATCGGATAACACTTCCATTGATGTGGCAGGCCTATCAGGCACAATCAGTTCTAACTGCTTAGCCGCATATTGTTTGAAATCCATTTCAAAAATCAACACGGAAAAATAAGTATCATCACTATTTTTTAACGAAACGCAGTATTTATTGTGTCCTAAAGAAATGATTTTTTGCGCGGCAACGTTATCAGGTAATTCTAAATCTGCGAATTTATTATCTGCGATGCGTTCAAAAGGATGCGCAGCATAGAAAGTGAACCATAAATATTTATCGAAAGATCCCATGTGAAAAAAATTAAATTCTTTAAGGTCATCTAGCACAGCAGCGGGTGACAATTCACTTTCGACAGCGCGTTTCGACAGCAACTTCAAGTCAGGCCCAATCGTCGCCATGTATCTGGTATGCTGTGCGCCCACACGCGCAGCATTTTTTTCGTAGCCTGAAACGAGGAAAGCACCGCTCACTGCATGACTACACAAAAAATAATAATGACCAGGCAGAGTAGTTTCTAATAAACATTTGCTTAAATCATCAATTGAAAATATTCTCAAGATAGTTTCATTGCTCTCGCCGTATGGTTTTTGCGGTCCTCGCGATAATAGCAAAACTCGACCGGAAGCCAAGTCATAACACATCGTATACATGATTTAATTCCTTTTAAATTTTATTAGTTTTTTAAAAAACAATTAACTCCAATTGTCGCCGTAAAGCCCCACGATTTTTTTCCACCACCTGAAACGCTTTCTCGCCCATGTCTTTGCGTTGATTTTCATTTTCAAATAATTGAAGCACCATTTTTGCTAATTGATCTTGGTTTTCAACCGTCAACATGCCGCCGGCTGTTATCAACAGATTGCTGATTTCTGAAAAATTAAATAATTGCGGACCGGTGATCACCGGTTTTTGTAATGCGGCAGGTTCAATCACATTGTGTCCGCCGACTGAAACAAAACTTCCACACACGCATGCCACATCGCACACAGAATACATCAACATCATTTCACCCATCGTATCACCCAAATACACGGCGGTATTTTGATCGCAATTTTCATTTTTACTCCGACGAGCAATACTAAATCCATGTGCAACAACATCAGCTGCCACCGCATCAAATCGTTCTAGATGACGTGGCACTAAAATTAATAATGCATCTGAAATTTTTTCGCGAATTTTTTTATGTGCGGATAATACAATTTCATCTTCACCCGGATGTGTGCTCGCTGCAATCCAAATCAAACGCTCACGTCCTAATGTGTCGCGCAGTGCTGCACTTTTACTGGGTAAATCGCGTGCCAACTCCAAATCAAATTTCAGACTTCCCGTTATTTTCACGCGGTCACGCGGCATGCCTAATGCAATAAAACGTTCTGCATCCGGTTCTGCTTGAGCGGCAAGACAAGTGATGGCACTCAATACATCGCGCATGAATGGTGCAACATACTGATATGCGTTGGCAGATCTTTCTGATAAACGTGCATTCGTCACGATAATAGGAATATTTCGTTTTTTGCAGGCGCTAAACAAATTCGGCCATAATTCTGTTTCCATCACCACAACGACGACTGGTTTTACACGCGCAAGAAAGCGTGCAATAGGTCCAGGTAAATCATAGGGAAGATATGTATTGAAAACCGTATCGCCAAAAAGTTTTTTTACTCGCTCTGATCCGGTTGGCGTCATATTGGTAATTAACAAAGGAATATTGGGATATTTTTCTTTTAGCGCTTTAATTAAAGGACTGGCTGCAATTGTTTCGCCTAATGAAACAGCGTGCACTAAAATACATTGATCTAATCGATGCGGACAAAAACCCAAACGCTCTGCCCAACGTTTACGATAAAGTGGAGCGTGACGCGAACGCCACCATAAGCGTAAAAAAATAAATGGGAGAATGAGATAAAATAATAGGGTATATAATAATCGCAAAGCAGCCTCGTCTTTATTTAAAATTAGCCCAAAATTATAGTCATTTTACTGCTAATAATCTATAATTTCTGATTTTGCTGAGTACTACTTTCATGCGTAACTTCTTAATTGCTCCATCTTTACTCGCCGCTGATTTTGCGCGCCTGGGCGAAGAAGCTTCAAATGTGCTGGCTGCAGGGGCTGATTTATTACATCTGGACGTGATGGATAATCATTACGTGCCAAACCTGACCGTTGGGCCTTTAATCTGTGAAGCATTAAAAAAACATGGCGTTAAAGCACCGATTGATGTCCATTTGATGACACGCCCCGTGGATCGATTAATTGTGGATTTTGCTAAAGCGGGCGCAAATTATATTACTTTTCATCCTGAAGGCTCCGATCACGTTGATCGCAGTCTTGATCTCATTCGCAGTCATGGTTGCAAAGCAGGTCTTGCTTTGAATCCTGCAACCACACTCGATTGCCTGCAATACGTGCTCGATAAAATTGATTTGATATTAATTATGTCGGTCAATCCTGGCTTTGGTGGTCAGCAATTTATTCCAGGCGTACTCGAGAAATTACAACAAACTCGTGCATTGATTGATGCCAGTGGCAAAGATATTCGTTTAGCCATTGATGGTGGAATTAAAACAGAAAATATTTTTAAAGTCGCGAATGCAGGTGCCGATATGTTCATTGCCGGAACCGCTATTTTTAGTCAACCGGATTATGCCAAGGTGATTAAAGCCATGCGCCAAGAACTTGAAAAGGTCCGTTAATCTCATGCAAAAACCTAAACCAACACTTGGTGTTCATCATGTTGCACTGTTCATTAAAAATTTCGATCAATGCGAACATTTTTATACTCAACTATTAGGCATGGCCATTGAATGGCGTCCGGATGCAGACAATCTGTATCTGAGCAGTGGCAGCGATAATCTTGCTTTGCATCGCGCGCCTGCCGATTTTGCCCCTGCAACAGCGCAACGGTTAGATCATTTCGGATTTTTTTTGGCAGCACGCGAAGACGTCGATGCGTGGTTTAACTATTTAAAAGCTGAAAATGTGACAATTCGCGCGAATCCCAAAGACCATCGTGATGGAACCCGCAGTTTCTATTGCGCAGACCCTGATGGTAATACCATCCAGCTGATTTATATCCCCCTAAAAAAATCATGATTTAGATCAATTTTTGTGCAGTTATTAGATGCTGTGTATTATATATACAGATCAGGCATTATCAGAGGAGTATAATATTTAAGTGTAGTTTATGGATTATTAAATTAATTGGAGGGTAAGATCATGAGAGACCCAAGAGAAGGTACTAAGCCAGGCCAAGGTACACCAGGCCAGCAACCACAACGACCAGGTCAACCAGGTCAAGGTCAACCAGGTCAAGCTCAAAAAGGTGGTTTTCAGCAACAACAACAAAAACAAAAAGGTGATACAACCCACAAGTAAGAATAGCATGCTATTTTAACGTTGTTCCTCGCTTACCCAGCTATAATTAATATAGCTGGGTTTTCTTTTTTTTACCCTTCGAGACGCGCTTCGCGCTCCTCAGGGCGAACGGTCTCAACCATGGCCGTTC
>CAZOFA010000115.1:0-4271 GCA_964578975.1 uncultured Coxiellaceae bacterium
ATAAATTGTTAAGTGAGTTGAACTGCCCTTAACATAGCTTTGACCCCATTCTTTACTTCCTTCCCATGCGTGGATTTTCTTTCTTTAACTCTCCCATATCCATTAGTACTTTTTGAACAATGACTGCATCAGATTGACTGTATTGGCTGAAAGATGAAGTTTTCATATAATCAGCATAATGCGTTTCCAATTTTTTGGCATTTGGCGAACCTGAATGTTTTACTATATATGCTTCAATTGTTTCACAATCCCTTGTAGCATTTTCTACCATTTCATGAAAAGTTCTAAATGTATGCAACAAAGAAGATTGATCTCCCGGGCGATTTTTCAATAAAGCATCGTTTTTAATTTTCTGCAAAATACCTTGATAATCTTTATCATCTCTTTTCTGAATCTTCATAATATCGCTGTAAGTTTTAATAAGCTCGAGATGTTCTTGATCTAAACTATCTGAACTATTGAATGCTGATAATTCTGACTTTAAGTGTTCAAACGCATCAAGTGCATTCTGATACTCGGGATCGGGTTTTTCCTTAAAAAGATTGCTAAAGGTCATTGTCTCCTCCACGAATCTTATTAACTTTTTATATTATACCATTTAGGGATTAACTGTTTTTTAGTGTCATCTGTTTTCCCTCCATTAAAGGGATAGCTTGCCCCGCACTTGTTGCAGGGTTAGGGAGGATTTATTCATAAGAAAATGTTCAAAAAACGACAAAAAACGGTTTTGATTGAGCATATCTAAGTGCCGGGGTCTGACCCCTTTTTCACTTGATATGATTATGCCTTTTCTCTTGGGCTGAATAAAATTACACTTGAAAGGAAAGGGTCAAATGCCACGCTTGGATCAACGTTTAGATATTTATATTGGTATTAAATAATGAAATTTCCAATTTATCATGTAGACGCATTTACGGATAAAGTTTTTTCTGGCAACCCGTGCCTCGTTTGTGTGCTACCGAAATGGGTGCCGGATGATATTTTACATGCTATCGCTCGAGAAAATAATCTTCCTGTGACTGCATTTTTAGTTCGTGAAAATAAAAAATTTAATATCCGTTGGGTGACACCAGAGTATGAGCTTGATATATGCGGACATGGTAGTTTATCGGCAGGATATATTATTTTTAATTATCTGGAACCGACATGGGAAACAGTTGATTTACAATCTCGTATTGAGATATTACCGGTGATGCGCACCGATGATTTAGTGACATTAAATTTTCCCGCCAAAAGTATTGAAAGCTGTGCTCTCCCATTGTTAGCGCAAGGATTGGGATTGTTACCCAAAGAAATTTATCAGCATAAAAATGAACGTTGTCTTGCAATTTACAGCACAGAGGAAGAAGTGATCCAACTGAAACCAAATATGGAACTTCTTAAAAAGTTGGAACATCGTGGCATAACGGTGACCGCACCAGGAAAAGACGTTGATTTTGTTTCCCGTACCTTCTATCCACAAAAAGCTATTTCTGAAGATCCTGTTACGGGCGCATCACATTGTTTATTGGCACCGTATTGGTCTAAACGATTAAATAAAATTGAACTACATGCCAGACAAGTATCGCAACGTGGTGGTGAGATGTGGTGTAAATTCCAAAATGATCGTGTGTTAATAAGTGGAAAAGCAGAATTGTATATGCAGGGTGTTGCTACTTGCTTAAGTGAAAGGAATGTTTAAGGTGACTATGCTAAAACTCGGCAAATACAAACATTATAAATCCAACGAATTATATGAAGTGATCGGCATTGCTCTTCACTCTGAAACGCATGAGGAACACGTGGTTTATAAAGCGCTCTATCATTCAGATAAATTCGGCGCGGATTGCATTTGGGTGCGCCCCAAAAAAATGTTCCTCGAAGAGGTGAAACATAACGGCTGCATTGTGCCGCGTTTTCAATTTGTTGAGTCTTAGAACGTGTATGTTGGGCTTTCAACCCAACATGCTTACTACCTTTTAAACACTATCGTTATTTTATTATCAGCATACGGATTTTCTATAAACAATTCTATTTTATGTAACACTTCTCGAATGGATGCATCCTGTTTTTGCCATTCCATAAATTTTACCCGAAAATCCGGATTTTCATTATGAAGTTCAATCGCCGATAATTCGGCAAAAGTTCGAGTTAATAAATTATCGCGCGGTTTATTCGATCTTTCATGAGCTTTCAGTGATCCCACCCCACAGAGTATCAGTCCGCCCAAGCTAGTCATGATCGGGAGAATAAAATTGGTTTTCAGGGAATTAATTTGGGCGCAAAGCGTTGTGTAATCCGGCCATAAAGTGGTTGAGCATTCCGGGTAAAACTGTTGCATGCAACTTAAGTCTGATTTTGTCACCGGATTACAATGAAAGACGTTGTTCCTATAGCTTGCACAAAAAGCATCACTGCAATTGACTTGCTGCGCATTATAAGAAAATTCTAACATTTTATAATTGGATTTGAGTATGTAGTCAGATCCTATTGATTGAACAACATAATACGCAAAAACACATGTTGCGGCTGTGAATCCAACCGCTAATCCCGCAGATAGAACGGAATAGGGCAGTGTCTCGGAAGGCGCGGTTTCTTTTTTTAATTTTTCATCAATCGCTTTATTTATTTTTTTTAACACACTCTTTGCACTGGTTATAACTCCATCATCAGGGGATTGCATTTTGCGAGCAAATAATCGAGCGAACATAGCATGACCTTATTATTTTAATTTAACCTGTAGCTAACATTAGCATTCACTTATCGTCGACGTAAACCAGTATGTCGTTTCAATCATTTTTTCTATTATCGATAGTTGGGGTTCTTGCATAATTGCATTTCATCTATTCCCCATTGAAAGTACAATTATGCAAGCCTAAACTTGTTTTCTGTCTTTCAGAAATATAATAGGAGGATTCATGAACGCACGCAACGCACACCAATGGACCACTGAAAATGCTTTAGGTAATGGCAATTGCGCATTTAATGCGTTTGCACTGGGGCTTGCTGAAAAAAAAATGCTAGATGCGATTGAACATATGCTCCAAAAACCACCTCTGCAACTAATCGATTTGATCAAAGCTATTGCGGAAAAACTTCATATTGAGCCTGTGTGGGAAAAAATTAAAGGAATGCTTATTCTTCTTAAAAAAAATCATCCCATCAAATTGCAGCAACTTCTAGCGCCGATTCTTCGTGAATTCGCAACCACCCTCATTGCACAAAATAAAGATTCTCAATACGAGGGTAGAACAGAAGCATTGCTCGCGGATTTTTCTAATTATTTTTCTAATCGATTTTTGTATACGGCGTTAGACCGCGATGATATTTATTTAATCGACTTTATTGTAAAAAAATACCGTGAATTCAGTCGTGATTATTTAACAACTCGTCCCGCATTTGCTAATAGAGCAGAAGAACCAGCGCTTCTCGAAAATGCGGTGAAAGAATACCAGGGACAACTGAGACAATGGTGGGATAATGAAGGGTATCATCAATTTCTGATACAAATGTCACGAAATGGAAGTTGGGCGGGTGACCTAGAATTGGTGCCCTTGTGCAAATTTTTTAACATTGATTTGTATGTGAAGAAAGAAGAATTTGGTCCGGATCCAGTTGCCATTCACTGCAATCGAGGACATGTGTTAGCTGCAGATTCAAAACTCGAAGAAGGATGTATTCAAGAATTAATCGCACGCGACATTATTGAAGCTCCTAATACGAGTGTTGCTAACATGCTTCGAGAAAATTCACTTTTACAATGGAAACCCATGACGGAATCTAAACTGAATTCGCTGCTCTCTGAGGTGCAAGATATTAAACGCATCACGGAGCATTTAGAAAACGAACCCGTCAAAACAGAGAACGTTAAAAATGAGCTCTGCACAAATAAAGAATTAATGCATCAACTCAAACAGCGCGGCATCGTGACAAGACAGGAAGATTGCTGGACTTATGCTCACGATTATTCAAAAAAACCTGCGCGTGATATTGCATTACGTCGTATTGCCGCTTGTCCACAACGCGAAAACGTATTATTGCTTTGGAAGGCAAGTTATCAACGTGCGCCCGTGATGGTTTTGGAAAATAAAGATAATGCACATTGGAATCATTTAAAAAGATGTACCCGATACAAATCAGCAAGAGTGGGATTTTTTTATCATAGAATTCGAGGTATTCCGACTACCTATATTGTGCCTGCGCCCAAAAGAAGACGGGTTACTTTTTAAAGAACCCTTAAACCAAGTGGTTAGGTAAGTCTATTCTTTGTATGGAAATACAGGATTTAATCT
>CAZOFA010000116.1:0-4076 GCA_964578975.1 uncultured Coxiellaceae bacterium
TGATCGACACAAAAACCTGGATTGCTTCGCTACGCTCGCAATGACGGCGGTTTAGGTTTAAAAACTATTCTTCCATTCCCGCAGAACTTTAAACACTGCCTCAGGAGCATGCAAAGATCCTTGCGCATATTTTTCAGCTGCTTTTATCACCGCAGATTGCTCACAGCGCAAAAACGGATTCATTTTCATTTCATCCATCATAAGCGATGGCAAACTCGGCGTTCCATGCGCCCTCAACGCTTGCACCGCAATAATTTTTTCATGAATAAAATGATTCTCCGGCTCAACCATCTCGGCAAATTTTAAATTTTGCAAGGTATACTCATGCCCGCAATACATTTGAGTGGTTGCAGGCAATTTTGCTAATTTCATCAATGACTGATACATTTGATCATACGTGCCTTCAAACACCCGCCCACAACCTGCACTAAATAATGTATCGCCACAAAATAAAATATGTTCGTTATAAAACGCAATGTGATCCAATGTATGTCCGGGAATTTCAAGCACATTTAATTTTAATGCATTACAATTCACAATATCACCTTCTTTCACAACATGCGAAATTTCCGCAACATTTTTTTTAGAAAATCCATACACCGGAATGCCATTCCATTTTTTTAATAAATCACTCACACCGCCAGCATGATCAGCATGATGATGCGTAATTAAAATCCCCGCGAGTTGAATTTTTTTGGGCAACAAGTATTGAATCACCGGCTCAGCATCACCCGGATCCACGGCCCATGCTTTATTGGTTTTAGCATCCACGAGCAGCCAAATATAATTATCTTTAAACGCTGGAATCGGAATAATGTCCATCAACGATCAATCCTTTTTAAACGTATCCATAAAATTAATTTGTAAGCGCGAATGAAATTTAATAAACCAAGGCCACAATATGCCTGCCAGCGCGATGACAATCACCAACACAAAAATTAATAATCCCATCGGCGGCAAAATACTTGCACTTAATGCCACAATCATCAAAATAATACCTAACATGCCAAACACCGGAATAATTTCTGCAATCGTACGACGCAGCGCGACATTATATTCACCCTCTTCATTTGCCTTCACCGCAATTTCGCCAATGATCATGCTCAAGCCTTTTAATTTTCGATAAATCGCGATTAAAAAAGGCAGAGAAATAATAAGTGACATACCCCAAATCAATGCGTAATCCAATTTAATATCTTTAAATAAAAACTCTCGGAATTTTTCGTTATGCGCCAAGTAAGATCCTAAAATAAAAAGTGCAATCACTAATATAAAATTTATAAAAATTTGTAACATGCCAATTTTGATGGCGTAGCGGATCGGTGCAGTTTCTTTTTTAGGATTAATAGTTTGAATCCAATTGGTATAAGTATTTAGAATTTGTTTCAACCCGGTCGGGATGATTTTCGCAAGAAAACTCGTGCAGGGATCGGCAATGCGAATGAGATACGGCGTTAAAAATGTCGTGATCGCGGAAACGGCCACAATCACGGGATAAAGATAAGCGCTCATGACTTTTAACGAAACACCGAGCGATGCAATGATAAAAGAAAATTCGCCAATTTGCGCAAGACCCATGCCGACACGCATGGACGTGCGCGCATCGCGTCCCGCTAAAAACACGCCGAGACTACACACCAACACTTTCCCGATCACCAGCGCAATCGTAATGACAATGATCGGCCCGATGTAGTGATGCATGACACCCGGATCCACTAATAATCCGATAGACACAAAGAAAATCGCACTAAACATATTCGTTAAGGGTTCAACTAATTTTTCAATCAATTTTATTTCGCGCGCTTCTGCCATCATCGCGCCAATCAAAAATGCACCGAGCGCAACGTTATAGCCTAATTTAATCACCAACAGAGAAAAACCAAAGCACAATCCCAGCACGGCAACCAATAACATTTCTCTGCTTTTAAAACGCGCGACATAGGAAAGTAATTTGGGCACTAAAAAAATTCCAATCACAATTGATGTGATAAGAAATACAAATAATTTTCCCATGGTGGTTGTAAAACTGACGATATTGAGCGAGCCACTGATTGCAATACTTGAAAGAATCGCCAAAATTCCCATCGCAAGAATATCTTCAATAATGAGAATGCCAAAAATCATTTGCGCGAAACCTTCGCGCTTCATGCCCAATTCATTTAACGCTTTAATGATGATGGTGGTCGACGAAATCGCTAACATCGCGCCCAAAAATAATGAATCCATGTATTTCCAACCAAAAAATTGGCCGATCTCAAAGCCGACTAAAATCATTAAAATAATTTCGGCAGAGGCAGCAATTAATGCCGCAACACCTACCCGAAAAAGTTTACTGATATTAAATTCGAGCCCAAGTGAAAACATCAAAAAAACCACGCCTAATTCCGCTAAGGTTTTTATCGTGTTTTCATCTTGGATGAAAGCGAATGGCGGTGTATGTCGACTTAAAATGACGCCCGAAAGAATATAGCCTAATACCACGGGCTGTTTTAATTGATGAAAGATGATTGTCACAATCCCCGCGACAATCATAATCACTGCTAAATCTTGGAGGAAGGTGGCAAGATGCATGCTGACTTTCCTATTTAAGTATTAACCAATCGTTGGTATTACTCGAAAATCATCAGATAAACGACAATTCTATCATGCACTACTTCGTCAATACATAGTTTGATGCTTATGCGTTCCTTAACTCAATCATAGTATGTTGTTGTGGTTGTGATTTTTTGTCCGAATAAGCTTCATTAATCAGCATTTGCAGAGCCGCTAAATGCGGATTATGCAAACTTCCAGGCGCCGATTTTGCAGCGTTACATAGAGTCATTCTTTTTGCTGATATTCTTTTTTCGTTAATATTTAAATAATCACAAAACGCTTCACCAATGCGTTCGCGCAATCTATCATCGACTTTTAATACGCTTTCTGAGTTTAGGAAATCATTTCTTATCTCTTTTATTGTTTTATTAACTGGGTACTGTTGTGCAACAGTTCGCGCTTTGACTCCACGACTCATTAACCAGCTTAAAAGACCTGTAGGTACTGGATTATCATATGTTAAATAGTAATTAAGCTTTTGTTGTACATGTTCTTGTAATGTAGTCATTATAAAAAACTCCTCTTATTTATGGATTTATCACTCAATTAACGCTAAAGTGGACATATACGACTGTCGTGGAAATCACATATGACTCAATTGAAAAAATTAGGGTTCATGTTGTTAGCGATTTGTTCAATTGCGCATGCTACCACTCAAGATGATTTTCAAGTTTTAGCAAAACAACCCTTGCCTAACGAATTAGGCACCTTCCAACAACTGGTCTTTCCAAGCGATGAAAATAATAACCCAATTACATTTTATGTCGCAACCTTGAATAAAAAATATCGTGCAAAAATTTTTCAACAAGAAGGAAATACCCAGCTTTTTGCGAATTATATTGGCGGCTTAAGCAATGATCATGATTTTATTGTGGCGATCAATGGAGGGTTTTATCACCCTGATTTTACCCCCGTGGGGCTTTTTATTGAAAACGGAAAAACGCTGCAGAAAGCATCACGCGGCTCTTTGTTAAAAGCCTGTATCGCCATCAGCAAAAAACAAAAAATTTTAATTGAGCCCAATGTCAAAGATTGCCTTGATGCAGACTATGCGATGCAAACAGGCCCATTGCTCATCCATCAAGGCAAAATTAATTATAAAATTCCCATCATTCAAGAAAACTCTATACGTTTACAAGATTTTTTCTCGCCTAATAAACGTACGCTGTTGGCACTGTCCAATGATGGCACGGTGATTGTGATCACAACTTCTCCCGCAACACTTTTAGATGTGGCAACGATTTTGCAAAACCATTCGAAAGCATTTGGTGTCGATAAAATACGAATTGCGGTGAATTTAGATGGCGGATCATCGACGGGGATGTATATTCGATTCCATGATAATCCATTTTATTATCATGAGCTGAAACATGTGAAAACGTTTGTGTTTTTTAATTAATTCCTCAGCTATCGCAAAAAAAAACTGCTGTCATCCTGAACGTAGTGCCCTTCGAGACGCGCTGCGCGCTCCTCAGGGCGAA
>CAZOFA010000117.1:0-4064 GCA_964578975.1 uncultured Coxiellaceae bacterium
TACTGTCACTGGATCCCGCGGACAAGCCGCGGGACGACGTATATAATTACACCGTCTCTACATAACGCATAGTTTCTTGAATCAACTCATCAGTGCCTTGATGACTTAATCCCGACACACGAAACACTTTTCCCGTCCACTCCAAGCGTTTCACAATATTGTCACAATGTGCCTCGACTTCATCCGCCGGCAACAAATCAATTTTATTTAAAATCAACCAACGTTCTTTCAATAAAAGTTCCGGATTAAATTTTTCTAACTCATGTGTGATCGCTTCCACCACCGCCACCGGATCTTCGTTATCGGCTGGCAAAATATCAACGACATGAAACAACAATCGCGTACGCATAATGTGTTTTAAAAACTGAATACCCAGACCCGCGCCTTCCGCTGCACCTTCAATTAAACCAGGAATATCCGCCACCACAAAACTGCGATGCTCTGATGCTCTGACCACGCCTAAATTAGGATGTAAAGTGGTGAAAGGATAATCGGCGACCTTCGGTCGTGCTGCAGAAATCGCGCGAATTAGAGTAGATTTTCCTGCATTGGGCATGCCAACCAATCCCACATCGGCTAGCACTTTTAATTCTAAACGTAAATTTCTTTTATCGCCGGGTTGACCGGGAATCGTGCGACGCGGCGAACGATTGACGCTGCTTTTAAAACGCGTATTGCCAATGCCATGCGCACCGCCTTTTGCAACACAGGCAATTTGTCCGTGCTGGGTTAAATCAGCAATTAATTCATCAGTATCTTGATCATAAATCATCGTACCGACGGGCACGCGTAACGTCAGATCATCACCCGCTTTTCCCGAACAATTTCGTCCAGCACCTTTTTCGCCGTGTCGCGCTTCAAATGTTTTGGTATAGCGATAATCGACCAGGGTATTGATGCCTTCATCTGCGATCAGAAAAATACTGCCACCATCGCCGCCATCCCCACCATCGGGTCCGCCATTCGGCATAAATTTCAGACGCAGAAAACTACAACAGCCATTTCCACCGTCCCCGGCCAACACGCGAATCTTTGCTTCATCAATAAATTTCATATAAAAAAAAGCCTCGTTTACACGAGGCCTACAAACCATAATTCATCAAAAAATTACGCCGCAACTTCCGCTTCAATCGGCTCGATGCTGACGCAATGTTTCTTTAAAGGACCTTTCACGCCAAATACCACTTTACCGGGTACTAAGGCATACAAGGTGTGATCGCGACCAATTCCGACATAACGTCCTGGATGGAATTTAGTGCCGCGTTGACGCACGATAATCGTGCCCGCATTGACCAGCTGACCGCCAAAGCGTTTGATACCAAGATATTTTGGGTTTGAGTCGCGGCCATTACGCGTACTACCACCGGCTTTTTTATGTGCCATTGCTCTATCCTCTTAACCTGTAATCTTTGTGATTTTGATTTCGGTATAATCTTGTCGGTGACCCATCTGTTTGCGATGGTGTTTACGGCGTCTGAATTTAACGATATGAACTTTCTTATGACGACCATGAGAAACGACTGAAGCTGCCACTGTCGCACCCTTTAAATCGGGTTTGCCGACCTTAATATCATCGCCATTTACCACCATTAATACACGTTCAAACTTGAACGTCGCACCAACGTCATCAACTCGTTTCGCAATTTTCAGTGTTTGCCCTTCCGTCACACGAAATTGCTGACCACCACTGGTAATTACTGCATACATGTTTAATCACTCCCTTGGGGATTTTATAGGATTCTGAAAAGAGTGCGATTATAAAACATAGCTCGGGGGAAGAGCAAGGATAAATTTACTGGTATTTAGGCGACTGTCGTAACAGTAACTTGACATACCACACACCTCACCACTAGCATGCGTGTAAAGATAAAACGGGTAGAGAATTGCGTGTATGCCGCTGGAATCAATACGTTCACTTGTACAATCTGACCTTGAAGCCACAGATAAATTTATCTGTACTGTGCTCTCATCAGATATTCCTTTAATCAATCAGTTAGTGGAATATTTGTTAACTTGTGGTGGAAAACGCATCAGACCCCTGCTCGTCTTGTTAACGGCTCGTGCGTTAAATCATCAAGGTCAACAACATATTGATTTGGCTTCTGCCATTGAGCTGATTCATACCGCCACTTTATTACATGATGACGTGGTCGATAGCTCATCCTTGCGGCGCGGTAACAAAACCGCGAATAGTATTTGGGGTAATGAAGCCAGTGTTTTAGTCGGTGATTTTCTTTATTCCCGCGCGTTTCAATTAATTGTTAACTTAAAAAATCTAGAAATCATGACGATTTTTGCCAATGCGACCAACTTGATTGCCGAAGGCGAAATCATGCAGCTCATCAACTGTCGCAATCCCCATATCACTGAGCAGTCTTATTATGAAGTGATCCAGCGCAAAACGGCGAAATTATTTGAAGTCGCCTCACAAACGGGTGCTGCACTTTGCGATTACACTAGTCAACAAATGTCAGCCATGCAGGAATATGGCATTGCGCTGGGCACCGCATTTCAATTGATTGATGATGCATTGGATTACAGTTCGACGGCCGATGAAATTGGAAAAAATATTGGTGATGATTTATCCGAAGGTAAAACCACACTGCCGTTGATTTATGCCTTACGTCAAGGGACAAAAGCTGAAATTAAATTTTTGCAAAAAGCAATTCAAGCCGGCTCAAAGAAAAATCTTGATTCGATTCTCACAATTATTGAATCAACCGGCGCCATCGAGTACACTGCAAACGCTGCAAAACAGCATGCACAACAAGCCATCACGCGTTTGGCTCATCTTCCCGATTCGCCTTATCGCAAAGCGTTACACGATCTTGCCGAATTTGTTGTGCTGCGAAAATATTAACGGGGTGTAGCTCAGCCTGGTAGAGCACTGCTTTCGGGAGGCAGGGGCCGCAAGTTCGAATCTTGTCACCCCGATTACGTTTTTTGCTCAGTTCCTCAAAAACCCATTTTAAGTTAAAATCCTCATTCTCAAATCCAAATAGATAATCTTATGAATAAACCTATTAAAAAAATTCCTGTTTTGATCGTGGGCGCGGGTCCGGTGGGATTGAGCATGGCGCTTTGTCTTGCACGGCAAAATGTTGCTGCACTGGTTGTTGAGAAACATTCAGGACGCACCCCGCATCCTCGTGCACGAGGCGTGAGTATGCGCACCATGGAATTGTTTAAGCAATGGGGAAATATTGATGAATTATTGAAATATGAATTTCCACGCGAAGCGATTCGATTTATTTGGGCGGAGTCGATTCAAGGCAACGAAGTGACGCGTGTGGAAATGAAAGATCGCGAAAATTATACGCATGGTCCGATCGGTGCGAGTTTTATTACGCAAGATTGTGTCGAAGAATATTTGCATCATGCGTTACAACAACATCAAAAAGCTGAAATTCAATTTTCAAAAGAAATGATTTCTTTCGAAGAAGATAACACGGGCGTCACGGTAAAATTATTAGATCGAAAAAATAATCAGGAAGAATTCGTGCATGCAGAATATCTCATTGCGGCAGATGGTGCACATAGCAGGATACGCAAACAATTAAAAATTGAAATGGAAGGGCCTGAAACGTTAGCACGTTCGTGTAGTGTTTATTGCGAATTTGATATCGCACAATGGACGCAACATCGACCCAGTGTCGGATTTTTCTTTACTGAACTTAAACGACTGGGGCGTTCTCTTTTTACTGCGTATGGGAAAAATCGTTGGATCGTTGGCATGAATCTTAAACCAGAGGATCATAAAGAAAATTTCTCCGATGACTATTGTATTAATGAAATAAGACGTGTGCTTGATATGCCTGATCTTGACATTAAGATCATCAATAAAAGTTTTTGGGAGATGGCCGCGCAAGTGGCGAAACGTTATCGTCATCAGAGAATTTTTTTAGTGGGTGATGCTGCACATCGATTACCACCGACGGGCGGTTTAGGCATGAATACGGGGATTGCAGATGCGCATAATCTTGCGTGGAAATTAGCATTTGTGCTCAATCATCATGCGTCTGATGCTTTGTTAGATACGTATGAAGAGGAACGCGCACCGATTG
>CAZOFA010000118.1:0-4050 GCA_964578975.1 uncultured Coxiellaceae bacterium
TTTTATTTTTACTGCTCAAAAAGCGCTTTATTGCTTCTGCAAAACGCTCCTCGCAATGACGGAATAGTTAACACGTTTCAATTTGGGTGCACGGAAATTCTTCACTCCCCGTTTCAACTTGAATCGTCGCATGATCAATCCGAAAATCATGTTTCAAATCGTGATTTATTTTTTTGAAATCTTCATCCGATAATTTTTGCTGAGGCATAATAAGATGCACCGTCAATGCAACTTCTTTCGTGCTTAATCCCCAAATATGTAAATCATGCACAGTTGTTACCCCAGGTACTTTTTTCAAATAGTCTTCTACACCGACATAATCAATATGCCGCGGAATCGCATCGAGGATTAAACTCACCGAATCACGTAATAAACCCCACGTCCCAAATAAAATAATCGAGACAATAAATAAACCAACTAATGGATCAATCCACATGCGTTTGGTAAATAAAATTAATAACCCAGCGATCACGACGCCAATGGAAATCAACGCATCACTCATCAAATGCAAAAAAGCACCTTTAATGTTTAAATCATGGTGTGAGCCTTTAAAAAATAACAATGCAGTTCCGGCATTGATTACAATGCCTACGATTGCGACGACAATCACAATGTGTTCATTGACAGTTGCGATATGCATTAATTTGTAAATGGATTCATAGATAATGACGGCGGAGGTGGCCACCAAAATCAGTGCATTGCTTAAGGCGGCAATAATCGTTGTGCGCTTAAAACCATAGCTATACCGTTTGCGCGCCGGCAAGGTCAAGAGCCAACTCGCACCCCACGCTAACACCAGCCCGAAAACATCACCAAAATTATGCACCGCATCAGCCAATAAACTCATCGAGTTTGCTAATAACGCAAAAATGGTTTGAAAAATGGTGAAACCCAAATTTAATAAGACGGCAATGGCAAATGCAAAATTAAAAGATTCGGGCACAGGATGGGCATGTGCATGACTATGGTTGTGTTGGTCACTCATAATTAATTAATCTCGACGTAATTTTTCAGTGGCGGCTAATGGCGTTGGATAACGCAACGCAACCCAGTAGCATGAAACAATAAATGTAATAATGGTTGCAGCTTGTATCATATAATTTGTCGCGAGATCAATTATTTTAATGTGAAAAGCAAGATAGGTCACTAATAATGAAAATTCGCTCATTTGCCCTAAACGCACACCCAATTCCCAGCCAATCGTTCGTGATTCGCCGGCTTTGTGCAATAACCAACTAAAAACAACCGGTTTGATGATGAGGATGAGCAGGGCTAGTGCGACGGCGGGTTCAAGCACAATGCGAAAATAATCAAAATCAAATCCTGCGCCAATTGAGAAAAAGAAAATCACTAAGAAAAAATCGCGTAATGGTTTTAAGCTGTCAGCAATATAAAGTGAAATCGGATTGGTTGCCAATGCAACGCCGGCAATGAATGCGCCGATTTCTTCGCTGAGCCCCATGAAATGCGCAATCTCCGCCATGCACAAACACCACCCAATCGACAAAATAAAAATATATTCGTGAATCGTGTCAAATAGTCGCAGCAATTTAGATAAAATATAACGTTGAAAAATATAAGCTGTCATTAACAGCACTGGGAAGGAACAAATAATTAATCCCAAATCATTGAAAGAAAAATCATGTTCGCCGATTGCTTGCAATACCAGTAAAACCGCGATGGCAATGATGTCTTGCAACAACAGAATACTCACCATTAATTCGCCGGTGTGTTGATGATGTAAGATAGTGGTCGGTAATAATTTTAATCCGATGATGGTGCTGGAAAACATCGTGCACATACCAATGATCGCACTGGCTGTTAAACTAAATTGGAAAAAATAACTGACCGAAAATCCCAGCACAAAAAAAATGAGGGAGCTCACCAAGGTAATCGAACTCATTTTGGTGAGCGAGTAAAGTAAATTTTTTGGTTGTAAATCGAGACCCAGTAAAAATAACAAAAAGATAATGCCAATATCGCCCGATTGTTTAATGAGGAGTGAGTCTTTCAAAAAACCTAAACCCCAGGGACCCACAATGGCACCTAGGGCGATGTAGGCGACTAATAATGATTGGCGCGTGAGTAATGCGACTGTTGAGAGAACAGCAGTACCGGCAAAAATCAAAAAGATAACATGAATAATGCTGGGTGTGTGCATTCAATTTCCCTATTCTTCACGTAATGAGACTAATGTAGCATTTCCTCCCGCTGCTGTAGTATTGATTGAGATAGCACGTTCAACACATAAGCGCGGTAAATAATGCGGTCCACCGGCTTTGGGACCTGTTCCTGAGAGTCGTTCGCCGCCAAACGGTTGGACACCGACCACTGCTCCTATCATATTACGATTTACATACATATTGCCAACAGGCATACGTTTTTCAATATAGTTGACCGTGGCATCAATACGACTGTGCACGCCCAGCGTTAATCCATAGCCGGTATTGATAATTTGGTCGAGGACTTGATCCAATTCATTTGCTTTGAAGCGGATCACATGCAAAATCGGACCAAATACTTCACGCGTTAATTGGCTTAAGTCAGAGAGTTCAAACACGCAGGGCGCAAAGAAATAACCATTGGGCAATGCATCGGTTTTCACTTGATAAAGGAGTGACGCTTCTTGTTTCATGTGGGCGACGTGTTTGTTTAACATGTCGAGTGCAGCTTGATCGATGACGGGTCCAATGTCGGTGGCGAGTAAACTGGGATCACCTAAAGTGATTTCCTGCATCGCACCGATTAACATGTCAATAATTCGCGCTGCAATATCATCTTGTAAGAATAACACTCTTAGCGCAGAGCAACGTTGTCCCGCACTATTAAAAGCAGAGCTCAGGACATCCGTCACCACTTGTTCGGGTAAAGCGGATGAATCCACAATCATTGCATTTTGCCCACCCGTTTCCGCAATCAATGGCACGATGGGCCCAGGACGTTGTGAGAGAGATTGTTGAATTAATTTTGCAGTTTCCGTTGAACCGGTAAACATCACACCGGCTGTGCGTGGATCTGCAACCGCTTTTGCGCCAACAATTTCCCCAGGTCCAGGTAAAAATTGTAGTGCATTGTGTGGAATTCCCGCTTCATGCAGTAGGCGAATAATTTCTGCTGCAATGAGTGGCGTTTGTTCTGCTGGTTTCGCAATCACGGTATTTCCTGTCACTAATGCTGCAACGATTTGTCCAGTAAAAATCGCCATCGGAAAATTCCACGGACTAATACACACAATCACACCGCGTGGATGCAAAGATAATTGATTAAATTCACCGGTAGGCCCAGGAAGTTTGACGGGTGTTAAATCTTCACGCGCTTTTGCAGCATAATAACGGCAAAAATCCACCGCTTCACGAATTTCTGAAACACAATCGGCGATTTGTTTTCCGCCTTCGCGTGTGAGCAATGTCATGAGACGCGGCATATTTTTTTCAAATAAATCGGCAGCACGTTCCAGACAGTGTGCGCGTGCATCGACTGCTGTATTTGCCCAGGGAGTTGTGGCTTTGTGTGCTTGCTCGAGTGCATGTTCAACATCGTCGGATGTTGCGTCATACACAATTCCAACCGTTTGATTAAGATGACTGGGCGACACGACAGATTTTTTTTCTGCGTGCGTTAACATTTTGCCAGAAATAATCGGGCCTGCGGTCCATTGCAATTGAGCGACTTCATCCATTTTAATTTTTAACTGTTCGAGTGTGTGCATATTTGAAAGATCCAATCCGAGTGAGTTTAAACGTTCGTGGCCAAAAAGATATTTGGGTAGTGGAATATAGGGATGCGGTTTATTGTTAAGATTTGCAATTCGGTTAGTCGGGTCTGCGATCAATTTCGCCAGCGGAATTTTATCATCCGCAATACAATTAATGAATGAAGAATTGGCGCCGTTTTCTAATAAACGTCGTACTAAATAGCCTAATAAATCTTTGTGTGTGCCAACTGGCGCATAAATGCGGCACGGGACATTGATATTTCCTTTTCCCAGCAATTGATCATAAATGATTTGTCCCATGCCATGCAGACATTGAAATTCAAAATCACGATTAT
>CAZOFA010000119.1:0-3982 GCA_964578975.1 uncultured Coxiellaceae bacterium
CACGGATACGCGGGAATGACACGGGTACGCGGGAATGACACGGGCAACATTACCCAAAAAATGTCTATTTTTTGTTATAATATACGTATTGGCATCGGAGTCTATATGAGCATCCCTAGCGCCAAATACGAAGTAAACCACGCCAGAAAAAAACCATACATTTCTGAGCTTCATCTTGAATGGTTATTAGCTCAATTAGCGCGCGTACAAAAATCACTCCCGATCAATAGCGCACTTGAAAAAGATATCGGCAACATTATTGGACGATTTAAAACAGAAATTACTGATGAAAATAGTGCAAGTTCAAAATTATCATTAAGCACGGAAGAAAAATTTTTTCGTATGCTGGATGATATTGCTGAGATCATGCTAAAAGAAAAATTCATTCACGATAAAATCAATAGTCACATTTCAGAACATGATCATATGATGATGCTATTCATGCTGGAAGAAATTCTCAAAAAAGCGGAAAAATTAGGAGCGTTTCGTTAACCAACGTTGAATCACCGATCCTAAATACATCGCACCAATCGCTGTACCAAACACCATTAATGCCACATAAACCGGCAATAATCCAACGGCAATGATATGAAAATGTCTGGCTAAATGATTGAAATAACCCCACGCAGAATCAATGGACATCGGGAATAGTGTGTCTTCACGCAGCATGTAGGAAGTCATATAAACGGCCGCGATCAAGCAGATGCCTTCGCATAAACTTAATGTATATCTTTTTTTATTTTTTATTCGTTTCGCAAACACAAAAGCACCCCATAATTTAGCGTCGTCATTGCGAGCTCACGCTTTTCTGTGGGTACCGCAATTTAGGTCAGTAAATTTTACCGCTTTATTCTTAAGAAACGCTTAAGAGCTTTCTTTATAGCGTTTTATGCTCGCTAGAATTTCGGCTTTAGCGGTTTCGGCATCTTTCCATCCGTCTAACTTGACCCATTTACCTGGTTCCAAGTCCTTGTAATGTTGGAAAAAATGCGCGATGGAATCGAGCTTGTCTTGGCCTAAATCTTCGGGTTTTTTCACATGTTTGTAACGTGGGGTTAACTTATCAATGGGTACTGCTAAAATTTTTGCATCCGGGCCTGATTCATCTGTCATGCACAACATGCCAATTGTTCGACAACGCACAATCACCCCCGGATTCAAGGGAAATGGTGCAATCACTAACACATCAACCGGGTCACCATCTTCTGATAACGTATGGGGAATAAAACCATAATCACAGGGATAATACATGCAAGTTGAGACAAAACGATCAACCACCACCATCCCACTTTTTTTGTCAACTTCATATTTGACTGGATCACTTTGCGCAGGAATTTCAATGATAACGTTAATATCATCTGGCACTGAACGGCCTGTTTCTATTTGTTCTAATCCCATGGTTTTTCCTTAATTAAGTTGATTAACACAGAGCGAGCATACTTGCTCACTGATTTTCATTGGCCCTTGGCAAATCCGACATTGTTTTGTGTCGGTCGTGGCTAAATTTGCGTTCACGGCGACACGAGAATCGAACACAAAACATTCGCCGACATAATGACTTCCACCCACTTCTGCAAAATAATTTAAAATGCCGCCTTGTAATTGATAAACATGTTCATAGCCCGCATTCAACATCAATAAAGCCGCTTTTTCGCAGCGAATGCCGCCGGTGCAAAACATCACAACCGGTTTGTGACGTGAAATATGATCGAGCTTATCAGGTAATTTGCCAAAGTGAGTTAACGCTAAATTTTTTGCATTTTCAAATGTGCCAAAACGCATTTCATAATCGTTACGCGTATCCAACAATGTGATGTCACGTTTTTCATCTAACCATTGTTTAAACTCTTGTGGCGATAACACGGGCGCTTTTTTGTTGATGGGATCCACATTGGGCTCACGTAAGGTAATAATTTCTTTTTTAATTTTCACCCGCATGCGCTTAAAGGGTTGATAAGTTGAATAACTTTCACGAAAACTTAAGTCCGAAAAATGCGTATGGCTTTTTAACCCTTGGACAAAATGCGCGAGGCTTTCGGGCTCACCCGCAAGGCTAAGGTTAATGCCCTCAACGCTTAACAAAATAGTCCCCTTCAGATTCAAGCGATTGGCTTGATCGAATAGAGAATCCCGCAATGCTGGTAATTGCGTAAGTTGGATAAACTTATACCCTGCAATATTGAGAATTTGCATAACGTATTGATACCTAAAAATGAGTGCAAACTCTACTCGAGAATACGAGGAAGGTCAAATTTGTTTGTGGTACACTAGCGCCGGAGAAATGAGGAGATCGCCCTGATGGATTGCTTATTTTGCAAAATAATTAATAAAACGATACCCGCGAACGTGATTTATCGCGATGAAAAGGTTCTTGTCTTTGATGATATCCATCCTCAGGCGCCGTATCACAAATTGATTATTCCGCTGAAGCATATACCGACCATCAATGATGTTTCTCCCAAAGATAATGAACTGATCGGCCACATCTTGCAGACCGCCAAAAAATTGGCGCAAGAATTAAATATTGCGGATGTGGGTTATCGTTTGATTATGAATTGTAATCCCGGAGCCGGCCAAACCGTGTTTCATTTGCACGCTCATTTATTAGGTGGACGGCAAATGCTGTGGCCGCCCGGCTAATTGGGTCAAAACAATGGAACAACATTTTAAAAAAATTATCGAAGCATTAGGCGAAGATTTAAATCGCGATGGTTTAAAAGATACACCTAAACGTGCAGCAACCGCATTACAATTTTTGACGCAAGGTTATCACTTGTCAGTTGAAAAAATTGTGAATGGTGCGTTATTTGAAACTGACAATGATGAAATGATTATTGTCAAAGACATCGAATTATATTCTCTGTGCGAACATCATTTATTACCTTTTATTGGTAAATGTCACGTCGCTTATCTTCCCAAAGGAAAAATAATTGGTTTATCAAAAATCGCACGCATCGTGGATATATTTGCGCGACGTTTGCAAGTTCAAGAAAAACTGACGAAGCAAATTGCGGAGACCATTCTTGATATTACGCAAGGTCATGGAGTGGGTGTCATCATTGAAGCAAAACATTTATGCATGATGATGCGCGGTGTGGAAAAACAAAATTCGATTATGACCACGTCGGTGATGTTGGGTACGTTTCGTGAAGATCGCCGTACGCGCTCGGAGTTTTTGAGTTTGGTGCGTGGGTAGATTACGTATTTTTATTTGACAAACCTTGATTTTTATTCTAATATTAAAGTAGCTACATTATGAAGCTACAAGAGGCGTCACATGCGCTCACCCAAAATGGTTGGTAAACGAGAATTCATTCAATATACCAGCAAATATCTTAAATGGGTTGAAGAAGGAAAAGAACTCATTATTACCCACCAAAACAAACCTGAGCTTGTGCTTATGAAAGTGAAAGAAATGACATTCAAACAAATGCGCGGTTTTGCTGATGTTAAAATTGTGGGCGACATCAATGAACACGTCTTACCTGGATATGATGAATGGTAGTGTTAGATACATGTGCAATTATTGAAGCTTGCAAAAAATTGCCGAGCTTTTCATTAAAAACTTTAAAACAAATGGAAGCCGGTGCTTACATGCTATCAATTTCGTTTGCAGAAATTGCATGTAAAATTAAACTTGGCAAACTTGAAATGAGCGTTTCGCCTCGAATGCTTTACAATGAATTTCGTCAAATTAAAAATGTTGAAATGATTGATATTGGTCTCGATGAATGGTTAGATTCCATTGAATTACCGTGGGATGAAAATAGAGATCCAGCAGATCGCATGATTACAGCATTTGCCGTTAAAAAACATATTCCCATTGTGACGAGCGATAAAAAAATAAAGCTTTTTTATAAAAAAGTAATTTGGTAACTCTTCGAAATTGTCTTGAAAAATTAAATTTCAATGACAGTTGCTACGTAAAACCCGAGTTCGGAGTTTTTATTGCTTAGAACGTCCTTCCCACGCAGGGGGAAGG
>CAZOFA010000120.1:0-3957 GCA_964578975.1 uncultured Coxiellaceae bacterium
CGCCCTGAGGAGCGCGCAGCGCGTCTCGAAGGGCACTACGTTCAGGATGACAACTGATCACGGATTTTTTCTATCAACTCATCCAACTTAATCACCATCTGCGGAACCTCCGCGCGCAAAAATTTAATCGCGATCGAATTTTCCTGCAATTCTTTTTCACCCAAAATCAACGCAAGCGTCGCACCACTTTTATCCGCTTTTTTAAACTGATTTTTTAAACTCCCCCCACCACAATGCAATAAAATTTTCACGGTCGGTATGGCATCACGTAAATCATCGGCGATTTTTAAACTCTGTTGAAAAGCCGCTTCACCATCTGAAATAAAATAAATATCCGGCGTATGCGTCGGTAAATTTTTTTGAACTTGTTGATATAACAACACAGCACGATCAATACCAAAACCAAAACCTAAAGCGGGTGTGGGTTTGCTGCCGAGCTGTTCGATTAAATTGTCATAGCGTCCACCCGAACAAATCGCACCTTGTGCACCTAAATCTGTTGTCACCCATTCAAAAACTGTTTTGGTGTAATAATCTAATCCGCGCACCAAATAGGGATTGAGCGTGAATTTTATTCCAGCCTGCGTTAAATATTTTTGTAATTGAATAAAATGATCGTGTGAGGCGTTATCCAGAAAATCTGTTAATTTAGGCGCTTTTTGCAAAAGCTCTTGCACATGTGGATTTTTACTGTCAAGAATGCGTAGCGGATTTGTGATTAAACGACGTTGGCTGTCTTCATCTAATTGATCTTGATGTTTTTCGAGGTAACGTTTCAATTCTTCTCGATACACTACACGTGTTGCGGGTTCGCCTAACGAATTTAATTCCAAACTGACATACGATTTTAATCCTAATCGCTCTAACATTTTTGCCGCTAATAAAATTAATTCGACATCAGCATCCGGTGTTTCAATACCAAAAATTTCTGCGCCACATTGATAAAATTGTCGATAACGACCTTTTTGCGGACGCTCATGACGAAAATAAGGTCCCATATACCAAAGACGTTGTACTTGGTTATACAGCAAACCATGCTCGATCCCTGCGCGTACACAACACGCAGTCCCTTCGGGGCGTAAGGTTAAACTTTCATTGTTGCGATCCAAAAACGTATACATTTCTTTTTCGACAATATCAGTGGCTTCACCAATCGAACGTTTGAATAATTCTGTTTTTTCCAAAATAGGAAAACGAATTTCTTGAAAACCGTAACTTTGCACGACTTGACGAAGAATATCTTCGACCGTTTGCCACACTTTGGTTTCTGACGGCAAAATATCATTCATGCCGCGTACAGCTTGGATTGGATTTGTCACTGTTAAGTACCTTTCATTTTATATTTTTATAATCCGGGTTCAGGTAATGCCATTGCCATTCCAGAGACATTGTTATCTTGAGAATGTCGATGATGTTTTTTATGACGCTCTTCTGTCACTGGGGGTGTTGCGGGTATCGGAGTCATGCCGGCCAACACAGAAGAATCAGGTACAACAGGTGACATGGGAGGAGTTGCAGAAGGTTCTGCGGAAGTCGTCGCGGGTGCCGGGTTAACCTGGGTTGCAGAAGGCGCGGTTGGGCTCTCGGGGGACGTTGTCGCTTGAACAGTTGTTTCAGTCGGCATCGGTGGTGGGGTCGGCTGAGCTTGCGGTGTAGTCGGTGCGAGCGTGGTTGCGGCTTCAGGTGGATTTTTTACTGCCACATGTAAATTCGTTTCTCGCGAGTGTGTATTCCACCAAATGCCGACTAAAACCAGTGAAATCGATAAAACCAACATCGTAATCCAATGGACATAACGATCCCCATTTTCAATGGATTCGACGGGCATGAGATTAGGCGTGATCGGCGCATTTTTTGCAACCAAATCAAGACCCGATTGCATGAGCGCTTGATTGATTTCAACATCCGGGATATTGAGCAATTTGGCATATGAACGCAAATACCCACGCATAAAGGTCGCCGGTGGCGCCAACGTCATATCTTCATTTTCAATGATTTGAATGATATTGGTGCTTAAATGCAGGCGCAAGGCGACATCTTTTTGCGATAAATGTTGTCCTTCACGCGCTGTTTTCAAACGCGTGCCAAATCCACCTAATGTATTTTGCTGATTTTCTTCCGTCATGTGAGTGATCATTTCCATTTATGAAATTGAGAAAATTTTAACACTCTGAAAGCAGTTGGGCGAGAGCAATTAAGCAAAAATATCGAGATTTATTGTGTTATGGCAGCTTTTGCTGGCGCGAGACTATTTTTATAGCGCAAACTTCGCCTGGTTCGGTCCTTGACTTGTCCTACCAATTGCCCACAGGCGGCATCGATGGAATCCCCCCGGGTTTTGCGTACAATCGCATTGAGACCCGCTTCCATTAAAACTTTTTTGAATTGTTCAATTGTTTGATCATCCGAGCGTCGATATTGGGTATTCGGAAAAGGATTAAAGGGAATTAAATTCACTTTTGCTCGCACACCGTTTAATAATTTAATCAGTTGTTTTGCATGCTCTAACGAATCATTGACTCCCGCCAACATGACATATTCCATGGTGACATAACGTCGTTTGTCATCGGCAAAATACGCTTTGCAGGCGGTCATTAATTCTTTGAGTGGATATTTGCGGTTAAGCGGGACTAAGACATTGCGCAATTCATCATTCGGTGCATGCAAAGAAACCGCGAGGGCTACATCACTCACTTTACGTAATTCATACAACTTAGGCACGACACCGGCTGTGCTTAAAGTCACACGACGTTTTGATAAACCATAGGCAAAATCATCTAACATGATATTCATGGCGCTGACCACTGCATCAAAATTTAATAACGGTTCGCCCATTCCCATCATCACGACATTGGTAATCGCGTGATCGTGTAATGCTTTATTTTGTGATAAACCACGCACGGCCACCCAAAGTTGTCCGATGATTTCGTGGCTGGTTAAGTTACGATTGAAACCTTGTTTTCCCGTCGAACAAAAATCGCAATTCAATGTGCAACCGACTTGTGAAGAAATGCAAAGTGTTCCGCGTGTTTTTTCTGGAATGAAAACGGTTTCAATACAATTGCCGTCCGCGAGGCGCAATAGCCACTTGTGTGTGCCATCCGTACAAGTATTTTCATAAGCGACTTCTGGTGCCCGAATTTCAGCAGTTTCTGCAAGTTTATCGCGTAATGATTTACTGATATTACTCATGCCATGAATATCGTGCACACCATGAAAATGAATCCACTGCAAAATTTGTGTGGCACGATAAGATTTCTCACCCAGCTCAACACAAAATGCTTCCATGGCTTTGCGATCAAAGCCGAGTAAATTAATTTTGTGTGCTGACTGAATGAGATCGCTCATTTTAAGCTAATTCCGTGGTTTTCACATACGTGACAATTTCTTCGGGACGGAAGAAAAATGCGATTTCAGTCGCGGCGGTGTCAGCAGCATCTGAACCATGCACAGCATTGTGATCGATGGAATCGGCGAAATCTGCACGAATAGTACCGCTCGCTGCTTCCTTCGGATTGGTCGCGCCCATGATTTGACGATTTAATGCAATCGCATTGTGACCTGCGAGCACTTGCACTAATACGGGGCCTGAACTCATAAAGTTAACCAACGCATTATAAAAAGGACGTTGACTATGCACCGCATAAAAATCTTGTGCTTGTTGTTTTGTTAAATGCATCATTTTGGATGCGACAATTTGCAAACCTGCTTTTTCAAATCGACGATTAATTTCGCCAATTAAATTTTTTGCCACCGCATCTGGTTTAATGATCGATAGGGTTTTTTCGACAGACATAGTGCCTCCAGCGTTATTTTAATTTGGACGCGAATTATATACGAAATTTGGCTATTGCGGGTAACTTTTTTCCAACTGCCATCCTGAATGAAGTGCCCTTCGAGACGTGCCCTTCGAGACGCGCCCTTCGAGACGCGCCCTTCGAGACGCGCCCTTCGAGA
>CAZOFA010000121.1:0-3800 GCA_964578975.1 uncultured Coxiellaceae bacterium
ATATATTGCAATTCAACCCGCCGATTTCGTTTGTAAGATATCCAGTGATGCGCGTCCCCAAACGCGAAAAACTACATATGTCACGCGCTGTATTTGCGCTTTTACATCAGCAATCACTGACAACTCAATCACTCACCCTTCTTTTTAGAAAAATATTGATTTAACCCAAGCACCAAACCTGCAAATGGCATATCAAGACCGCTATAGACTTCCATAGCAAGCGGATTCGCATTATCTTTTAACATTTCGACTATGACATTAGAATACCCAACCGTCTTGACACCCGCTTGTAACATTCTAGCCACGCCCAGCTCACCTTGCTTGACCGTGAACGCGCCGGATGCATCAATCACTGCATAGACATCATAGCCTTTTCCCACGGCTCTAATCGCTGGGAAAGCAAGGCATACATCGGTCGTTATACCCGTCATGATAAGCTTTTTCCGATTCAATTTTTCAATCGCATTTGAAACTCGATTATCATCCCATGCATTGACTGTCGTACGCTCAATAACAGGTATACCTGCCAATAATTTTTGTAATTCAGGAATCATCGGCCCCCACATGCTTTCAGTCGTTGTGGTGATGATCACTGGAATACGAAAAGTTTTGACTGCTTTTACTAACCCCATTACATTATGCTTTAATTCATCAACAGGTATATCTCTTACACCCGTATATAAACCCAGTTGATGGTCAACCAATACAAGAGCAGCATTTTCTGGGGTAATTGTTTCATAATATTCTTTTTTGATCATGACTATCTCCTTTAGTTTTATAAAAATGAGTAACCATCAGGCGTCCCTATTTTGCGGGAATGATTGCTTGCTTTAACCAGGAATCCACTTCCCCAATACTGTCAAAAATAATATTAGCATCTGTTGGCACGTGATGTTGTTTTGGAAAAATAATCATTTTGACTGGTTTATGTTGTCTTTGAAGCGAAGTATATAATTCACGAGATTGGCTCAATGGCACGCGCATATCGTTTTCACCCTGCATGATCAGAAGCGGTGTTTGAATCGTTTGAACATGCATAATGGGTGCGCGCTCTAAATACAATTTATTATTGACCCAAAAAGGTGTTCCCAGATAACGTTCATAATAAGTGGGTATATCACTTGTGCCTGAGAAAGAAATAAAGTCGGTGTTACCATCCCCTTCAACGGCGGCTTTAAATCGATTGCTTTGACTAATCGCCCATGCAGTCATGTATCCGCCAAAACTCCATCCTCCAATAGCAAGATGTTTAGGATCAGCTATTCCTTTGTTAATGAGATAATCAACACCTGACATAATATCGCGATAATCACCGCCGCCAAAATCTGCATAATTGGCCAATCTAAATGACAAGCCATAACCTGAACTACCCCGTGGATTCGGTTGAAAGACAACAAAGCCAAGATTCAGTAAATTTTGCCAGCAAGTCGTTGGATCAATCATAGTGCCATATTCATCACATCCACCTAAATACCGTTTTCCCCAAGCACCCGCAGGCCCGCCATGTACTGCAACATACAAAGGATATTTTTTATTAGCATCATAATTTTTTGGTGTTAATAATAAACCTTCAATATTCATTCCATCTGAAGATGTCCATTGAATGACTTTGGTATTTCCGAGAGATGGGTTTTGTTTTGTATCGTTCAGATGAGAAATTTGAGTGAGTTGAAAGGGTTCAACAAGACTTGTAAAGGCTTCCGGTGCACTTGTTGGAGATTCATAGCCGAATCCTAATGCAGTATGATTTTTATTAAGTGAAATGGTTAAAGGTTCAATAAAACCCTCTATGTTTGAGAGTAATTTTACAGGTTTTGAAGCATCAATACTCAGTGCATAAATATAATAACCGACTGATTTATATGCATCTAATACTAATACAGCATCACTTTCTGCATTCCATCCTAACATAAATGGATTTTGGTTGAATGTGTTTGATAAACAATGAGTCTCTAAAGAAGCCGTTTCAGCAATACAAATTTGATTATTGAGTATGACGTCATTATTCAGCGTTTGCGCAAATTTTGAAGCAGGAAGATTGCTAGCAAAAGCAATCCATTTTCCATTTGGAGAATAATAAGGGTGTATGCCTGCATGCGTGTCTGTATAAGGTATTTTCTTGACTATGCCATTCTCTATAGTAATAACACTTAATTTATTTTCATTGGCATATGCAGCTCCATCTCGTGGTTGAAATGAAAATACAATTGATTTTCCATCCGCTGACCAATCAAAATCTGTCACACTGATATTTGAATGAGTCATCTCTTTTACCTGATTTAATTTGGAAAGAGATACAATATACAATTGCGAATTTTTATAGTTTTTGCTTTCATCAACAGGTTTATTGATCGTAGGTATTGATTTTTCGCCATTTGCCAAGAATGCTATAGTTTGATTATTGGGTGATAGCTTGAATAGACTGATATCTTGTGTAAATTCGTATAATTTCTTTTTTTGTTTGCTATGAATATCAACCATCCAAAGACTTTGCGAGTGTTTTCCTGGTGCAAGATAAAGAATGTTAGTTCCATCCGGTGAGAAATGAATCGATTCAATATCATCCTCTGTAACAAGCCGTGTTGTTTGGTTCAGTTTATTTTTAACGTATAGAGAATAAATCCATTTTTTATTTTCTGATACGACATGAGTGCTATAGGTAACGTAAGCAACTTCCTGACTATCGGGTGATGGCAATACCTGGGCTATACGTACAAAACTTAATACGTCTTTGGCAGAATAATTTTTAATGGGTTGTGCCGCATTCGCAGCACAACATAATAAAGCTGAAAATACGATAAATATCCATATAACGAGTCGTCGCATCATGTTTTTTCTCATGTGTTTCATACGGTCACTTTTTGTCATTCCATTGATAGACTCCAGTCCATTTCGAACACTCACTCAGCTGGACACTCACCCTGAATCACTTGACCCCCTATCACTTTACCCAAAATCGTTGAAGCACCGATGGTATACACTTTACCATTGCCAACATCAAAATGAATATCGCCTTGTACTCGCGATGCTTTTTCTAAACAGACAGTTTGGGAATCATTGGATAGAGATTTTTTAATCTGGATGCTTTTTACATCGACACCATTTAATACTATCCGTTTTGAACTTGCAGTTAAGCTGCCGTGAATAACAACATCACGCAAATTAACACTTCCATTGACAGTCGTATTAGCAAATTGACTGCCGCTTGCGTTCAATTTACCATTTACCGTTAAATTTTGTAAATTCGCATCGCTTAATGTTGTTTGACCATCAATAGTTGTTGAATCCTTTATTTTTACTTTATTTAAAGTTGTTTTGCCCTTAATCATCAATGACCCGTTAATGGCTAAATCGTGACCTTCCACTGTGCCATTAATCGTTGCATCGCTATTCACTTTAACGCCGTCAATTTCGAGTTGTCCATTCACTCGCAACTGAGATAAAACCGCTTTTTGACAAAGCGTTTTGCCGAAGTAGTTCTCTCCATTTTGATAACCTGTTGTTGCACAGCCCTCAGCAAAAACAGCGCTAGTTATGGCTGAAAGAAAAACCAATAATATCGTTTTAGTCAGTGATAGCATTCATTGAGTCTCCAAAGATTCAATTATAGCTCGAATTACAACAGTTTAAAATTATTTGTAGCATGGGTAATGCTGAAGGCTATTTTGAAACGACTAAAGGAACTGCTGCCATGCGGGTTCCTTTGCAAAATCTTATTTAACTGTTTTTCGGACGTTTGCTGGGTTGTTCAAGCGTTTCCCATTCTTCCCATGTTTCCAGTACATGAGATGTGGTCGATA
>CAZOFA010000122.1:0-3755 GCA_964578975.1 uncultured Coxiellaceae bacterium
CGGATTCATAATAATGTATTTTATAACCTAGGCCTTTCCCCCCTCAGCCAACCAATCCTGGTTTTAGGGGAATTTTAAAAAACCTGGATTGCTTCGCTACGCTCGCAATGACGGACGGTCAGGATGATTGTATGGAAAGCAAAGTTCTTATTGTCGGCGCAGGTCCAACGGGTTTAGTGCTCGCTTTATGGCTGACGCGCTTGGGCGTTTCAGTCCGCATCATTGATAAAAATAATGGACCAGGCGAGACTTCGCGTGCCATGGCGGTGCATGCACGCACACTGGAATTTTATCAACAACTTGGTTTTGCTGATGAGGTGGTGAGCCATGGAATCATCATAAAACAGATTAATTTACGTAAAAACGCTCAGCCGATTGCAAGCATTAACCTGAATTTTTTAGGCAATACCTTAAGTCCGTTTCCGTTTGTGCTTTCTTTTCCTCAAGATGATCATGAAAAATTATTAATTAAACAATTAGAGTTGCTTGGTGTTTTCGTTGAACGAAATACAGAATTAATGAATTTTTCACAAGACGATGACAAGGTGACTGCGACTATAAAAAAACAAAATCAAATCGAAACGCTCCAAATTTCTTTTTTATGTGGTTGCGATGGTGCCAGAAGCACAGTGCGCAGTGGTTTAAATATTAATTTTCCGGGCGGCACGTATTCACAGCTTTATTATGTCACTGATGTAATGGCAAAAGGCGACTTAGTCGATCGCGGAATTCAAGTTTGTTTTCTCAAAAATGTTTTTTTACTTGCATTTCCCATACGCAGTAGCGGTTCGGTGCGATTAATTGGTATTGTGCCAGAAAATTGTATGCATAAAGAAAAAATTGAATTTAGTGATGTGCAACAAGACGTTATCGAAAATTCAAAATTGACGATTGAAAAAGTAAATTGGTTTTCCACCTATCATTCACATCATCGTGTTGCTGAGCATTTTAGAAAAGACCGAGTTTTCTTGCTCGGTGATGCAGGGCATATTCATAGCCCAGTGGGTGGGCAAGGCATGAATACGGGCATTGTTGATGCGGTTAATCTTTCCTGGAAAATTGCTGCGGTCGTAAAGAATCAAACATCAATATCTTTACTGGATTCGTATGAGTCTGAGCGTATTGCATTTGCGCGTCAACTCATTAGGACGACAGATACAGCATTTAAAGCAATCACGAATAGACATTGGATCGGATATATTGTGCGAAATATTATTTTTCCCCATGTTTTGCCTTTTTTTGCTAGATTTATTTTCTTTAAAAAATTTCTTTTTAAGACTGTTTCACAAATTAAAATTAATTACCGTCATAGTGCGCTTAATCAAGGACAAGCAGGAAAAATCCACGCAGGTGATCGATTGCCCTGGGTGCATGGAGATGGTTTTGATAATTTTGCTGCGTTAACGTCGTTGGATTGGCAAGTACATATTTATGGAAAAGCGACAGAATCTTTTAAACAAGCAATTGCTAATTTAAATTTTGCATTGCATGAATTTCCGTGGAATGTGTCAGCGGCACAAGCTGGGTTGAAACAAAATGCGGTTTATGTGATTAGGCCGGATGGTTATGTAGGCTATGCCAATGTTTCACAAGATCGTGCTACACTATATTTCAATCTCAAAAGGAGTTGAGAATGAGTTTACATCCCATATTATTAATGATCCAACACCTCATTTCTTTTATCGGTATTCTTGTTATTTTATCCGGCGTGATTATTTCTTTGTTTCAATATGCCGTTTTTAATTTAGCAAAACGCGGATCAACACAACTGGTGACGATCAATACCATTCGTTTACGATTAGGACGAGTACTCGTGCTCGGTCTTGAATTTATTGTCGCAGCCGATTTAATCGGCACAACGACGACACCGGATTATTATGCGGTGGGCATATTAGCCAGTATTGTGTTGATTCGAACTTTTTTAAGTTACACGTTGAATAAAGAAATTGTCGCGCTGAGTCAAGAAAAAGACTGAATAGGAGAAATGTATGCCTAGAAAATATAGCAAAGCCACTCAAAATGAAGTGAAAAAAGAATTGCATCGAGTTAAAAAGGGTACCGCTAAAAGCGGCAAAGGTGGTAAAGTAAAAAGTAGAAAGCAAGGGATTGCAATCGCATTATCCAAAGCGCGAAAAAAAGGAATGAAAGCGCCTAAAAAATCGAGCGCTAAAAAATCTAAAAAATAATTAAACGACTTGAGGTTGGAGATTAGAATGAGTATTCCTGATATTTCGGTACAAGAGCTTGATGCTTTACGTAAAGCAAACGCCGATGTTTTTATTTTAGATGTAAGAAATCCTGATGAATATGCGCTGTGCAACTTGGGTGGTTATCTTATTCCATTCAATGAATTAGACTCCCGTCTCGATGAATTAAATCCAGAGCACCACATCGTTGTTCATTGTCACGCAGGTGGGCGATCGCGTCGAGCCACAGAATATTTGCTGCAAAAAGGTTTTAATAAAGTATTTAACTTACGCGGTGGAATTACGGCGTGGGCGAATGAAATTGATGTTAACATGCCGAAATATTAGTTCATACATTCCCGCGCCCTTCGAGACGCGGGAATGACAAATTACTTCAACAACAACCAACACTCCGTTAACAATTCCGTTTCTGCCACTTCATGCTCAAAATTGTAATAGCAAAAAATACAAGGTAAATCTGCTAATTTTTCGCCTGAAGCAGGTAACCAATCACGATATAAAGGATAGATAGTGTCACCAATATTTTCCCGTGATCCTTTATGCACGGCGACCGCATAACGACCCGCCGGTAATCGTTTTTCAATGATTTCGCCTTTTTTTAAATTAAAATGTTCCGGTATAGTAATGGCAAGATCAAAGCGAAACTCGCTCGCCGGTGTTAATTTTGGATCGCTATATGCAAATCCAAATGAATCGCCCGCTTTTGGTTTCAAGTTGATTGTTTGCGCTTTTGCCCAGTTCAATAATTTATTAACGCTATCACCCAATAAGTTTGGATCACCGCGATGTTCTAACACCGCCAAACGTCTTGCATTAAAATTTTTTATCGTCACGTTCATTGTTCTATCCCCATGCTGAGGCAATTGATAAGCCGGTTGCTCCCATGCTTGCCAGTTCGACGCTTGTCTAAATTGACTCGGACTTTTCCCACACGCTTGTTTAAATGCGCGTGTGAATGCTTCATGCGATTCAAATCCAGCCTCAATTGCGATTTTAATAATAGATTGCTCTTTATCAACAATCAGCTGATGCGCCGCACGTTTTAACCGCAGCCAACGAATGTATTGTTGTAAAGACAATCCGGTATAAGCCGTAAATAAACGGTGAAAATGATATTTTGAAAAACAAGCAATATCGCTCAATTGCTCCAAAGTGAGATTTTCGTCAAGATGCTTGCCGATAAACTCAATCACTTTATTTAATTGTCTTTGATAATTCATGCTTGTTTTACCATCTCATTGTTTAGTTTACGGGAGTTAGGATATTGTTTTTAGAGTGATGATATTTGATGATTCTTGCTAAGATCATACCAAGTTTTGAGATAATATGCTGGCTTGATAGTCTTTTTGTAACTACAATTACATATTTTACGAGAGTCAAAAACCTTATGAAAAAGAAAAAAGCACTGACTAATAAAGCAGGTCAGGTTCGAGAATTAACACGTAATGATATTCGGAAAATGAAACCAGCTGTTGAAATTTTACCTGCAGAAGTATTCAAAATTTTCTGCTTAGCAAGTCTTCCCACGCAGGGGGAAGATGCCCAAAG
>CAZOFA010000123.1:0-3692 GCA_964578975.1 uncultured Coxiellaceae bacterium
CCGCGGGATCCAGTGATAGCATCGCGGTTCCAGCTGGATCCCGCGGACGAGCCGCGGGACGACGTATGTAGAGTGTATGGTATGAAAATATATCGATTAATCGGACAGGATTACGCTGAAACCAACTTGCCTTCTTCTAAAACCCAAACAAACTGCGCATGCTTCGCAATATTCATATCATGCGTCACCATCACCACACTGGTTTTATGCGCGTGTTGCAAATCAAAAAACAATTGCAACACTTTATCTGCATTGCGCGGATCTAAATTTCCGGTCGGTTCATCCGCAAGCACGCACAAGGGCTCCGCAATCAACGCACGTGCAATCGCCACACGCTGACGTTCGCCGCCCGATAATTCGCCCATTTTATGCTGCATACGATTTTTCAATCCGACGGATTCAAGTAATTTTTCCGCTTTTTCTTGAATGATGACAGGCGCTACACCGCGAATCAATAACGGCATGCCCACATTTTCTAACGCAGTAAACTCTGGCAACAAATGATGAAACTGATACACAAACCCCAGCGATTCATTGCGCAAACGACATTTTTCATATTCAGATAATTGCGCCAAATTTTTTCCCGCCACCATTACATTTCCCGCGGTTGGTTTATCTAACCCCGCTAACAAATGCAACAACGTGCTTTTACCCGAACCGGAACTCCCCACAATCGCAACCAGCTCTGATGGTTTCACCTCTAAGTCAATGTGACGCAACACTTCAATTTGCACTCTCGCATCCACATAAAATTTTGCTAACTTGGAACAAGAAATAACTGAATTATTCATAACGAAGTGCCTCAACTGGTTCAGTACGCGCAGCGCGCCATGCGGGATAAAGTGTCGCAAGCAAACTAAATATCAACGCAGCACCACTAATTTTAATCACGTCTGACCACTGTAATTCTGACGGAAGATAATTCACAAAATAGACGCTAGACGAAAGAAATTGCACGTGAAAAATGTGTTCGATCCAATTCACTAAACCCGTGACATTATGCGCTAATGCGATGCCGCCCACAACACCTAATAATGTACCCACCACACCGACAATCGCGCCTTGCACCACAAAAATTGTCATGATCATTTTGGGTGTCGCGCCAAACGTACGTAAAATAGCAATATCGGGTTCTTTATCATTCACCACCATCACCAACGTACACACTAAATTAAACACCGCAACCGCAATAATCAACAGCAAAATAAAAAACATCATGGTTTTTTCTAAACTCACTGCATGAAAAAATGCACCGAACTGTTCTGTCCAATCGGTCACATGCGCGCTGGCTCCTAATTGTTTTGCGAGCTCCTGCGTGACTTGCGGTGCGAGATAAATATTTGTAATCGACGCATGCACGCCCGAGACCGCCGTGCCCAGTTGAAATAATTTTTGTGCATCAGAAAAATTAACGAATGCGACATTCGAATCGAAACCAAAACCTCGTCCCGCGTTAAAAATACCGACCACGGTAAATCGTTTAAACCGTGGAATGACGCCGGCCGGCGTGAGCGACACTTGAGGGGTGACGACAGTCACTTTATCACCGATCATGGCATCGAGATGACTCGCCAACTCTTCGCCCAACACCATGCCGAACTGTCCTGGCACTAATTCATCGAGTGTGCCCTGCACCATTTTACTGGCAATCGCGGTGATATTTTTTTCAGCTTGAGGATCAATGCCATCGAGTAATGCGGGTTGCACCAATCCATCACTGGTCAATAACACTTGCCCCGCCACAAAAGGCGCCACGCTGATCACATGCGGATTTTTTTTAATAAGGCCTTCGACTTCCTGCCAGTTAGACACATAATCCACATTCGTGCTCACAGTCACGGGTGGAACCATGCTAAAAACGCGTTTTTTTATTTCGCGATCAAATCCATTCATGACGGATAAAACCGTTATCAGCACCAACACGCCAAGCGCAATCCCGAACATCGACATCAGCGAAATAAACGAAATAAAATGGTTACGCCGTTTTGCACGCGTATAACGTAAGCCGATAAAAAATGAAGCCGGTCGGAACATACAAAATCTCATTTATTCATTAAATACGTCATTGCGAGGAGTGTTTTTTACGACGCGGCAATCCAGAAAATATAAAAACCTGGATTGCCACGCCCAGCAAAAAACGCTGGGCTCGCAATGACGAGAGTGTTAAAGATTATTCTACTCGTTTAAGGTAAACTGACAAATGATTTAAACCATCAGATAAAATAAGCAGACACGAACACTTTAAAGAATGACGTAGATTTAAATCCTATTTTAAAGCTTCCTGATTTTCAATTAGTTAGACAAAATCCCGCGTCGAGCTAAGCACAATGCTGTTCAAATTTTGGCTATAATACATATATATCCTTGATAAATATGTCAGGAGTCAATGTGCCAACTGCACCCGAGGTACCTGCTCTTCAAGAGACTTTAGCTTGCGCTGAAGCAGCCCAAGATTATGCGCGAAAGCTGATTCTTTATGGCAGCACACAAATAGAAAATAACTTATTGCGTAGAGATCCATCGCTCCCTCGAACAGTTGATATAGAACATCTTACATACGTTGAAAATTTAGCAGAAGGTGTTCTTAAATTAGAAGATTATATTGCGGAACAAATATCAGAAAAACGATCAGTAAATTCATTAGAAAATAAATTTTTAATTACTTATGAGACCTACGTTGCGCTGACAACTAAATTTTCTTTAGGAAATTGTACGGAACTTGCCTTAGAAGCATTAGATTTCATTTTAAATAATCACCCTGAAATGTCTGCAGAAATCTTCACTATTGCAGGAGGTGATCATGTATTTGTTGTATTAAATCGACACGAAGGTAGCGATCCGCACAATCCAATGACGTGGGGTGATTCAGCAGTGATTTGTGATCCTTGGGCTGAAGATAAGAGCAGTAGAGTCTATCCCGCGACAGAGTATCGTAAACATTTAAAGAGTTATGTACATGATATAAAAAATAAGCAGAATACAACGGAAGAACTAGAACTCGAGACCAAAAATTCCTCGACGCCCCCCAAGCATGTATTAACACCTAATGATATTTTTAACACAACAATGCTCCGCAAATTAAAAAAAATTCATGAATTGTCCAAAGCATTTGATGAGCAAGTAGAATCATTAACGGTGATCTTAGCAAAATATCGCACAGGGTTAGAAACCGAGATACAACGATTAAAAGACGAACGAAGTGAAAAAAAGCCAACTGAGCAAAAAAAAATTGACCATAAAATTACTGTACTGCGAAATAAAGCAGACCAAATTCAAGCTCAATTCCACTCTACACATGACACAGCCAACGCTGTTAGAGAAATGAAATTTGCCAATTACGATGAAGCAAAATCAGTGTTAACCGAGCATATTGCTACTTTAAAAGAAGAAGCAATACATTCCATGCAGTTTATGAATAAAGAAGATAGAAATATATTAGGCTTAACACCTGGTTTTCTTGGAAAAGTAGGTATCTTTAACAAAACAAATCCCACTAAAATCCATTTGCAAGAAGTAGTCGATGATGTAAATGCAGATCTTGCAAAACTATATAAAGGTCCTCGTTCGGTTTAAAGCGATTTTTTAAAAAATCCTTGCATCTCACGCCACGTTAGGTCCCAGAATGAATAAGAGGTAAAGAACATGGCTAAATCATATCGTATTAAACAATTTAGTAATCTCACATCAGTGAC
>CAZOFA010000124.1:0-3545 GCA_964578975.1 uncultured Coxiellaceae bacterium
ACGATTGCGATCCATTAACTGACTGAGCTTAATGCTACTCAACGCATGCAGCATGTTACTTGGAATTTTTGGATTCTCTTTCGCAAGTTGATCAATTAACACTCTCACTTTTTGACGTACCAGATTTTCCTGAGAACCACATAACGTACAGGGAATAATGGGATAAGCCTGTTCTTTCGCATACGCGATAATGTCATTTTCCTGACAATAACTTAACGGTCGAATTACAATATGACGTTTATTATCACTTAATAATTTCGGTGGCATTGACCGAATTTCACCGCTATACAAAATAGACATTAACAACGTACGAATCAAATCATCGCGGTGATGACCTAATGCAATTTTGTTAAAGCCATTTTCTTCCGCATATCGATAAATAATCCCACGACGTAAACGCGAACAGAGCGAACAATAGGTATTACCTTCTGGAATTTTTGCTTTGACAATGGAATAAGTATCTTCGCGTAAAATTTGATACGGAATGTTGCGGGTTTCCAACCATGCCCGCAAACCCTCATCATTCCAGCCCGGTTGTGCTTGATCTAAAGTAAACGCAAATAATTCAAATTTGTTATTGGTTCGACGTTGTAACAAATGCAATATACGCATTAAGGTATAAGAGTCTTTTCCACCTGAAAGACAGACCATGACACGATCGCCTGTCTGAATCATGTTGTAATCCGCAATCGCCTTTCCCGTATAATGCAATAGTTTTTTTTCTACCTGAGAGTCTTTCGACATAACGTAACACCCGCTCTAAAGCAATCCAGTACAAATTGATCGCTGTCTAAATATAAAAATTCATCGTAACGCGCTTTGGCAATACTATCCCCATCGACTGACGCCAAACCCGGGTGGCACATAATAACACCTCCCTCTGAAATTTGGGCTAAAAAACGTGGAAAAAAACGGGCATATTGTTTTGAATCCGTAAATGGATAAATGCCGGCAAAAGAAGCATTATGCGGTATTTTATGTTTGACCAGCATTTTTTTAAACGCACTCGCCCCTAATAACTGAATAATCAAACGCTTAACGTTCATTTGCCCATAGCTCCTAGGATGGTGAACACATCGCACGTAACTATTCGTCATGCGCAGCCGTTTTTCATAGACATTTAATAATGCCTGTCGAATAACAGGCAATTGATGAATATGTTGATGTCCATCGATAAAATCAGGCATTCGACCCATCGCTGCCTCATACGCATCTAATTGAGCATGCAATTCCGCTTCAATCGCAGAGCGATTGAGTAAACGCCAATACGCTTTAAGCACTAATTTGGAAAGCGGTAAAAAACCATGAGAACCGGCTAATTTCCCAGAAAGAGGTTTCCCTTCTGTCAAATTAAAATGTAACCCCATGTCTGCCTGATCCACTAAAGGTTGCAACCATTTCGCATGAACAGGCCATAAAGAGGACGTCGTCATGCAACTCGTTGCCGATAAACGCTTTTTTTCTAATAATGTAATAATTGCTTGAGAAATGGACTGATTTTGTCCATAATCATCGGCGCAAAGCACTATTTTTTTCATAATTAACCTTAAATAACGGCTTCGTTAAAAAATAATGTACGGGAATCGAAACGTGCTATCAATCAACAAAATACATTTTACTCGATCATGGGTAATTGATTTAATTTTTCTTACCACTTTATTAGGCATTTTTTACGCACTCTGGTTAGGTGGCCATGCGCTCTTTACGCCCGATGAGGGACGCTATTCTGAAGTCGCTCGTGAAATGGTTGTGACGGGCGATTACATTACCCCTCGCTTAAATGGCGTCGCTTTTTTAGATAAACCCGTTTTTTATTATTGGTTGCAAGCGTCTGCCATTCAATTATTCGGACTGAAAGAATGGGCCCTACGATTTTGGCCGGCGTTAATCGGTATATTAGGCTGTCTAATGACCTATTTTGCGGGACGCACTTTATTTACCCGACGTACAGGCATTCTGGCAGCTGTCATACTGGCAACCAGTCCGCTTTATTATGGGGCTGCCCATTACGCCAATCTGGATTTGGAAGTGGCGGTTTTAATCAGTATCACTTTATTATTTTCTCTATTGGCATTACATAGCACGAATCCCTTTCAACGAAATGGTTTTTTTATTTTCGCCTATATTTTTTGTGGTCTGTCAGCACTGACGAAAGGATTAATTGGAATTGTTTTTCCTGCCATGATTATTGGTTTATGGATTGTTCTTTTAAATCGCTGGTCTATTATAAAACAAATGCGTTTAGTGACCGGGCTTGTGATATTTTTCGTCATCACCATTCCCTGGTATTACCTCGTACAACAGGCAAACCCTGAATTTTTGCATTTCTTTTTTGTCACGCAGCAAGTTTCCCGTTTTTTAACGCACGGTGATTTTAATAACAAAACACCCTTCTGGTTTTATATTCCGGTTGTATTAGCTGGTTTCTTTCCATGGTCAATTTTTGCGATTCAATCCCTTGGTAAACAGATGAATACCGTATGGAAAAATCGCCAACATCATTCTGCTGAATTGTTTTTGGTGTTATGGTTCGTGATCATTTTTACATTTTTTTCCATTCCAACATCAAAAACAGTAGGCTATATCATTCCTGTATTGCCAGCACTGGCTTTGATGGTCGCTCATTATCTCGATAGTATTTTAAAAGCTGCAATCACAAATGGTTTTAAGTTCGGTGTGATTTGCTTTATTGTTTTGTGTTTTTCCATCGTGATCGCCGCCCTCGCAGCACCCCATATTCCCGCTTTAAAAATCACGACACCGATGATGCCTTATCTAACCTATACAGCCGTTTTATTTTTTGTGGCTGGGCTTTATACGCTATTGAAACAAAACTCAACAAATAAAATCATTTATTGTCTCATAGCGAGTGCCTGTATCAGCCTCTTAATTTTATCAGCGAGCACTTCTGTCCTGAATGAAAAATCAATCAAACCGGTTGCGCTTTATCTTAAGCCTAAATTAAAACCGGGTGATGAACTGGTGACTTATCATAAATATTATCAGGATCTGCCGATTTATTTAGAGCGGCGCATTACCATTGTGGCTAACTGGACAGCACCCGATATTATTAAAAAAGATAATTGGCTGCGTGAACTATGGTTTGGGATGCCGTTTCAGAATACAAAAGATTGGTTGATTGATGATAAAGCGTTTTGGGAACGATGGAACAGCAATAAACGCGTATTTGTGATCATGAGCGACAATAATTACGCGGCATTTTCAGAAAAAGCAAAAAACACGATTCAGCAATTAGGAAAATATAACGATGTGGTTTGGGTGTCGAATCAATAGGTAAAAAATCAGGTGGGGTTAGTTGTTGTTATTTTTTTTGTGTGTGCTGTCACTTTCTGTCCCGCGGGTGTCGTCTTCTACAAAAGAGATGCCCTTTCAAATATCAAGAAAGGGCTTATTTTATAATGGTGCTGCAATCAAGTCTGGCGATGATCGACAGCACACACAAAAAAAATAACAACAACTAACCCCACCTGATTCTTATTTTGGCGATAAGCTTAAAACAGGGACATCTGGCGCAGCCTCTTCTG
>CAZOFA010000125.1:0-3481 GCA_964578975.1 uncultured Coxiellaceae bacterium
AGGTTTTCTTGATCGACACAAAAACCTGGATTGCTTCGCTGCGCTCGCAATGACGAGTGGTGAAGTGGTGACGCTCGCAATGACAACTTCATTCTCTTGATTCTAAATCCCGACTCTTAAACCAATCGTCCCCATAAGAAATTAAAATCTCTTCTCCTATTTTAATATCTTTTTTGGCTTTTATAGTTGCAATACGTTTATTAACATTAATGCTATAGTCCGCATTCGGTTCATCGGAATGGTTATATATGCTTCCATACCCTAAAAATATTGCATACTTTCGTTTTACATCGAAATAAAAATTTTCCAGAATTTCATCACGCCCTTTCGTTAGAATGAAATAGCATTGTTCGATTTTCTCGCCTTTTTTAATTCTTTTCTCGGCAAACACCCCAAACCCGTGGCGTGGGGATTTTTTTACGGCAATTTTATTTAATAATAATTTCATCATAATCTATCTAACCTAATACGGGGCGGAAGAGTAACTTATAATCATCAAAAAGGAAAGATGGGGCATTAATACCGAATTGACAACCAGGCCAGAAGCAGGCAATATTAGCGGCTTTATTTGACTATAAAATAGATAGTTGGAGGAACACCTTGGCTAATATCAAGTCCGCGAAGAAACGTGCGCGTCAATCGGAAAAACATCGTCAGCATAATGCTAGCTTACGTTCAATGGTACGTACTTATATCAAAAAAGTAGTGGCGGCAGTTGCTGCTGGTGATAAGAAGCTGGCAGAAGAGTCTTTAAAAGCTGCTAAGCCGGTGATCGACCGCATGGCAAGTAAGGGTCTGATTCATAAAAATAAAGCGGCGCGTCATAAGAGTCGTTTGAGTGCGAGCGTGAAGAAATTGGCTGAAGGTGGTGTTGTCGCTAAAACCAAAACAAGCCGTGCTAAAGCTGCAAAAACAGCTGAATAATATCCTGATCATTCCTGATGCTTCTGTCGCTATACTTCTGTCATTCCCGCGAAGGCGGGAATCCATTCAGAATAGATTCCCGCCTTCGCGGGAATGACAAATAGTGCCGGAATATAACAGGTAGCCTACAAGAATAACTTGAATTCCTTAATTCTCCACTCTACCCTTGTTTAAATCATTCAGGATCTTTGATGATGAGTCATTTCGACTTAGGCCTAAAAAAACTGCTGCCCGAATGGCGTGCTTTATTGACGACACGTGATTTATTTAATGATCTAACGGCAAGCCTTGCTGTCACCTGTATCGCAATCCCCTTATCACTTGCCATTGCCCTTGCCAGCGGTGTTCCGCCTGAAGTCGGTCTGATTTCAGCGATTATCGCAGGTATCGTCTGTGCATTATGGGGCGGTGTACCTTTAGCCGTCAGCGGGCCTGCTGCCGCGATGGCGGTTTTAATCGCCAGTGTAGCAAACGATTTTGGCTTGACTGGTTTACTGATGGTGGGTCTGGGTTGTGGCCTATTACAGTTAATTTCTGGCGTATTTGGTTTTGGAAAATTGATACGATTTATTCCAGTCCCCGTCATCATGGGTTTGACGAGCGGCATGGGCGCACTTATTTTAATAAGCCAATTCCCACGCATACTCGGTCTTCCCGCTCCCATCAATAATGATTTCATTGGCGTCATCTTCCACGTCAATACCCTCATTTCAGAAACCAATATCAGCGCATTTTTTCTTGCAGCAGGTACTTTTTTTATTTTATTTTTTTTAAGTCCCATTTGGCCACGCCTTCCAGGACCTTTATTGGCAATCGCCATTCCTTCTGCACTTGCCTATTATCTTCGCTTGCATGTCGATATGCTGGGGAATATTTCCACGAATTTGTTCACGCCTAAATTACCTTTTTTTACTGGGAATTTTACCGCGTGGTTTGATCTCATCACGACAACATTCGTGGTGTATGCCATTGCTTCTTTGGAAACCTTGTTATCTTCAAACGCAGTCGATCAACTCGCCAAAAATAAACCGCACGATCCCAATCAAGAATTAATTGGGCAAGGATTAGGAAATATCGTGGTTTCTTTGTTTGGCGGAATTCCAATTACCGCCGTGATTGCGCGCTCAGCAGTGAATGTAGAAGCAGGTGCAAAAACACGACGCTCCTCTATTTTTCATTCGATTTTATTGCTCGCGACAATTTATTTTTTCACCCCACTGATGAGTCACATCCCGATTGCAGTGCTGGCTGGATTGATCGTGACGATTGCGCTACGCATGTGCGCACCGTATGAATTTTTGCAACTGTGGCATCGCGCGCGCAGAGAGGCCACGATTTATCTCATCACATTTTTCATGATTGTGATTTTAGGATTATTGTTTGGCATTCAAGTGGGAATTATCGCCGCATTATTATTCTCAGCATTACGTTTAAGTCACATCAACATACGTTTACATATCAACCAATATGGACCCGCACAACTTTCGTTGGAAGGCGCGTGCACTTTTCTTTGTGCGCGAAAAATAAATAAATATGAAACAAAACTCGCCGCAACCCATTTACCAAGTGGTTTAATCATTGATTTATCGCGCCTACAAGCATTAGATAGCGCAGGCGCAAAACATCTCATCCACATGGTCGAACATTTAGAAGCAAAGCGCATTAAATCCGTGTTATATGTTACCGATCCAGACCATACTGCGACACTGGTGCGCACAAAACCGACTATTATTTCTTGTATCACCACAAACGAACTGGGCATGGAAACCATTCTCGGCATTCAAGAACAACATCAACAATTGATTTTTGATCGCGTGCTGTATGGCATCGAAAAATTCAAACAAAATTTACAACCAAAACATAAATCATTATTTTCATCGCTAGCAAAAGCTCAAAAACCGCATACACTTTTTATTACCTGCAGTGATAGTCGCATCGATCCAAATTTAATTACCTCAACCCAACCCGGCGAATTATTTATTGTGCGTAATGTGGGAAATATTGTGCCACCATTTGGTTTAAATGGGACGCCCGCTGAAGGTGCTGCAATTGAATATGCATTGGGTGTGCTGAACGTCAATCAAATTATTATTTGCGCGCACTCTGAATGTGGCGCCATCGAACAAATTGTCTCAGGTGCTATTTTCAGTGCAGAGAATCAAAAAAAATATCCGTGTGTGGCATCGTGGTTATCTTTGTTAAACCAATTAAGACCTCATTTTAAGCAAAATATTTCTTCCGAACAGGCAGCAAAACTCAATGCGAGTTTGCAACTCACACATTTAAAAACATATCCCATTATTCAAGAAAAAATTTCCACGGGCGCCCTAAAATTAAAAGCGCTGTTTTATGATATTGGTAAAGCGGATATTCAAATGTGGGATGAAGTGTTAGGGAAATATGTGGTGATTGGTGAAAGCACGGAGCCGTTAGTGTTTGGCGCTAATCGAATTAAAGGATTGACTGGACTATTTAATCACTAAATACGTCGTCCCGCGGCTTGTCCGCGGGATCCAGCACGAACCCTGATACTGTCACTGGATCCCGCGGACAAGCC
>CAZOFA010000126.1:0-3428 GCA_964578975.1 uncultured Coxiellaceae bacterium
CCGGCCGCGATACAGCACCTCGTTGGCGGTGGCGCTGCCCGCCGCGCTCGCCAGGAGCGCCTTTTTACTGGTCAGACTCGCGGCGGCGGTGGCCCCGCCGGCGGCGGCGCCCCGCACCGGTCGGGCCCGCGAGAGCAACACAATTGGCATAGCCCCCCCCCCCCCCTCAGCAAAGCACCTTATTTATTATAATCCATATAACCAAACTGTGGTTATTATCTAAACAAGATCTAGCCATAACCGCTTGATACCGGTACAATGCCCCGATTTGTTAATAAATTAATAACCGTATGATTAATAATGATGTTAAATCCTGGCGTCTTGAGCGCTGGTTTTATATTTTTATCTTCCTGCACGTCGTGCTCTGGACACTGGCGCCCGCATGGGTGCGATTTACCCTTCCCATGGATGCGATGGAAGGCACCACCTGGGGGCATCAGCTCGAATGGGGTTATGACAAAAATCCGTTTTTGAATGGATGGCTCACGCATCTGGCGTTATTTTTAGGTGGTCAATCCGGTTGGATGATTTATCTTTTCAGCCAATTATCAGTCGCTATTTGTTTTTGGGCGACGTGGGAATTGGGAAAAAAATTCTTGCCGCCGATTCATGCTTTCATTGCCGTACTATTATTAGAAAGCATGCAATACTACAATTTGCATGCTATCGATTTTAATGACAACACACTTGAGCTCGGTCTCTGGGCGTTAACCATTTTATTTTTTTATCAAGCGATTCATCGGGAAAAATGGTCTGATTGGATTTTCACGGGGGTTTTTGCTGGGCTCGGCATGATGGCAAAATACTACACGGCTATGTTGTTAATTCCCATGGCGATATTTTTGTTGTTGCAAAAAGAAACTCGGCAACAATTTACATCAGCAAAAATGTATGTCGGTTTATTGGTATTTTTCATGGTGATTTTGCCGCATATATTTTGGTTATTTTCGCACGATTTTGTCACCATCGATTATGCCGTCAATCGTGTGAGCAGTCCGCCGACTTGGCTGAATCATGTCATTTTTCCATTGCAATTTACCGTGCAACAATTTGAAGTGTTAGTGCCGGCGCTGTTGCTTTTTTCTATTTTATTACTGGGAAAAAAACCCGTATTAATTCATTTTAACCTTGCGCGTGCCGACAAACTTTTTTTATTTTTTATGGGCATCGGTCCTTTACTGCTGACGATTATCCTGTCTGCCATTTTTGGCATGAAGTTACGCGCCGGTTGGGGGCAACCTTTGCTCTCGCTGTGGGGAATTATATTAATCGCCTGGATTACGCCACGCATTACACGCGAACGATTTTATTTGTTTATTGCATTATTAATTACCTTAAGCACAGTCATGCTGGCGGTGTATTGTTTCGCACTCATTCGCGCAGACAAACATTCCAGCGCGAATTTTCCCAGTAAAATTATCGCGACGGTATTGACAAAAGAATGGCATCAACGTTATCACTCGCCATTAAGCTTTGTCGCAGGCCCGCGCTGGATTGCCGGTAATATTGCTTTTTATTCGAAAGATCAACCCGTGGTGTATATTGATTGGGATCATAAAATTAGTCCCTGGGTGGATGAAAACGCCTTGAAACAACAAGGCGCTATTTTTGTGTGGGATCCGACCGAAGCGTATCAAATTTCTCCGCAAAAAATTCGTGCACGCTTTAGTAAATTAGGTCCATTACAAATTATGCATTTTTCTTGGATGCGAAATAATACGATGCCGCCGGTTGAAATCAATGTCGCATTTCTACCGCCCGCTTAATGTAAGCGCGGATATAAGCACCGGACCTTGCGAACATTTAGCTGATAAATAACAATTAAATTCTTTTCACAATTTTTTGCTTGATTCTAGCTTATAATTAGACATATGGGCTCGGGAAAAAAATATGGCTGCGTCGGGTAGTAATTTTTCTGAAGGCAAAAAAGAGGAAAGCGATTCGAATTTTGAGTTGCTCAAAAAACTCATTTATAACTATGCCCATAATGGAGAAGTAGCAGAAGCCAATCATGTATTATTGTTAGCTGAAACACCAGCAATGAGACTCGCTCTATTACAAGAAATGATAATTGCTTATGCTGAAGCGCGAAACTTATATCAGCTAAATCTTGTCTTAGAGAAAGCACCTACATTAAAAGAACGCCTTGAATTATTGAAAACAAGCATTTCCGTTTTTGCTAATAATCAGAATGAATCACTTGTTAATTATATATTATCAAAAGCTGAAACTTTTAAAGAACGTTTTATATTAATGCAAGAAGCTGCTACCTATTACATGGTCTCTGAACGTGAAGACTTAAGCAATGCGATGTATCAAAAAATTTATAGTCGTGATGATGATTACGACACACCTGACGATCTAGCTGACTACGAAGATCCCTTTGATTTACAACGGATGCTCGGAATATTTGAAAAATCTTCTTCTAATATTCCAAACTATGTTCGTATCCTGCTGCAAAAATCTGAACCGACAAAACAATTTGCGACGCTCCGAGAAATTATATCTGACTTTATCGATGCGAATGTTTTTGAAAATGCAGCCATTGTATTAAATAAAATAGTCACCGCTGATACGCGCAGAATGCTTTTGGAAGACTTGGCGTATCGTTATGCGCGCGGGGGTTATGTTTTTCAAGCGAACAGCATCGTCTCATTGGCGACCGATATCGATGAGCGATCGATGTTAAGTAAATTAGTTAATCGCGGATTACAAGAAACAGAAATTATGGGATTACGAGAAGAAGCAATAGAACCACCCGTATTAGTACATGTCGTATCGGAACCATTAATAAGATCTCCTAAGCATCCTGTTACATTGCATCGGGACGAAGCAAAAAGTCCTGCAATCAACAGAGAAACCTTACCTATACCTTCACCACTCCCTGCTGCGAGAGATCTCTCATTACGTCTCGATCAAATTGCAGGAATAAGCGGCGAAAAAATAAGACACATCACTCTCGATCGCATCAAGCATGCGCTTGAGCAAATAAAACCGGCGGCGATTACAAAAGAAAATCTCATTCTTTTTCTAGAATGTTATTGTATTAATGATAGTTGGAGTGGAAAATTTCTTTCGAAAGATAAACATGAAACGGCGCAAAAAATATTGCAAATGTTAAAAGGCAATCCTCCAGAGCAATTTGGTCAAAATAATGAAAACGTACTTAAAACTAATAATCTTGTCAGCGCAATTGTTAATAAGTTTATTGATATCCCAGAGTGTGCGGTATTAAAAGAATTAATCAAGTCGGCTGAGTTTGAATCGCCTAAAAACAAAAAAGCTCCCCATTCTCTTAATCCAAAACGGTAAGTTTTTTCACTGCACTTTCTTATTGTTATTCCCGCGATAGTGTCATTCCCGCGAATATTTGTGTCATTCCCGCGAAGGCGGGAATCCATTCAGAATAGATTCCCGCCTTCGCGGGA
>CAZOFA010000127.1:0-3087 GCA_964578975.1 uncultured Coxiellaceae bacterium
CATATTCGTCGCAATCGTCACCGTCCCCGGTCGACCCGCTTCCGCAATAATATGCGCTTCTTGTTCATGAAATTTTGCATTCAACACTTGATGAGGAATTTTATCTTTTTTTAATAATCCAGATAAATATTCTGATGTTTCAATCGACGTGGTACCCACTAAAATCGGTTGTCCGGTGGCACGTGTTTTTTTAATATCTTCAATAATCGCGGTAAATTTTTCTTCCGCGGACATGTACACTAAATCAGAATTATCACGACGAATCATTTCTTTATTGGTCGGCAGCACAATCACTTCAAGACCGTAAATTTGCTGGAATTCATAGGCTTCTGTGTCAGCGGTTCCCGTCATGCCAGAAAGTTTGTTGTAGATACGAAAATAATTTTGGAATGTGATGGAAGCGAGCGTTTGGTTTTCTTGACGAATTTTAACGCCTTCTTTCGCTTCAACGGCTTGATGCAATCCATCGGACCAGCGACGTCCTGGCATCGTGCGCCCAGTGTGTTCGTCAACAATAATCACTTCATCGTTTTGCACAATGTAATCAACATCGCGATTAAATAATGCATGTGCACGCAATCCCGCATTTAAATGATGCATTAACATAATATTATTCGCATCATACAAACTTTCGCCCGGTTTCAGTAAACCTGCACGCGCAAAAATTTCTTCGATATGTTGATGCCCTTCTTCTGATAAGAAAGCTTGTTTGGTTTTTTCATCGATTGAATAATCGCCCGGCGCATCTTTACTTTCTTGTTGGATTAATTGTGGAATAAGTTTATTAATCGCCAGATATAATTCCGTGCTGTCTTCTGCGGCGCCCGAAATAATGAGCGGCGTACGCGCTTCGTCAATTAAAATGGAATCGACTTCGTCCACGATGGCGAAATTAAGTTGGCGCTGCACTTTATCAGCTGAACTAAATGCCATGTTGTCACGCAAATAATCAAAACCAAATTCATTATTGGTGCCATGGACGATATCCGCTGCATACTCTACTTTTTTTGCTTGATTCGGCATGTTGGGAAGCACAATACCCACTGTCATCCCTAAAAATTCATACAACGGTCTCATCCATTCAGCATCGCGTCGCACCAGATAATCATTCACTGTAATTAAGTGCACGCCATTCCCAGGTAATGCATTTAAATAAGCGGCTAAAGTTGCAACCAATGTTTTTCCTTCACCGGTACGCATTTCTGCAATATTGCCGCCATGTAACACAATTCCGCCGAGCAACTGCACATCAAAATGACGCATATTTAACGTACGTTTTCCCGCTTCACGCACCACCGCAAATGCTTCTGGCAACAGTTGATCGAGTGTTTCACCTTTTTTGTAACGCTCACGAAATTCCGCGGTTTTGGCTTGTAATTCTGTATCAGACAAAGCAACCATGCTATCTTCAAGCGCATTAATTTTGTCGACAGTTTTCCATAAATCACGCAATACACGCTGATTACGGCTACCAAAAATACGCTTAATTAATCCTGTTACCATAACTTCAGTCACCTTATCGTTCCTATCCTATTTAATATGGGTCAATTCTACGCAAATTCAAGGCTACTTTTTAAAGAAAAATTGCGGCAAGCATCACCTACTTTGCGTGAAAAGTCAAACCGTTACTGGTATGATAATTCGTATGAAACAATCAAACATTACAACCTATCTGAAGCAAGATAACCATACACTGGGAAACTTATTATTCAAGCTTAATCAGCTTAAAACGTGGAATAGTTGGTTACGTGCTGCTTTGCCTGCTGATTCTCTCATCATGGATCATTGCCAAATCGTTGGATTAGATCGAACTTCACTCATTGTGATTGCAGACAATGCTCATTGGGTCACCCGTTTTCGATTTTTAATTCCACAATTATTAACTCAACTGCAACAATATCCTGAGTTAAAAAATATTCGTTCAATTTGTTGTAAAGTGAGGCCAGCTCTTCATCCCACCATCAAAAAAACCCAGCGACAACCTTTACAAATTTCTGCGACGACGGCTGAAATTTTGCAAGAAACTGCGCAAAAAATTAGCGATCAAAAATTGAAGAAGATTTTGCAACGCATGGCGCAACGCTGACGCTATTTTAAAAAAACTTCAATATAATCAATATGTAACGCTATATTTCTCTGAATCGACTGTAAAATTCACGCGCCGCCCGGCCAAACACCCATGGCAAAGCAGCGCTTGATTTTTTCTCCAGGTAAGAAAAACAGAGCTGATGCCATAGCGAATACTGACTCGCTAAATTAATAACCGGAAAATCACTCCCCCATAGAATGCGTTTTTCGCCAAATGTTAAAAACAAATGATCGACATACGGCAACACATCTTGCCAGGTTTGATCTTCAGCACATTCCGTCAATAATCCCGATAACTTGCAATATACTCGCGGATGCTCGGCAATTTTTTTTATAAAATCAGCCCAGGGTTGAAATTGATTTTCTTTAATGTTGGGTTTGGCGGCATGATCAATGACGATTTTTAAATTGGGATAGCGGTCGAGAAATTGGATGAAATACGGTAAATGAGGTGGTTTGATTAATGCGTCGAAGGTTAAATTGATTTTTTGTAAGGTTTCTAATCCAGCTGCAAGTTCGGGGCGTAACATCCAATCTAATTCAGGAATATCTTGAATCATGGGGCGAATGCCTAAAAATTTTGGATGAGTTGCGAATTGATTTATTTGGGAAGATGCAGCTGTGGATTGTAAATCTACCCAACCAACCACGCCGATAATAAAAGGATGTTGTTCGGCTAATGATAATAAAAAATGAGTTTCAGCCAGTGTCGGAGCTGCTTGCACTAAAATCACTTCATCAATATGACAAGCTGAAATCTGTGCTTCAATATCGTTGGGCATGAAATCACGATACAAAGTTTTGAGATCAGGCGTCAGCCATGCATAGTCACCGCGTGATAATTGCCAGCAATGGACATGGCTATCGATATACTTCATTAAGAACCTCCATTTCTGTCATCCTGAACGTAGTGCCCTTCGAGACGCGCTGCACGCTCCTCATGGCGAACGGTCACAGATAGCCGTGCGCCCTGAGGAGCGCGCAGCGCGTCTCGAAGGG
>CAZOFA010000128.1:0-3078 GCA_964578975.1 uncultured Coxiellaceae bacterium
GCTAAGGATCGCCTTATTATAATTTAGTGATCCTTCGCTGCGCTCAGGATGACATTTTAGATCTTGAACAGGCTCTAAAGGATGCGCCATGTTAAAACTTATGAGATTATCCTATAAAGGAATAAATAAATAGTTAGGAACGCCGCAATGAAAATGAAAATCAAAATTACCGATGTAACTGTAAAAGACATTCGTTTTCCAACATCCCAAAATCTCGATGTTATGAATAAAGATCCGAGTTATTCAACGGCTTATGTGACATTACATACCAATGATCCCAAATTAAAAGGCTATGGTCTGACTTTCATGCTTGGACGTGATAATGCACCCTGCGTTGCTGCGATTAATGCATTGCGTCATTTTCTTATCGATAAAGATTTATCGGGCATCACCGAACACATGGGAGAATTTTGGCGGCAAGTGAAAGGCGATAATCAATTGCATTGGTTAGATCAAAATAAAGATGTCGTGCAAATTTCAACAGCCGCCGTCGTGAATGCAGTATGGGATTTGTGGGCGCGCCGCGAAAAAAAACCTTTATGGCGTTTGCTGGTCGATATGAGTCCTGAAGAATTGGTGCATTGTTTGGATTTTAGTTACATCACAAACAAGCTTTTACCTGATGAAGCATTGGATATTTTGCGTCGGAATGGCGTCACCAAAGGCAAGCGCATTGCGGAATTACTTGCAAAAGGTTATCCGGCGAATGCAACAACGTCTGTCAATTTTTGTCAAATCGACAGTTGTCGACTGGGTTGCTTGAATGAAATTTTGACAGTTTTATTGATGTCTACCAAATTTAATCTGCCTATTCATCCTTATGCTGGCGGTGTAGGATTATGTGAGTACGTTCAGCATTTAGCTATGGTAGATTATATATATATCTCGGGTTCACTTGAAAATCGCGTTTTAGAATATGTGGACCATTTGCATGAACATTTTAGAGAACCCGCGGTCGTTAAAAATGGACATTACCAGGTACCGACTGCTCCGGGTTATAGTATAGAGATGAAAGAAAGTTCACTGTCGAAGTATCATTATCCACATGGAGAGGTATGGAAGACACCATGAAAACACGGAAACTAGGCAAAACAGAACTTCTATTAACGGAATTAGGCTTTGGTGGTGCGGCCGTTGGTAATCTCTATCGACCGACTTCAGAAGACGAAGCCTATTCGGCTATTCGGGCGGCGTGGGATGGGGGTGTTCGTTATTTTGATACCGCTCCCTCTTATGGTTATGGCTTGAGTGAACGGCGTATCGGTGATGCGTTGCGAGAATTTACGCGAGGAAGTTATATTATTTCAACCAAAGTCGGTCGATTACTTATCCCTGATTCGCGTGTCAAAAAACATGAACCTTTTCCTGGATCATTACCTTTTCGTGTTGAGTATGATTATTCTTATGATGGCATTATGCGTTCCTTGGAGCATAGTTTGCATCGGATTGGTACGGATTATATTGATTTAATTTATATTCATGATGTGGGACGATTAACCCACGGTGCTCAACACGAAACCATGATGAAATCGTTACTCGATAGTGGTTATCGTGCATTGACGGAATTACGTGAGCAAAAAGTTGTGCGTGCGATTGGTTTGGGTGTCAATGAATGGGAAGTGTGTTTGGAAATCATGCCGCATACCGATCTGGATTGTTTCATGCTCGCTGGACGCTACACATTGCTCGAACAAAAAGTGTTGCAAACGTTTTTCCCGGAATGTGCCAAAAGAGGCATTTATGTGATTGCTGCAGGTCCTTATAATTCAGGCGTATTAGCTAATGGGCAGCATTATAATTATGAAATGGCGGATCACAAAACCATGTTGCGCGTGAATGCAATTCAAAAAATTTGTGATGCATACCAAATTGATTTACCACACGCAGCGCTGCAGTTTCCTTTGCGTCATTCGCAAATTGTTTCTGTGGTAGCTGGCGCGCGTACCGAAGAACAAGTTTCCTTATCTGTGAGTTATGTGCAACAACAAGTTCCTGCTCGTTTATGGCAATCCTTGAAAGAAGCGGAATTACTGGCAATGGATGCGCCAGTTTAAATTTAATTAAGGAGAAGACAATGCATTTTCCTATCACGGATTCACATTTGCATCTTTGGGATAATAAGAATTTTAATTATCCGTGGTTAGAAAGCGTACCTCCATTAAATCAAGCCTTTTTATTAACAGAATTGATGGATGCTACAAAATCGTTGCATATTGAATCCTTTGTTTTTGTGCAGTCGGATTGTGATGCGGCACAATCATTAGCCGAAGCCAATTGGGTGTTGGAATTGGCGAAGCGTGATGCGCGTATTCATGGCATTGTAGCGCATGCGTCGTTGGAATTAGGTGAAACGGTCAAGGCGCATTTGACAGCATTGAAAGAAAATAAATTAGTGAAAGGGATTCGTCGTTTATTACAATCAGAAGCTGACGATTTTTGTTTGCAGAAAAATTTTATCGATGGCGTTCGTTTGTTGTCGGAATTTAATTTTAGTTTTGATCTTTGCGTCAAGCCAAATCAATTACCTTCGGTGATTCGTTTAGTGGAGCAATGTAAAGAAGTGCGTTTCGTATTAAATCATTTAGGCAAACCGAATGTTTTGAACAAAGAATTGCAACCTTGGCAAGATAACATTAGCAAACTGGCTGCATTTCCTAATGTCTGGTGCAAAATTTCCGGATTAACCACAGAAGCGCATCATCAAACTTGGCGTTCGGACGATTTAAAACCTTACATTAATCACGTCATCAAAGAATTTAGTTTTGATCGCGTCATGTTTGGCAGTGATTGGCCGATGGTTAATTTGGCGGGAAGTTACGCGCATTGGGCGCATACGCTATATGATTTATTAAGTCATCAATTCGCTGAACCCGAATTGAAAAAATTATTTCATGAAAATGTTTGGCGATGTTATCAATTAGAAACGTCCTTGGCTGGGATGGAATAAAGTATTGACACCCTCATCCCCGCCCTTCTCCCGTTGCCGGGAGAAGGGAGCTAAAGTTGAAATCTCCCTTCTCCCGGCAACGGGAGAAGGGGAGGGGCTGAGGGTGGGGAGGGGGGTGAAGCCCCGCAGAA
>CAZOFA010000129.1:0-2894 GCA_964578975.1 uncultured Coxiellaceae bacterium
GGATTTTTTCTCACTAAATAAAACCTGTTTTGCTTCGCCGCTACGCTCCTCGCAATGACGATATTTTAAGCTAACACCCCATTTTCTTTTTCAAATTCCACCACCGTCGATCCCGTAACATTATCCAACAACGAAACCAACCCCTGTAATTTCTTCGCATAATCCGTATAATTGCGGCTGAGCGCAGCATTCTCATGTCGCAGACGATTATTTTCCTTACGCATCTCTTCAAATTCACTTAACAACAAAATCATTTTATCTTCTAATTTCTGCAACAAATTATCAGTCATTTAAATTTTCCTTATTTAATTGGAATAAACGCAATCGCTAAATCACGATCCTTTTTCACCAAACGCTGGCCGAATCCCGGATTTTCTTCCACGAGTTTATAATGATTTAAAATTTTTTCCAGCGGTTTTTCATATTGTTTGCGACTAATAAAAATAGTATCCGATTTTGTCTTGGCGTCTTTTAAAAATGGCCAGAGATTTAATAAATTTTCACGCGCCTGACTTGCGCGTTGTGTGCCTTCGATACTGTAATTTTTGACTTCTGGTGAAAGTTGTAAATAAAAGCGGATTTTACTTTCCGGATCTAACATGACAAATTTCCATTGCGACCAGGGCTTGACCTGCTCTGCTTGTTGTTTCACCTTAAGCGCAAAGTGATTCATCCCGCCGCCTGCGGAATAAAGCAATTGTCCGAGATCAAAGAATAAAAAGAAAACCACAAAAAATAACACGACCAAGCGGCCAGAGATGAGGCTACGTTTCGCGCTCATCAAAATCCAGTCCGCGGTCAATAAAATCGCAAACGGCACCACGGATAAAATATAATAATTGCGTCGTGAACCACTTAACGTGAAAAAAATAAATAATAACAAGACAGCCCAAACCATCCATTTTGAATTTGCCGAAAAGTTTTTCCAATGGGGTTTTAGCGAAAACAAAGCAGGAATAAAAAATATTGTCCACGGCAACAGATAAACCGGCAGATAAATAAAATACGTGTAAAGAGGGCCTTCATGATCAAACGGTTGAAAAAAACGTAATATATTTTCTCGATACACCAACGTTAAACCATTTTCTCCATAATGCGCATTGCCCATATGCGCTGACGCCCAAAAAGGTAAAATATAGATAATTGCGGCTGGAATGATGGCAACGAATAAACTAATGCGTAAATGTTTTTTCCATTCATTTTTCATCACTAAATCAGGAAAAATCGCGAGACACGCGACTACTGGGCCAACCAATCCTTTACACAATGCAGTGAAGGCTAAAATCAAAAAGAAAATCACATAATCAAAAAATCGTGCCTGCGTTTTCGTTTTAAAATACCAAGCCACCGCAAACAACGTTCCCGCCATATTCAACATATCAGCGCTACTGGTACGCGCCCAGAAAATAAAATAAAACGTCGTCGTCAGCAACCACCCGGCCAACAAGCCTAATTGCCGATTTTTTAAATCGTGGCCTAACTGATAAATCGACCAAACGGCTAATAATCCCGCGAGCGCAGACGGTAAGCGCAAAGCCCACGTGGTTAATTCACCGCTCACATAGGCGAAACCAGCAATCAACCAATACGACAACAGCGGTTTGTCATAATAATCGACGCCATCCAGAGACGGATGAAGAAAATCATGGTGATACAACATGCCAAACACAATATCCGCCCAACGATGTTCTTGCGTCCATATTTCACGACTGCCTAAACAGCTGACAAGCATAATCGCCGCTGCTATAAGCAAATAAATGAATTTGGCTTGTTTGCCCCACAATAATTCAGCCCACGTGTTGCGCATGTCATACCTTTTTACTGCAAAATGGCTGAATTATACGAAAAATGGGGAATAAAATACAGACTATCCCGGTCCCTTTCTTTACTGACGGTTTTCAAACTTTTTCATGCTACAATATGTGCAAATAAAATCAGAGGTTGACACTCATGATAAAAGGCAGCTTAGTCGCACTCGTCACGCCCATGTTAGCGGATGGCACCGTGGATAAAAAATCTCTGCATGATTTGGTGGAGTGGCACATTGCGCATAAAACGAATGGAATAGTTGTGGTCGGCACCACGGGTGAGGCTGCAACACTGACTGATGAAGAGCAATACACGATTATTACAGATGTCGTTAAACAAGTTGCGGGTCGTATTCCCGTGATTGCCGGAACCGGCACAAATTCCACACAACACACGATTCATTTGACTGAACGCGCAAAAAAAGCGGGTGCCAATGCGGCGCTCATTGTAACGCCTTATTACAATAAACCGACGCAGCAAGGTTTGTTTGAACACTATAAATTAATTACCGAAAAAGTTTCTTTGCCGATTATTTTATACAATGTGCCTGGGCGTACCGCGTGTGATATGTTGCCAGACACGGTGGAACGCATTGCAAAACTTTCTAATATTATCGGCATCAAAGAAGCGACGGGAAAAATTGAACGTACCAAAGAAATTTTTCAACGCTGTGGAAAACAATTTGCAATCTACAGCGGTGATGATGCAAGTGCGTTAGAGAGTTTATTGCAGGGTGCGATTGGTGTGATTTCGGTGACTGCGAATGTGGCGCCACAAAAAATGGTTGATTTATGTCAAGCGGCGCTCGCGGGCAATATTGACTTGGCAAAAAAATTGAATGCCGAATTAATGCCGTTACACACGAAATTGTTTTTGGAATCGAATCCGATCCCGACCAAATGGGTTTTAAATCAAATGGGCTTGATTCCGCCAGGAATCCGGTTACCATTATCCCCTCTTGATGCCAAGTTTCATGCGGACTTGAAACAAGCGATGCGTGACGCGGGGGTTGTTGCATAATTCGTCATTTACGAGCATTCACCTTGTCATTGCGAGCGTAGCGAAGCAATCCAGAATCTCTCGTT
>CAZOFA010000130.1:0-2860 GCA_964578975.1 uncultured Coxiellaceae bacterium
CTTGAGGGGGTGGTGGCGCAAGCCGTGTGGGTTCGAGTCCCACCTTCGGCACCATTGAGGGAGAATTTACGTGTTAGAAAATTACTTGCCTATTTTGATTTTCATGATTATAGGCGGTTTGTTGGGAATGGCGGTGCCTTTAATCGGCTATCTGTTAGGTCCCAAACGTCCTAATCCTGAAAAAACATCTCCTTATGAATGCGGATTTCCGCCGTTTGGTGATGCACGCATGCCATTTGATGTGCGTTATTATCTTGTCGCCATTCTTTTTATCATCTTCGATCTTGAAACCGCATTTTTAGTGCCTTGGGCAGTTATTTTCCGCAAAATTGGTTGGTTTGGTTTAGCCAGTATGGGAATTTTTCTCGGATTGTTGGTGGTGGGTTTTATTTACGAGTGGAAAAAAGGAGCCTTGGAATGGGAATAATCGATTTTAACAACCAAGGTTTTATGTTGACGACGCTCGACAAGCTCATCAAATGGGCGCAGAGCGGATCACTGTGGCCGATGTCATTTGGTTTAGCGTGTTGTGCGGTTGAAATGATGCATGCGAGTGCATCACGTTACGATTTAGATCGCTTAGGTGTGATTTATCGACCCAGTCCCAGACAATCCGATGTCATGATTGTGGCAGGAACACTTTGCAATAAAATGGCGCCGGCATTACGTAAAGTCTACGATCAAATGGCAGAACCGCGTTGGGTCATTTCAATGGGTTCGTGTGCGAATGGCGGTGGTTATTATCATTATTCTTATTCCGTCGTGCGTGGTTGTGATCGTATTGTGCCTGTCGATATTTATGTGCCGGGCTGTCCGCCCACGGCAGAGTCACTGGTGTACGGGGTGATTCAATTACAAAATAAAATTAATCGAAAAAAAATTATTGAACGATAAGAGAAATATCATGGCTGATATAGAAACGTTAAGTCTAAAAGTAAAAGAACGATTTGGCGCATCCATTCAGCAAATTCATTCTGAGCGTCATGAATTAACTATCGAAGTACTTCCAGAATATTTATTGGAAGTGTGTTTAGCACTGCGCGATGAAAAAGAATTTAATTTTAATATGCTGGTCGATGTGTGTGGCGTCGATTATTTACATTATGGATTATCAGAATGGGAAACAAATTCTGCGACATCCAGCGGTTTTGAACGCGGTGTTGATCAACACGCGATGCAGCATGCGCAATTAACTCGTCCACGTTTTGCCACCGTTTATCATTTATTATCCTTGACGCTCAATCAACGCATCCGCATTCGCGTCAACTTAGATCAACATAATCCAAAAGTCGCCTCAGTCGTGCATATTTGGCCATCCGCTAATTGGTTTGAGCGCGAAGCTTTTGATTTGTTCGGAATTGTATTTGTTGGCCATCCTGATTTGCGCCGCATTTTGACGGATTATGGTTTTGTCGGACATCCGTTCCGCAAAGATTTTCCGCTCAGTGGACATGTTGAGCCACGTTACGATGCGAAATTACAGCGCGTGATTTATGAACCCGTGAATATTCAGCCGCGTATTTTAGAACCGAAAGTTATTCGTCGCGATAATCGTTACGAATCTGGGGAGTCGTGATTTATGGAAAAAACACCAGAAATTCGTAATTACACGTTTAATTTTGGCCCACAGCATCCAGCAGCGCACGGTGTGTTGCGTTTAATTTTAGAAGTGGATGGCGAAACCATTGTGCGTGCCGATCCACATGTCGGATTATTACATCGCGCCACAGAAAAATTAGCCGAAACGAAACCGTACAATCACACCATTGGTTACATGGATCGTTTAGATTATGTGTCGATGATGTGCAATGAACACGGCTATGTGCTCGCGATCGAAAAATTATTAGCCCTCACACCACCCATACGCGCACTTTACATTCGCACATTATTTGATGAAATCACGCGAATTTTAAATCATTTATTATGGTTAGGCGCGCATGGATTGGATATCGGTGCGATGTCGATGTTTTTGTATTGTTTTCGTGAGCGTGAAGAATTACTCGATTGTTATGAAGCGGTTTCAGGTTCGCGTATGCATGCCACGTATTATCGTCCCGGTGGTGTGTATCGCGATTTACCGGACCAAATGCCACAGTATCGCGCATCGCGTTGGCACAACGAAAAAGAAGTTGCAAAACTGAATGCAAATCGTCAAGGTTCGTTGCTCGATTTTATTTGGGATTTCACCGAACGTTTTCCTGAGCGCATCAATGAATATGAAACCTTGCTCACCGATAATCGCATTTGGAAACAACGTACAGTGGATATTGGTGTGATTGCACCTGAGCGCGCCATCGCGTTGGGACTTACGGGACCGATGCTAAGAGGATCCGGTGTCGAATGGGATTTACGTAAAAAACAACCGTATGCCATGTATGATGCAATGGATTTTGATATTCCCGTGGGCGTGAATGGTGATTGCTATGATCGTTATTTAGTGCGCGTGGAAGAAATGCGCCAATCCAATCACATCATGCGTCAGTGCGTGGAATGGTTACGCAAAAATTCGGGGCCGGTGATTTCCGATCATCATAAAATTACCCCACCCACGCGCGTCAACATGAAAGAAAGTATGGAATCACTGATTCATCATTTCAAATTAATGACGGAAGGATTTTGTTTGCCCGCAGGCGAAGCCTACGCTGCCATTGAACATCCAAAAGGAGAATTTGGTGTGTATCTTGTTTCGGATGGTGCAAACAAACCTTACCGCTTAAAAATTCGCGCCGCCGGTTTTCCGCATTTGGCAGCACTGGATGAAATGGTCCGCGGGCACATGATTGCAGACGTGGTGGCCATACTGTCTAGTTTAGATATCGTGTTTGGGGAAATTGATCGCTAATGAATGACCTGACTCAAA
>CAZOFA010000131.1:0-2834 GCA_964578975.1 uncultured Coxiellaceae bacterium
CCTGAATGACCCAGACCAACGATGACATGTAACTGATTGGAATCACCCATGATTTCACCTTAACGCAATTTCAATGTAGCTAGGCCGCATAATACCAGAACAAAACTAATAATCCAGAATCGTACAATGACGCGAGGTTCAGGCCAACCTTTTAATTCAAAGTGATGATGAATCGGCGCCATGCGAAAAATGCGTTTACCGGTTAATTTAAAAGAAGCCACTTGTAAAATCACAGAAACGGTTTCCAACACAAAAATACCGCCCATGACGACTAACACCAATTCCTGACGCACAATGACCGCAATAACACCGAGCGCGGCTCCCAGTGATAAAGCCCCGACATCGCCCATAAAAACTTGCGCCGGATACGTATTAAACCAGAGAAATCCCAAACCCGCCCCCACCAATGCGCCGCAAAATACGATGATTTCCCCCGCGCCAGGTACATAAGGAATCGCCAGGTATTTGGCAAAATTGATATTTCCACTGGCATAGGCAAACACACCTAACGCTGCTGCCACCATGACGGCAGGTAATATGGCAAGACCATCCAGTCCATCCGTTAAATTGACGGCATTACTGGAGCCCACAATGACAAAATAGGCAAATACAATAAAAAAACCGCCCAATGGAATCGCAACACCCTTAAAAAAAGGAACCACCAATTCTGTGCCTGCCGGTGTTGCGGCTGTCAAATAAAGATAACTGGCGGCACCCAAGGCCAGAATCGATTGAAAAAGATATTTATAACGCGCCGCCAAACCGCGACTGTTTTTCAAAATCAGTTTGAGATAGTCATCAATCCAGCCAATCACGCCAAACCCAAACGTCACAATTAACACTAACCAGACGTATCGATTCGTTAAATCGCCCCACAATAAAGTACTCAACATAATCGCGATCAGCACCAGCGCCCCACCCATGGTCGGTGTGCCTGCTTTGGATAAATGCGACTGTGGACCATCCACACGAACCACTTGGCCAAAATGATAATGACTCAACCACCGAATCATGACAGGACCCACGAATAAAGCCACCAATAAAGCGGTAATCGTGCTTAAAATGGCACGCAATGTTAAATATTGAATGACATGAAAAAAATGAAAATGTTTTGCTAATAATTCACTGAGCCAAACGAGCATCGAGTGGTTTCTCCTATTTATTATCGCTATGTTAACCCAATTTTCTCAGTGTCAAAAATGATTTCGTATCTATCAAAAGAAGGGGGGTAATACTTCTGTAAAAACAGTTTAGTGAACAAGCTAAGTTATGCTAAGTTGAGTGACCATTTTTAATAAAAAAAGGAATGCATTTTATTATGAATACCAGAGAGTTGTTAGCCAGCGGCAGAGAATTTGCAAAAAAAGATCAGATCGATTTGGCTTTAAATGCTTATAGCGAAGGAATAAAACAGGCAACACCGGGTGATGAAACCGCTACAGGTCACTGCTATGCGTTTCGCGGCAAGATTTATCAACAAAAAAAACAAGATGCGCTCGCCATTGATGATTTTACAAAAGCACTCGCATTGCACTCTCTGCCCAAAGATAAAGGTCCCATTCTCATTGCGTTAGGCACTTCTCATTTTAATCTGGACGCTTTCAAAACGGCTATCGAAAAATACCAGGAAGCGCTTAAAACTGACTTGCCTGACGATATCATAGCAAGATGTTTTAAGTATTTAGGTTTTGCTTATGAAATGATGGGTGATGAAAAGCACGCTATCGAAAATTTTACGCAGGCGATTCAACTTTTTGAAGGAATGGAATCCATACCAAAAGAAGCTTATCCGAACGATGCCTATTTCCATCGGGGAAATGTTTATCAAAAAATGGGAGATGAGAAAGCGGCTTTAGACGATTATAAAAAAGCATGTGCCATTCCAAAACTCATGAACTATTTTGATTCTTTTGAACGCGGCAAGGTGTATCTCAATTTAAAATTTTATTCAAATGCGATCATTGATTTCAGGCGGGCTCGTGATAAAGCAAATAATAACGTCGAAAAAATAAAATGTCTGTATCATTTAGCCGTCGCTTATCAACAACAAGGCGATCACTATTTTGAGGCTGAATATTCTTTTTCTGAGGAATATCGTCAAGCAAAAAAACTTTTTCGTGAGGTCATTGAAAAAGATGTCACAAAGGATACTATTTTTAAAGCGCGATCCCATCTGGCAATAGGAGAAATTTATCAGAAACAAGGTTGTTATAAAAAAGCCATCGCTGAATTCACCAAAGCCATCGATTTATTCGATGAAAAACCGCATGAGACAGCGAATTGTTATTTTTTACGAGCTATAGCGTATACTAAACGAAACAAAGATAAATTAGCCTCGCGAGATTTTTATCGCGCCATCACCCATTTCACAGATCCTATTGACAAAGCAAAGGTGTATTTTGCACGAGCTCAATTCTATAAGACACGTTTAAAAATCATATCGGCTTTAGAGAGCGTTAGACAAGCCCTCAAACTGTATCCGGAAAATCATCCCTTAAAAAAAGATGCTGAATATCTTACTGCGAATCTATTACAAATAATAGGATCATCAGACTCACATGCATTCGCTATTCGGTTACTCACAAAACTCATTCCACAATTTGAAAATGCGTCCGATCAAGCAAAATGTTATTTTGATCGAGCGAAATCGCAGGCTGAATCGGGAAACCATGCCGCTGCGATCGAAGATTTTAAATTGGCAATACTCGTTGACGCCAAACATGCAATCGTTATTGCAAAACAGTTTGATGAAAAACAATTAAGATGGATTATAAGGGAATACTTTGATTTTTATCGTGACTGTATCAAACCGGTTTTGGCAAAGGATGAAAATC
>CAZOFA010000132.1:0-2827 GCA_964578975.1 uncultured Coxiellaceae bacterium
ACTTGATCACGCACCGCGCGCGCTTTCGAGGTGCGATGAAATTCGTCGTAAACAATTCGCTTGGGGTCTTCGCGAATTTCTCCGATGCGTACACGGTGAAACTCACGATAAGCATCGGGAAAATCGCTTAACGCATCTTCGGTTAAGTAATAATGACGCGCTAATACATATCGCGCTAACATGTACATGACTGCGGTTTGACGTTCAGCCGCCTCACCACCACTTTTTGCGACTTCATCCAGATCCAGTGAAATCACGCGTGCATCACCAATATCAAAACGCGTCACACCGGACAAAATAGGATATTCACGTACCGCGCTTGAAATCATGCGACCAAACGCTTGAATCAATGGTTCGCCAGTGGGTGCTTTGACCAGTCCGTATAAATCTTCGATGGCTTGTGTGCGACAAATGGCTGCTGCATCAGGCAACAGGGGTGCTGCATAACGTTGTGCTAACATGGCTTCATGATGAAACCCTGCTAAAAACATGGCATCGGTGACTTCCCACCAGGTGGTGTGTTCATCTAACACAAAACCAATTTCCGTTAAAATATCATCTAACAAAGGTTCCAAACCTTTGGTGTAAAGATGGGGCTTGCCATCGTCAGCTAAATATTTGTAAAGCTCATCCACGACTAAACCCGCCATGTCTGAGACACCGTCGTACGGACGTTCAGCACCTAAAGGTGTTGATAACAACGTAATAAAATTAACTAAAAATCCACGCTCTTGTGCGGTTGGATAGCGGCAACCTAATTGTGTGTCGAAAGGATTGATCGCATAGTCCTGCGTCATGCGCAAACGATGATAGGCAACATAGTGTCGTACATCGGTCGGCAATGCTTCTTTTAATAATGAGATTAATCCACTACTCGAAGGACCAATATCAATAATCGCAATGCGCGGTAATCGTTGAATACCACCCGATAAACATAATGCAAGATTAATCGAGTTAGACAACACGGATTTACCTGAACCTGGTCGCGCGTACATCAAATCAATCCATGTCGTTTGCTGCGCAGAACCGGGTTGATAAGGCCACGGTTTCCCGTCCGGTGAACGGAGCAACACTGCGCCAAATTGCCATGCGGAGGCCGGTCGCACAAACGGTAACATGTATACCACATCGGAAAGAGGTGCGACTGATGCGGTCGCCACACTGTTTGCATTAAATGCCAATATACTCGACGCAACACCTGCAAACACATCACCTGATACTTCAGACACTTCGCAGGTGCCCCATCCTTCCACTGCTTTGGCTAATTCTGCTGAACGTGTTCTTAGCAAACGAATATTGCCTTCAGGTGCCCATGTGGCAAAACTGACTTGTAATTTAACGACTGCATCATCCGTATTTGTTTCAATATTACGAAGTAATTGCGCTGCATTATGGACTAATGCATTTTGTGCTGATGTCCAACTTAATATACTCGCCATCACCGATTTGAAACGAATGGTCGCAAGTCCACCGCTTTCAATCAAAAATGACATGCGCCAGGGCACTTGAGTGGGTAAAGTGCGGCTCAACAAACTCATAAAAGATTTTAATTCTTGCGGGAACAAATCAATAAATAAGGGTGTATAAATTCGATCACCGATACGAATCGTGCGTAAATCAATCGCTGTCGCATCGCGTGGGAAAATTTGTCGCGAAATGGGTGGCCACATTAACCCTGACAGTTCATTTGCTAATGGTCGCGCTTCACGCATCGGAATCGGATCACCCGGAAGTGATGGGCGCCAATTTTTGTCAGTAAAATCCGGATCGGCGGAATGACGCACCGCATACAATGCATCATGCACTTCCAGTAATTGCGAATAAACATTTAACGCATTTAAATCGGTCACCAATGATCGAACAAACGAAGAATGCGCTTCACGTAAATCGGGAATAGCAGCAATAAGATTTTGTCCGTTTTTAAAAGGCGGAATTTTATTTTCACGAATATATTTTAATTTTTCTTTACCAGCACGTTGCATTTGCTCGTTGGTTAAAGAATAGGGTCGCGTCCACAGAACAAAATATAATTCTTCATGCGCGCAAAATTTAGAAATGTAATCCACGCGCTCTTTAAATAAATCATCTAAATTTAATTTTAAGCGTTTGGCGGTTGCTTTTGCAGGAGAAAGGATGTCTTCAATTTCTGGCTTCACCGCCGCACGATCATAGGAAAAATAAACTTGTACGACATGACCGGCGCGCTTTAACGTGGCTTGCAAGCTTTGCGTTAAGCCGCTATGAATTGAATTAAATTCGTCGGTGCCAATCAACTTGGTCACACCAAACACGCGAATCACTGAAATCAATGAGCCATCGCGTGCAACTAACGTTGTTTTATTGTCTGCTGTTTCTAAATCACAATAAGATTCGGCTGTTTGTTTTAACTCGGTACTAAACCAAGCTAACACTGAATCAATGCCATCAAGAATTGGGTCAACAACATTTATCATAGGGTCCCTCGTTAACATCCATTATCTTGAGGAATTATCATTTGTGTTATCACTTTCGAGAAGCGAAAACGCATCTCGAAGCGTTGTGCTTATTGCGCTTCTGCCGCAAGCTCTTCTAATGCTGCAGCAGCCCATGCATCTAATTGCACTTTAAATTTAGTGTAAGAAGGAAGCATGCGAATATCTTTTAGCACATCAACTTGAGATTCCGGTTGATTAGATTTATATTCTAAAATCAATTGTCCGAACACCGCAGGATTGCTCGTACCACTACCAAATTTATTTTCAATTTGCTGACTACGAAATTTAAAACTGCGATAAATAGCTTGTGCACTATCTTGATAACCGGTGCCATTACCCATCGCACAAAAAAG
>CAZOFA010000133.1:0-2594 GCA_964578975.1 uncultured Coxiellaceae bacterium
TTATTGGGAAAGCAACGCGGGTTTTAGTGAGTTATGACAACATTAAGCATCCGAATCGGTGTAGTGGCGTGGGTGAGAATATAATTTTGCCCGTCATTGCGAGGAGCGTTAGCGACGTAGCAATCCCAAGTTTTAAGTTAGATATTTAGCGCAAAAACCTGGATTGCTTCGTCGCTAACGCTCCTCGCAATGACGGAGGCTATGCATGTTGATTCAGATAAAATTCTTTCACTTTTTCTAAATCACGTGTCCGTGACATATCAGGCAAGCTTTGCAAAAAAGCATCGCCATAACGTGAACCCACTAAACGCGGATCGCAAATCATCAGAATACCGCGATCGTCATAATCGCGAATCAAACGCCCTGCTCCTTGTTTCAGCGTTAACACAGCATTCGGTAATTGATATGTTTGAAAGGGATCAATGCCTTGTTTGCGTAGCATCTGAATGCGTGCTTTCAAAATAGGATCTTCGGGTGCAGCAAAGGGTAATTTATCAATCACCACACACGATAATGCATCACCACGCACATCAACCCCATACCAAAAACTACTGGTTCCCAACAAAACTGCATTTCCATGCGCTTTAAATTGTTCAATTAATTTTTTCTTTGGACTTGTGCCTTGTAATAACAATGGAAATGAAACACGTTCATGCAATAAATTGGCGGCAAGATCCATCGCTCTGTAACTGGTAAATAATAAAAACGCTTTGCCTTGCGTGATTTCTAACACAGGAATGACTGCGTCAATTAACGCTTCAATGTAATGTGACGCATGCGGATCAGGTAAACCACGTGGCACATACAGTAAAGCTTGTTTTTGATAATCGAATGGACTTTTTAATTGCAATTGCAATGCATCGTGTAATCCAAGTGTATCAACAAATAATTGAAAACTATTTTTTACCGACAATGTCGCTGAAGTAAAAATCCATGCACGTTTTTTATCTTCAATGAATTTCTTAAAATTTTCTGCCACTATCATGGGCGTTAATTGCAAAGTAAAACTTTGCGTGTGCGTTTCAAACCAGTGCACGGAATCTTTTGTCGTTGGTTGTGTGAGAAAATTAAAACGTTCAATCACAATGATGGCGCGTCGCCAACAACTTTCTAAACCTTTGCTGCGCACAGCGGCGAGTTTTAATAATTCTTCTAATGAACCCAGTATGTGTTGAATTTGTTGAATACTTTTGTCGAGTATTGGCGATACCGGTTCAGGCCATGGGGCGCGTCGTAATTCAGAGCCTAATGCCAAACGCATTTCATGGGTTGCCACTTGCAGCAAATCAGTTTGCTCAATGATACTACGCATGTCAGCTGCTGTTTTGATGACTTCAGATTCTGTATCACGCGCCAACTCAATCAATTGACGCCCAGTCAACACCGTACTAAAAAAATGTGACGCGACATCCGGCAAATGATGGGCTTCATCAAATACAATGACATCAGCCCCTGGTAACAATTCCCCAAAACCTTCTTCTTGCAAGACCATATCAGCAAAAAATAAATGATGATTGACGATGACAATATCTGCATTCAATGCTTGTTGACGCGCTTTCACGACAAAACATGATTTGTAAAATGGACAATCTTGATTTAAACAATTATCGACTGTGCTTGTGACATACGGCCAAGCCTGAGAATCTTCTGCAATGTTATGTAATTCAGAAATATCACCCGTGTCAGTGAGAGCAGCCCATTCATTAATGATTTGTAATTCACCGACAATTTGCCGAGAAACAAATCGACCATCTAATAAATTATGTTCCAAGCGCTGTTTGCAAAGATAATTCGCGCGACCTTTCAATAACACGACGCGAGCAGGATGCGATAAAATTTTTTTGATGACAGGAATATCTTTAAAAAATAATTGATCTTGTAAATTTTTGGTGCCGGTGGAAATAATGGTTTTCTTTTCCGCACGGAAAATTGGAATTAAATAACCAAATGTTTTACCCGTACCCGTGCCCGCTTCTACAATTAATTGCGCATCTAATGCAATTGTTTTTTCAATCGCTTCCGCCATTTTTTGTTGCGATACACGTGGACTAAAGCCTTCGATGGCTTCACTTAATAATCCATTTTCTTCCAAAATATCGGATAAATTCATTTTTCAAGAAGTTTTAATTTATCGTCAACCTGTTGCCATTGATCTGCATCAGCGGGTGGATCAATGCGACGATTAATGTTAGGCCATTTTTCAGCGAGTTCTTTATTGAGTGGCAAATACAATTGATATTTTTCAGGAAGATCATCTTCAGAATAAATTGCATTCACCGGGCACTCGGGTTCACACAAGGCGCAATCAATGCATTCATCGGGTTTAATAACAAGAAAATTAGGACCTTCGTAAAAACAATCCACCGGACACACTTCAACGCAGTCAGTATACTTACAACGAATACATTGCTCTGTTACGACGAATGTCATACTGATTATCCATAATGGTGCCCGAGGCCAGAATCGAACTGGCACGGGAGTTACCCCCCGAGGGATTTTAAGTCCCTTGCGTCTACCTATTCCGCCACCCGGGCAAATTCGAAGGCTGGAGTCGGAATCGAACCGGCGTCCACGGCTTTGCAGGCCGCTGCATA